>DATCWU010000037.1:0-12059 GCA_036566165.1 Rhodanobacter sp. | reverse complement strand
CCGAACAGCTCGCGCGACAGACCGGGGAGGCGCTGCACGGCACGGGTCTGGCGATGCGTCTGGATGCTCTGGGGACGCTCGGTGTGGCCGATCTGCAGGCAACCCGCCGGGCCTTGTTCGTGGTGAGCACCACCGGTGATGGCGATCCACCGGATGCCGCGGCGACGTTTTTTCAGCGCTGCATGGCGCAACCGGCCGATTTGTCGGCGCTGCGCTACGGCTTGCTGGCACTTGGCGATTCCGACTACGACGATTTTTGTGGCTTTGGCCACAAGCTGCAGCAGTGGTTGCAAGCCAGCGGCGCGCAGGCGTTGTTCGATCCGGTGGAAGTGGACAGCGAAGACGAGTCCGCGCTGCGCCATTGGCAACATCGCCTGGCGGTGGTCACCGGCAGCGATCGACCCGACTGGCAGGCGCCGCGCTATCAGCGCTGGCAGCTGGTCGAGCGGCGCGTGCTCAATCCCGGCAGCGCCGGTGCGCCGTGCTTCCATGTCGCGTTGCGACCGGTGCAAGGCAGGATGAGCTGGGAGGCGGGTGATCTGGTGGAGATTGGTCCCGGTCATGCGCCGGCGACAGTCAATGCGTGGTTGGCTGCACAGGGCCTGGACGGTACTTCGATGGTGACGGTGGCGCGGGAGCGTTTGTCGCTGGCGGCGTTGCTCGCGCGCTCGTGCCTGCCGTCCACCGATGAAGTGGTGGGGCTGGATGCCAGTGCGGTGGCGGCGCTCGCGCAGCGTTTGCCGCACCGCGAATACTCCATCGCGTCGCTGCCCGGCGACGGCGCACTGCATCTGCTGGTACGGCAGATGCGCAGGCCCGATGGTGTCTCGGGCCTGGGCTCGAGTTGGCTGACTGAGCGCGCGGAGGTAGGTGCAGAGGTTGCGTTGCGGGTGCGCAGCAACCTCAACTTCCATATGCCGGCGGATGCGCGTCCGTTGCTCCTGATTGGCAACGGGACTGGCATGGCGGCGTTGCACGCGTTGCTGGCAGCCCGCATCGCGGCACACCGGCCACGTAACTGGTTGCTGTTTGGCGAGCGCCAGGTTGCGCGCGATTTCTATTATCGCGAGCAGATCGAACAATGGCTGGCGAGTGGTCAGCTGGAGCGCGCGGATTTTGCGTGGTCGCGCGATCAGCCGGAGCGTGTGTACGTGCAGCACCGCTTGCGCGAGGCCGCTGACGACGTACGGCATTGGGTGGATGCTGGCGCCGCGATTTACGTCTGCGGCAGTCTCGCGGGTATGGCACCGGCAGTGGACGCGGTGTTGCGTGAGGTGCTGGGTACGGCCCAAGTGGAGCAACTGCGGGCTGCAGGGCGTTATCGGCGCGACGTGTACTGAGCAACCGCGGCGAGCCGCGTGTGCCGTGGGGTGCGGGCGCGGGTCCGGACGTTCGTGGTTGCGCGTGACCCCTGGCTTGCGTGTGACGCGCGCGGCACGTGCCACGTTGTGCGTTGACTTACGCGTACACGCGCTGGTGGACTGCGTGCGGCGGGTAGTACGCGAACACGTGGCGGTTGCTGCCGTAGAAATCCATGTCTTCGATGTGCTCGCCGCCGAGGCGTTCGGCGAGGCGATCCGATTCTTCATTGCCGATGCGCACCAGGCTGATCACGCGCTTTGCCTGCAAATGCCGCCACGCGAATTCGAGTGCCGCCACGCCAGCCTCGGTGGCGTAACCGTGGTGGCGATATTCGGGCTTGAGCATCCAGCCCAGTTCCAGATCCGGCCAGCCCTCGGGGTACATCAGCCCGGCGCGGCCGATGAACTCGCCGCTGTTCTTGAGCTCCAGCGCCCACATGCCGCAGCCGCGCAACTGCCAGTGACCAAGCAGCATGGCCAGCGAGCGCCACGCATTGGTGCGGTCCAGCGGTTGGCCATCACCAACCCACTGCGTGCTGTCCGGGTCGGCCAGCATCGCGGCATAGTCGTTGAAGTGTGCCTCGGTCAGCGCGGTCAGGCGCAGGCGCGCGGTTTCAATCGTGGGTATTTCAAGCATTCGTCATCTACGGTGTGCGGCCAGCAGTTCGGCCAGCGCACGGGTGCTGCTGGTGAGGCTGTCGTGCCATGCGAGACCGCTGATTATCCTCCCGGTACACGAATCGACAAAGCCCTCGGCCTGGCCAGGTGGCAACAGGTGCTGGTAATCCACTGTGATCTCGCTGCCGGCCGGCAAGTCCGCCAGCGCGAAGATGAAGCCGAGATGCCACAAGCCGGTCGGCGTGAAGCTGTGGTTGATGAAGCACTCGTCCGGCCATTCCGGCGACAGGGTGTAGCGATCCTCGAACCAGCGGGCGCTGGCGGCAAACTGGGCGTTGAGCTCGGGCGAAGCGAGGATCTCGGCCAGCGCAAAGGTCTGGTTGATCGCATCGGGCGCGGTGATGACCCGGCCGGCGGCAACGGTTTCATCGATGAACAGCCCCTGGCCGGCACCGGCGATGGCAGACGCGGCAATGTGGTAACGCGGCAGGATCATGAGGCACGACAGAGGTGTTGATGAGGCGCGCGAGTGTAGCGCACGCCGCGCGGCGTGCTGGCGGACCCGCGTCGGCGGCCGGCAGCAGTTGCATCGCGCGCAGTACAATGGCGTTTTGCCCGCGCTGGAGCTTGTCATGGATACCGCCCGCCTTTCCCGCTTCGTCAGTGACCTGTGGGACAAAGAGGTCGTACCGCAGCTGGTCGAGTACATCCGCATCCCCAACAAGTCGCCCATGTTTGACGCCAAGTGGAAAGCGCACGGGCACATGGATGCGGCACTGAAGCTGATGGAAACCTGGGCGCGGTCCAAGTTGACGGCATTGCCTGGCGCCACGCTGGAGGTACTGGAGGCGGAAGGTCGCACGCCGCTCATCTACATCGAGGTGCCGGGTGTCGGCGACGATACGGTGATGTTGTACGGGCACATGGACAAGCAGCCGGAGATGACCGGTTGGAGCGAAGGCCTGGGCCCGTGGACGCCGGTGATCAAGGGCGATCGCCTGTACGGTCGTGGTGGCGCTGACGACGGCTACGCGATTTTTGGTGCGGTGTCGGCCTTGCTCGCGTTGCACGAGCAGGGCGTGCCGCACGCGCGTTGCGTGGTCCTGATTGAAGCCTGCGAAGAGTCCGGCAGCCTGGACTTGCCGTACTACGTGAATCTCCTGGCGACGCGGATCGGCAGCCCCACGCTGGTGGTGTGCCTGGATTCGGGTTGTGGCAATTACGACCAGCTGTGGTTGACGACCTCGTTACGCGGCATGACCGGTGGCAATCTCACCGTGCAGGTGCTGGATGAAGGCGTGCATTCGGGTGACGCGTCGGGCGTGGTGCCGGACAGCTTCCGTATCCTGCGCAACCTGCTGTCGCGTCTGGAGGATCCGGCCACGGGGGAGATCAAGCCCAAAGAGCTGTATGTGGAAATCCCGGCCGAGCGGGTGGAGCAGGCGGCCCTTTCCGCCAAGGTGCTGGGCGCGGATATCTACGACAAGTTTCCGTGGGTCAAGGGCATGCAGCCGCTGACGCTGGATCTGACCGAGCTGGTCCTCAATCGCACCTGGCGGCCGCAGTTGGCGATTACCGGCATGGATGGCATTCCGCCACTGGAAAGCGCGGGCAATGTGTTGCGTCCACTGACTTCGGCCAAGCTGAGCTTGCGCGTGCCGCCAACGCTCAACGGCGCGCAGGCGGGGGCGTTCCTCAAGCGCCTGCTGGAAAAGGATCCGCCGTACGGGGCCAAGGTGACGTTTGCATTGGAAAAGGATGGCAGCGGCTGGAATGCCCCGGCACTGTCGCCGTGGCTGGCGAAGGCCGTGGACGACGCCTCGCAGCACTACTTTGGCGCGCCGGCAACGTTCATGGGTGAAGGCGGCAGTATTCCGTTCATGGGCATGCTGGGGGAAAAATTTCCCGCGGCCCAGTTCCTCATTACCGGGGTGCTTGGCCCGCATTCAAACGCCCACGGCCCGAACGAATTTCTGCACATTCCCACCGGCAAGAAGGTCAGCATGATCGTCGCTGACGTGGTGGCGCGCCATCACGCTCATGGTCAGGGCGCGGGTAACTGATGGTCGAGCAGGCAACCGACCACGCCGAGCCGAACTGGCTGGCTGCGAGCTGGGCGCAGATCGGCCACCGCGTTGCCGATGCCTGCTGTGCCGCCGGGCGCGATCCGGGCGAGGTCAATATCCTGCCAGTCAGCAAGACCTTCGGGCCGGCAGTGATCCGGGCTGCGGTCGCGCTGGGGCTGCACCGTTTCGGCGAAAACAAGGTGCAGGAGATTCGTGACAAGGCGGCGCCACTGGCTGACTGCGGTATTGACTGGGTGATGATTGGCCACCTGCAGACCAACAAGGCCAGGGATGTCGCGCGCCTGGCCAGCGAGGTGCAGTCGCTGGACCGGCCCGAACTGGCCGCCGTGCTGCATCGCCACCTGCAACGGGAAGGCCGCGTCATCGACGTCCTGGTGCAGGTCAAAACCTCGCACGAGCCGAGCAAGTACGGGGTGCCACCTGATGCATTGCCGGAGTTTCTGGACACGCTGCGCGCGTATGACAGCATGCGTGTGCGCGGACTGATGACGCTGGCCATCAACTCGCCCACGCCCGAGGCCGTGCGTGGTTGTTTCCGCTTGCTGCGTGAGCTGCGCGATCAGGCGGTGGTGCGCGGGCATGACTTGCCCCGGTTGTCGATGGGCATGAGCGGCGACTTTCCGCTGGCCATCGCCGAGGGCGCGACCGAGGTGCGCATCGGTACCGCGATCTTTGGGCAGCGGCCCTATCCGGATTCTTATTACTGGCCCGGATGATTTGATTGGTTCAGTAAACTTTGCGACGCACTGCGTACATTGTGGCTGAAAAGCCTCAACTATCAGCAAGATGGAAAATCCGATGGGTGACAAGGTCGCCCGAAACGATGCAGTTCAGTTAACCTCGATTGAACATCCGCCGGGGCTCTTCTTGCTAAGTTCACTGCTTGCTCACGTTTGCCAACCGGTTCTTTGGTCGGCTTTCGTGTCACCCCCGTGGGATTCCTGCCAGATGCCGATCAAGCGATTGACTGTTGCTGCCACGCTCGTTTCGCTGCTGCTGGCCGCGGGTTCGCTTCAGGCGCAAGTCGCCACCGCTGCGCAGGCACAGGCTCCAGCCAACACCCCGGCCGTAGTCAGGACCCACATCCCGGCCAAGACGCACGCAACGGCCAAGACGCACGTTGTCGCCAAGGCTCAGGGCACGAACAAGGTACACGCGGTCGCCAAGACCCACACCAGGAAGCACGCACACATTGCGCGCAAAAACCACAAGAACCACGCTGCCACGCACGCCGCCGTGGCGACCCAGTTACCGGCCGACAGTGCAACGATCGTTGCTGACGCCGCGCCGGCAACGCTGTCCGGGCCGTCGAGCGACGGGGTGACCTTCAATGTTGGCCCGGCGGTCTTGCCGCCAACCTCGGCCGGCGCTGCGCAGGCAGTGGGGCAAGTCGGGGGCGTCAGCGCAGATCCGACCACTGACAACGCCGCGAAGGTCACCGATCTGCGCAAGGCACTGATCGGCCTGGCGATGAATTTGCGCGACACGCGCTATGTGCGTGGCGGCAGCAACCCTTCCACTGGGTTTGATTGCAGCGGCTTTGTCCGCTACGTGTTTGCGCATGCCATTGGCATGAAGCTGCCGACCAATTCCGCGTCACAGTTCCTTGCTGGCCTCAAGGTTGACCGTGCAGACATGAAGCCGGGCGATCTGGTGTTTTTCCGTACGGGTCGCAGGCACCGCATCTCGCACGTGGGCATCTATCTTTCCAATGGCCGCTTCATCCACTCGCCGGCCACCGGCAAGTCGGTGCAGGTTTCCAGCCTGGGCGAATCGTATTGGGCCAGGCATTTCGCCGGTGCCAAGCGCCCATCCGGCATTGTCGCGGCGGCGGACAACGGCTGAAGTAGAACTCGGTGTGACGTGGGGCGGAGCATCGAGGGCCGCCTGCTGGCGGCTTTTCCATTGAAGGCGTGGCCGCACCGCAGCCGAGAGCCCGGTGCCGATCACCGCGTAGCGGTCGTTGCCTGACTGGCCAGCGTTGTCCAGCCCGCTGTTGTGCGGATCTGCAGCGGCTTGAAGCGGCGCTTGTAATCCATCTTTGGATGACCGTCGATCCAGAAGCCGAGATACAGCCATGGCAGGCCACGGCGGCGTGCCAACGCCACCTGTTGCAGGATGGCGAAGGTACCCAGGCTGCGTGCCTCCTCGCTTGGTTCGAAGAACGTGTAGACCGCGGAAACGCCGTTGGCGCAGATGTCGGTAACGGCGACGGCCAGCAGTTGTTCGTCTCGGCGGTATTCCAGAAACAGCGTGGGACTCCACGGTGCGGTAAGGAAGCGATTGAAATCATCGGGTAACGCATCATCCATTCCACCGCCGGCATGGCGCGCACGCAGATACCGTGCATACAGCTGATGCCGCTCGGCGGTGTAGCCCGGTGCCAGCTCCCGCACGCTGAGGTCGCCGTTGCGGCGCAGGCAGCGCTTTTGCGTGCGGTCCGGTTGAAACCGGTTGATGTCGACGCGGCAAGGTGTGCACGCATGGCAGTGGGCGCACTGCGGCAGATACAGGTGCCCGCCCGCGCGGCGGAAGCCGCGCGCGAGTGCCGGGCCATACAACTGCCGCAAGTCCGGCGCAGCCGGGTCCAGGACAAGATTCTGCGCCGTGCGCTCGGGGAAGTAGCCGCAGGTGTGTGGCAAGGTCTGGAACAGACGGACACGGTCGGAGCGCATGGCTTGATTCTAGGAACCCGAATGCAGGAAACCAAGCCGGCGCAGGATGTGCCCGTTTGGTTGCCGTTCGGGCCACGCGGGTGGGCTGGGCCGGAACTGGGGCGCACGCGTATATCGGTTCGGCCACTGCCGTGAGCGAGGACCGCGGCGCGGCGTGGTCAAATGTAATGCAGGTAACGCAGCATCAGCATGACGCTTGCTGCCAGCACCACCAGCAGCGCGATGCGCCGTGCGCGTGCCGCCACGTGCTCGCGGCGTGCGTATGGCGACTTGTTGCGGGCTGCCGCCAGTTCGTCGCCGTGCACGGTGAACGGTTCGATACCCAGCCCGGTGAGCACGGCGCGCGCCCTGGTGTAGTCGTCCGGATGGGTGATCCAGACCTGCGCCCACTCGTCACGGCGTTCGCTGCGCTGCAGGTAGCTGGCGCGCTTCCACGTCGAGTGGTCGTAGCGCGAGCGATTGAGCACGCGCGTGGCGATGCCTTGTTCGGCCAGCAACGCGACCAGACGGTCAATGTTTTCGCTGCGGGGAGAGGTGTAAATCTGGCGCATGCGGGCAGTTTAACTGGTTGCGTCGGTGTCGCTGCGGACGTCAAGGTTGACGTATGCGAATCAGGCCTTCCTGCGCGCTGGATGCCACCAGCCGACCGTCACGGCTGAAGATCTGCCCGCGCGCCAGCCCACGCCCGCCTTGTGCGGTCGGGCTGTCAAACGAGTACAGCAACCAATCGTCGACGCGAAAGGGGCGGTGAAACCAGAGGGCGTGGTCCAGGCTGGCCATCTGCACGTGGTCGGTCAGGTAGGAGATGCCGTGCGGGAGCGTGGCGGTCCCGATCAGGTGGAAATCCGAGGCGTAGGCCAGCAGCACACGGTGCAGGGTCGCCGCATCGCTGATGGGAGCGATGAGCTTGAACCAGATGTGCTGGATCGGTGGGCGCTTGGCCGGGTGTCGCTCGTCGCTGGGCCATACCTGGCGAAACTCGAACGGGCCGTCGATGCCCATCCAGCGCTGCAGCTTGACCGGCATCCGGTTCAATTCCGCAGTGGACAACGGCGATCTCGGTTCGATGTCCTCGGGTGCCGGCACGTCCGGCATCGAGGTCTGGTGTTCGACGCCGGCTTCGGGGCGCTGGAATGACACGGAGCCGGTCAGGATCGGCTGCCCGTGCTGGATCGCCACCACCCGCCGCGAGGAAAAAGAGCCGCCATCGCGCGCGCGTTCGACGCTGTAGACAATGGGCGCGTCGATATCGCCGGCGCGCAGGAAATACGCGTGCAGCGAATGCGCCTCGCGCGCGCTGTCCACGGTGTGCTGGGCGGCAGCCAGGGCCTGCCCCAGCACCTGGCCGCCGAATACGAAACGGGTACCAATGTCACGACTCTGGCCGCGAAACAGGTTGTCTTCCAGCTGCTCAACTTGCAGCAGATCGATCAGTTCGGCAACATGGCTTTGCGGCATGAAACGTACCCGTAGTGAAGGTCAATCCGGAATTATAAGGCGCGACGAGCTGTTGCCCGCCGCGTGGACTGTTGCCGGTGCCGCGTCAATGCGCGATGGCGCTAACGCACGCCGAGTCGTGCCAGGCCGCTGTCCGCCAGCACGTCAGCCCACGGGAACTTGCATCCGGGGTCCAGCTTGCGCCTGACGGTCAGCGCCGGATCGTCGCTGGCAGCCACCAGCGCCGTGTCCAGGTCTTCGTGGCCGGCGATGTATTGCAGGCGCGAAAACCCGGTGCGCAGATGCGCAAGCAACGCCTGCAACGCCGCGATCTGCGGCGCGGGATACGCCTCGGTCATCTGCTGCTGGCGCGAGTCCCACCAGTGTGGATAGCGGCCGAGGTTCACCAGCTCGATGCCGATCGAGTTCGCGTTGTGGCCGCGCACATGGTTCGCCACCCGGGTACCGGGCACGTAGCGGTGAATCGCACCGTCGCGGTCAACGTAATAATGGCCGCTGTTGCCGGTGCCGCTAGCGTGCAGCACGCGCTCGCCGTATTCGCGGGCGGTGGCGAGGTCGGGGAGTTCGGTGCAGTGCATCACCACCAATTCCACGGCATCGGCCGCGCGCGCGGGCAATAAGTCGACGTAGGGTAGCGGCTGGTCGTGGATAAGCGGGATCGGCATGCCGCAAAGTTTCGCACGCCGCTGCGGCTGGCGGAATGCCGCCTGTTAACATGCGCGTCTCGTTTGCCAGTAGGGAGTGGATAGCGTGATGCGTGGTCAGATCATCCTTTCGCACGGCTCCAACTCCGGCCCGGACGCGACCAAGGTCAGTGTCCTGGCGACGCTGGCGGAATCGTTGGGCTGGACGACGCAGCGACCGGACTATCGGGACGACGATGCACGCGGCTATGCCGGTTCGGTAGCGCCGCGGGTTGCCCGGCTGCGCGCCACGATTGAAGCGCTGCATGCGCCACCGGTGTTGGTTGGCTCCAGCATGGGCGCATTCGTATCGGCACTGGTGTCGCTGGATGTGCCGGTTGCCGGCCTGCTGCTGCTGGCCACACCCAGTGCCATATCCGACTATCCACGGGTGCTGGATATGCGTCGCGGGGTGCCGACGCTGCTGATTCACGGTTGGCGCGACGAAGTTTGCCCGGTCGCCGGTGTGCAGAAGTTTGCCGCGCGCTATTGCATGCCACTGCTGGTGCTGGACGATGATCATCGTTTGAGCGCCAGTGTGGATGTCATTGCCGCGCAATGTCGTCTGTTCCTCGACCAGGTGGCGCCCGACGCATGACGGCCTACTTCGCCACCTGCCCGAAGGGGCTGGAATACCTGTTGCGGGACGAACTGGTCGCCCTGGGTGCCAGCGAGGTCCATGAAACGCTGGCCGGAGCACATTTTTCCGGCACGCTGGAGATGGCGTATCGCGCGTGCCTGTGGTCGCGCCTTGCCAGTCGCATCCTGCTGCCGCTCGGCGAATTTGACGCGGCCGATGACGATGCGTTGTATCGCGGTGTGCAGGCCATCGACTGGAGCGAGCATCTGGCGGTGCACGCGACACTGGCGGTCGACGCGGGTACTGCGCTGAGCAAGCTCACCCACAGCCAGTTCATTGCGCAGCGCGTGAAGGACGCGGTAGTCGATCAGTTTCGCCAGCGCGACGGTGAACGACCAGGTGTGGATACCGACGAGCCGGATGTGCGTATCAACCTGCGACTGCGGCGTGACCGCGCCACGGTGTCGCTGGATCTGGCTGGTTCACCACTGCATCGGCGCGGTTGGCGCGAAGTGCAGGGCGAGGCACCGTTGAAGGAAAACCTGGCCGCGGCCATGTTGCTGCGGGCGCACTGGCCGGAGATCTACGCGGCCGGTGGCGCGCTGCTGGATCCCATGTGTGGCTCGGGCACGCTGCTGATCGAGGGCGCGTTGATGGCGGCCGATTCGGCGCCAGGCCTGCATCGCGACTATTTCGGCTTCCTTGGCTGGCAACAACACGACACCATGCTGTGGCGTGGCTTGCTGGACGAAGCCGGACAACGCGCCGAGGCAGGCCTGCGCGCGTTGCGCAGTGTGTTCTTTGGCAGTGACATCGATCCACGCATGGTGCAGACGGCCAAACGCAATGCGCAGAGTGCGGGTGTGGCCGGCTTTTTCACGCTGGACAAGTGGGACGCCGCGCAGCTCACGCCACCGGCCGGCGTGGCATCGGGGCTGGTGATCACCAACCCGCCGTATGGCGAGCGCCTCGGTGATCGCGCGCAGATGCCCGCGTTGTATCGCGCCCTCGGCAGCACCCTGCGGCAGCACTTTGTCGGTTGGCACGGCGCCGTGCTGGCGGGCGACGCGGAGCTGGGGCGCGCCATGCAGTTGCATGCCGACAAGCGGTACGTGTTGTACAACGGCGCGCTGGAAACGGTGCTGTTGACGTTCGACATTCAAGCGCGTGATGAAACCCCGCGCGAACTGAAGCCGCTGTCCGCCGGCGCCCAGATGTTGCGAAACCGCCTGGAGAAAAACCTCCGACGCCTGCGCAAGCGGGTGGTCAGCGAGGGCATCCACTGCTGGCGTGTGTACGACCAGGATATGCCCGAATACGCGGCGGCGATCGATATCTACGGCGACACCCGGGGCGACGACCATCTGCACATCCAGGAATACCGTGCACCCGCCGAGGTGCCGGCCGAGGTCGCGCGCTTGCGCATGCGCGAGATTGCGCGCGTGGCCGGGGAAGTCCTTGACGTGCCGCGCGAACGCATTGCGCTGAAGACGCGAGAGCGCGGCACAGGTGGCTCCAAGTACGGCAAGTTCGATCAACGTGATGAATACTTCGAGGTGGAAGAAGCCGGGCTGAAGTTCCTGATCAATCTGACTGACTACCTCGATACCGGCCTGTTCCTCGATCATCGCCTGGCACGCGCGAAAGTGCGCGAGCTTGCCGCCGGGAAATGCTTTCTCAACCTGTTTGCCTACACGGCCAGCGCCAGCGTGTATGCAGCGGCCGGCGGGGCGCTGGAAACCACCAGCGTCGATTTGTCGGCGCCGTACATGGAGTGGGCATCACGCAATCTCGCGTTGAATGGGTTCACTGGCGCCAGCCATCGCTTGATGCAGTTCGATGCACTGGATTTCCTGCGCCGCGACCGTGGCCACTACGGGCTGATCTTTGTCGACCCGCCGACGTTTTCCAATTCCAAGCGTACCGGCGACTTCAGCGTGCAGCGCGACCACGTCAAGCTTCTGGACGCCTGCGGCCAACGACTGACCCGTGATGGCGTGATCCTGTTTTCCAACAATTTCCGGCGCTTCAAGCTCGACCGCGCGGAGCTGGAACAGCGCTTTGACATCGAGGATTGGACCGCACCGAGCATCCCCTTCGACTTCGCCCGACGCGCCGGCATCCACGGTTGCTGGCTGTTGCGCAAGCGTCAGCCGGCCGTCGGTGCCAACCCGTGGGATACGGCGCAGATCAAAAAGTAAACCCTTCAGTTCACATTAAGCGAAAGCAGCCGAACATCGACACCGCACTGAGGAGAACGCGTCATGAGCATACGTTTGGTTGGTAGCGGCAAGCTGATGATTCTGGGTGTTGCTCTCGCGGCCGCGTTGGCATTGCCGCTGGGCGCTGCGGCGCGCGGCTGGGGCGGGCATGGTCATCCTGGTTCGTATCGTGGCGGTTACTCCGGCGCTTATTACGGCCACGGTGGCTACGGGTATGGTTCGCATTATCGCGGGGGCCATTGGGAAGGCGGGCGCTGGATCGCCGGAGCCATCGTCGCTGGCGCGATGATCGGGCTGATCAGCGACGTGACGCGCCCGGCGCCGGTGTACTACGGCGCGCCGGTGGTCTACAGCCGACCAGGCGTGGTCTATGAC
>DATCWU010000336.1:0-3926 GCA_036566165.1 Rhodanobacter sp. | reverse complement strand
GTTCACTACTGCGTCCCGCTACGCTCCGGCAGCATTCGCTGCAAAGTGTCGTCGCGCACGAAATAGTGGTGATACAGGGCCGCTGCGGCATGCAGACCGATCAGGTAATAACCGAGCGTGCCGATGGTCTCGTGGACTTCCTCGACCGCGCTGGCGAACGCCTTGTCGGGCCCGATCAGCGCGGGCAGCTCCAGGCCGAAGAACGGAATCACCTTGCTGTCCGCACTCAAGTTCAACCACCCAAGTACCGGCATGCTGATCAGAAACACATACAACACAGCGTGCATCAGCCCGGCCAGATGTCGTTGCCAACCCGGGACTTGCGGTGACATCCGTGGCGCCGGCGTGACCAAACGGATCGCCAGTCGCAACCACACCAGCGCGAACACGCTCAGGCCCAGCATGAAGTGCCACATCTTCAGTCCTTCGCGCAGGTCACTGCCACGCGGAAAGAATCCACGCAGCTCGATGCAGGCATACACGCCGATCAACAACGCGAGCATCAGCCAATGCATGCCGATGGACAGGGAGCCGTAGCGGTCCGTGGTGTTTTTCCAGCTCATGGACAATCTCTGTGGATGGATGGATGCACTTTGTACGTCACCTGCGCGCCACCGACATCATTCACTGCGGCCGGCCAGCGCGTCCGGCGTAATGCGCACGCTGCCGAGTGCCCCGCCTCGGTCTACAGTTGCGCCGCGAGCGCGGGACGACGGGCCACCAGCAGCTCGCGTACCGCCGCGACAAACTGCGGATCAAGCCGGCCGATCACATCGGTACGCGCGACGATACGGCCATCGGCATCCAGCAGGATCAAGGTGCTGCTGTGGTTGAAGTCACCATCGGGCAGTTGTCGATACTGCACGCCGAGCAGCGCGGCAAGCTGCAGTACGGTCTGTGGTTCGGCGCGCGCCAAGGTCCAGTGCCGCGGATCCAGCTTGCGCGTGTCGGCATACTTGCGCAGCGTGGCCACATCGTCACGAGCAGGATCAAAACTCACCGCCAGCACATCGAGCTGATCGCGTGCCGGCTCGTCAATGGCCTTGCGTGTCAGCTTGATCGTGTCGATGATCATCGGACAGACCATTGTGCATGTGGTGTAGAACATGGTCACCAACTGCGGCCGCCCGCGCCGCGCGGCCAGGGTTTGCCCCTGCCCATCCTGGCGCGTGAGTTGCACGTTGAGCTGATAGACCGAATCCCCGGGCAGCGGCGTGGCCGCAAACGCGCCGGTGCCCACCAGCAGCAACGCCGCGCACCAGCATGACCACAAACGTTTCATGGCATTCCTCATTGTGGCTTCGCACAGCGAAAGCCCATGTTGTTGGTGGTGTCGACGGCCTTGAGCGCGGAGAGCATGGCGACGCGCATCAAGGTGGCATAGTTCTCCTTCTCCTGCATGCTGATGGCGCCGGCACCGCAGAATTTGAGTTTGTCCGCGCCATCCTGATCGCGGCTGTCGACCCCGACCAGCAGCGCGTTGAAGTCGCCTACCCATTCCCACACCAGCCCATGCAGATCGCGTACACCGTGCACGTTGGCAGCGCCGCCGATCGCGGGCAGTGCCACGTTCGAGGGGCGCGAATACCAGTTCAGCACGCGCTCGCGCCATGCCGGATCACTGCGCGCATCGACCCGGGTGGCATCGGCCGCGGCGGCATATTCCCATTCGTACCAGGTCGGCAAGCGCGCGCCCTCACCCGCGCAATACGCTTGTGCGGCAAACCAGCTGACGCGGGTCACCGGCTGTCCTGGTCGGGCGTTTGCACCCAGTGCTGCCGCCGCGCTCCAGTGCGATAGGTACCCGCCATCGGCAAACACCGAGGGCACCTTGTCGCGCTGCCACGCCGGCTGCCGCCTGACGAAGGCGAGAAACTCCGCATTGGTCACCGGTTCGGTGCGCAGGCGAAACGGCGCGATCTGCGCCGGCGCCGTCTTGCCATCCGCCGGCAGCACGCTGGCGAACGTGCCGCCCGGCAGGGCCACGTACTCCGCCGCCAGCGTTGGCGCTGCCGCCAACGCCAGCAGTACTCCGAATGTCCAGTGCACGTGCCGTGGCATGGGCCTGCTCAATGCGCCGGTGCGGCGGTCGCGGGTGGCGGCTCGGCGCGGACTTTGGCCACTTCTTCCTTGCTGATCTGGCCACCGGGATTGTCCCAACTGTTCATCACGTAGGTGAGGATGTTGGCCACCTCGTCGTCGGTGAGCTGGGCCATCGGTGGCATCACCGAGTCGTACTCGTGGCCGTTGACGGTGACCTTGCCGGTCAAGCCGTGGGTCACGATCGAAATGGCACGCTGCGGGTCGGCGGCCAGGTAATCGGATTTGGCCAGCGGCGGGAACACGTTGGCCAGACCCGCGCCATCGGCCTGATGGCATACCGAGCAGGTGCCGGCGAACAACTGCTTGCCGGCGGCGATTTGCTCGTCCTTGGTCAGCGTGCCGGCGGCATGGGCCTTGGCTGCCGTGGTCACCGCAACCAGATTGCCCTCGGCACGATCGCCCAGATACACCGAATCGACTTCCTTGCCCGAATAGATCGCCTTGTTTTCCGCACCATCGACTTTCAGGATCGCCAGCGCGCCCTTGTTGAACGCGCGGAAGATCGAGTGATCGACGATCACGTAGCTGCCCGGCACCTGGGTGTGGAACTCCACCGTGGCCGCGCCGCCGGACGGGATCAGCGTGGTCTGCACGTTTTCCTGCGGATGCGTGCCGCCTTCCGGCTGCACCTTGTCGAAGATCTCGCCAATCACGTGGAAGCTGGAGACCAGGTTCGGTCCGCCGTTGCCGACGAACAGGCGCACACTCTGGTTGATGCCGGCAGTCAGTGCCTGGTCACCAGTAAGTGCGCCTTCCTTGCCGTTGAACAACACGTAGGTCGGGTGTTCTTCGATCGCCTTTTCCATGTCGAACGGCTGGTGACCTTTCTCACGATATTTGCCGGTCGTGTAGAAATCGCCCTGCATCACGTAGTACTCATGATCGACCTTGCTCAAGCCCTCCGGTGGCTCGACCAGGATCAGGCCATACATGCCGTTGGCAATGTGCATGCCGACGGGAGCGGTGGCGCAGTGGTACACGTACAGCCCTTGGTTGAGGGCCTTGAAGGTGAACTGCGAGGCATGCCCCGGCGCGGTGAAGCTCGACGCCGCGCCGCCGCCCGGGCCGGTCACGCCGTGCAGGTCGATGTTGTGCGGCATCTTGGAATCCGGTGCGTTCTTCAGGTGGAATTCCACCGTGTCACCCTGGCGCACGCGAATGAAGCTGCCCGGCACCGTGCCGCCAAACGTCCAGAACGTGTAGCTCACACCCTCGGAGATCGGCATCTCCTTTTCAATCACTTCCAGCTCCACGATCACCTTGGCCGGGTAGTTGCGATGGATCGGTGGCGGCACATGCGGCGGGCTGGTCAGCACCGCATGAATCGGCTCGCCCTGGGGCGGACCGAAATCGCCCATCTCGCTGGGCAACGAGGTGGATACGGCAGGGCCATGCGCGGATGACGGCGCGGGTACGGGCTTGTTCGAGCAGGCAGCAAGCGCAAGCATGCCAACCGCGACCAGGACACTGAGGGGCAATCGTTGCATGGCGGCTCTCGGTGTGGATTCGGCGCCACATTAAACGAGTAGCACCACGCGCAATTGACTTGCGTCATGCAAACGACAGCAAATGCGGCACTGCGTCAAGCTGCCGCAGCTTCGTGCATCCGCCCGGGCTGTGTCCAACCCGCCACCGCGCCACGTCGGTCCACCCCACATCCGCAGCGGCCCGACCCAGACCTGGGATGCCCATACCGAAGATGACGAAGGATTTTCGCCATCGGCAAAAAACAAAGGGCCGACATTACTGTCAGCCCTTTGCGTGTATGTACATGGCGCCCGAAGTTGGACTCGAACCAACGACCCCCTGATTAACAGTCAAGT
>DATCWU010000333.1:0-6684 GCA_036566165.1 Rhodanobacter sp. | reverse complement strand
GCGGCGGTGCGGTCGGTCGAGCCGTCGTCGATGATCATCAGCTCCTTGGCCGGATACGGGTCCTCCAGCACGCTGTCCAGGCAGCGCTGCACGAAACGCTCATGGTTGAACGCGGGTATCAGCACGGACACCAACGGCGTGGTCGCCGTGCTCATTGGTACGTCGCCGATGATCATCGCAACCTCCCAGGTAACGTCGGGCAACCAGTACGTTGAAGCCGAGATACAGCAGGTAATTGACCGCGAAGGCGTACATCGCGCCGACCAGGCCGAAACGTGCGGCAAACACGTAGACCAGCGCGAGGTAGCTGGCCGCGAACACGCATTCGGAAATGACAAACAACTTTGTCATCGCCTTGGCCAGCATCAAATAGGAAAGAATGAAGGCGGCGATCTTGATGACATCGCCAATCAGCTGCGGGGCATACAGCGCGTTGGCGGCGGCGAAATCCGGCGTGAACAGCAACCAGGTCACCCATTCCCGCAGCACGTACACCGTGGCCGCGAGCCCGACTACCGTCGGCAGGACGTAGCGATAGGCGTTGCGCAACTCGGCCGTCAGCGCTGCGCGGCCGTGTGTCGACGCCAGCTTGGGCAGGTAGTAGATGTTGATGGCCGCGGTAAGGAACAGCAGATAGGCGTCCGACACCTTGCTCACCGCCTGCCAGTAGCCGACCTGCTCCCAGCCAAATTGCAATGCGAGGTGATCGCGGATGGCGATGTTGACCAGCGGCGGCAACAGCGCGGAGGTGAGGGTCATCACCGAGAACGTCGCCAGCCGCAAAGTCATTTCACGGTCGTAGCGCAACCGCAGCATGCCGCGCCGGAAGTACGAACTGCGCCACCACGCCGGCAGGCCGACCAGCAGCCACAGCACCTGGCTCAGCACCAGCGCCAGCAGCGCGCCATACAGATGCAGCCAGCGCGCCAGCCAGACCATCAGCACGATGCCGATCACCGACCCGCCCACCTGGATCAAGGCCAGCCGACGCACGTCCATGAAACCGTTGACCACCGCGAGGATGTAGTTGAGCAGGGCAATGCCGAGCTGCGCGACGGCGAGCACGCGGATCAGGCCGGCATAGCCCGCATCGTCCAGCAGCCACAACGCGAGTTGGCGACTGAGCAGCAGGGCGAGGCCGCCCATCAGGCAGGAGGCACAGAACGCGTACCACAGCGCGGCGGACAGCAGGCGCGAGAGCCGTTGCGGATCGTCGCGGTACTCGGCAACGTACTTGACGATGGCCGCGCTGATGCCGCCGCCGGCCAGCACCGCCAGCAACGACATCAGGCTCATGAACTGGCCGAGCTTGCCCACGCCCTCGGGCCCGGCGAACCACGCCACCAGCTTGATCGCCACCAGCCCGGCGAGCAGCCGCGCGGCGGTGGCGATACTCGTGTAGAAACCGGTGCGGACGATGTTCATGCGCCATGCCCGAACGCGTTGCAGGCGTCGATCACCCGTTCCACGTCGCCATCGCGCAAGGTCGGCCCCAGCGGCAGGCTCAGCACTTCCTCGCACAGTCGTTCGGTCAGCGGCAGGCGGGAATCCCGCAGCGCGGGATACGCCGGTTGCCGATGCGCCGGCACCGGGTAATGCACCTGGGTCTGGATGCCTCGCGCCTGCAGGTGCCGTTGCAGCGCATCGCGCCGCGTGCAGCGCACCACGAACAGATGCCAGGCGTGCTGCTCCTCGCGGGCTGCGTCCGGCAGCTGGATTTGCGGATGGCGGATGCCATCGCGATAGCGGCGTGCCACGCGGCGGCGCCATGCCACGTCCGCATCGAGATACTGCAGTTTCACGCGCAGCAGCGCCGCCTGCATTTCGTCGAGCCGCGAGTTCACGCCCTGGAAGAGGTGGCGATATTTCACGTCGGAGCCGTAGTTGCGCAGCGCCGCGATCCGTTGCGCCAGCGCGTCGTCGTCGGTCACCACCACGCCGCCGTCACCCAGCGCGCCGAGATTCTTGGCCGGGAAGAAACTGAAGGCCGCCGCAGCGCCGAACGCACCGGCCTGGCGCCCGTCACGCACCGCGCCATGCGCCTGCGCCGCGTCCTCGATCAACACCAATCCGTGCCGCCTGGCCAGCGTCTGCAGCGCCGGCATGTCGGCCAGCTGGCCATACAGATGCACCGCCATGATCGCGCGCGTGCGCGGCCTGATCGCCGACGCTACGCAGGCCGGATCGAGGTTGAATGTCGCCGCCTCGGGTTCCACCGGCACCGGTACCAGGCGGTTCTCGCTGATCGCCAAAAAGCTGGCAATGAACGTATTGCCGGGCACGATGACCTCGTCGCCCTCGGCGATGACGCCCAATTCCTTGTAACCGCGCAGGATCAGCGCCAGCGCATCCAGCCCATTGCCCACGCCCACGGCATGGCGCACACCACACCAGGCAGCGAACTCCCGCTCGAACGCGGCCAGTTCGTCGCCGAGCACATACCAGCCGGAATCGATGACGCGCGCCGCCGCGGCTTTCAGCTCACCGGCGTACCGTGCATTGACTTCCCTGAGGCTCAGGAACGGGACGTCGCCCGGGGTGACGTCCACCGCTGCGTTCTTGATCGCGACGGGGCCCATCACAGCGGCCACTCGTAGCAATCGTGCACGATGCCGCGTGCACCGAAGTATTCCTTTTGCGTGACCAGCCCGCTGTTGAGCACCGCCCCGGCCTGCTCGGTGGATACACCGAAGGAAAAATAGTGCCAGCCCGCATACGTGCTGCCGATCAGCCCGGCGAGCAGAAAGCTGAGCGCATCGAGCCGCCGTCCCTCCTCCGAGGCAGCGAGGTACTGGGTATGTACCACCCGGCCGAAATCGTAGACGAGGGCACCTGCCAGCAACACGCCCTCCCTGCGCGCCTCGTGCAGCACGATCTGCCGGGGGAAACGCGCCTGCAGCAGGCGCAGTTCCGCCAGGCTGTGGGTTGGCGCGACATGGTGCTTGCGCAGCACTTCGGACAACAGCGCGTGGAACGCCGCCAGATCGGCGCCGACGTGCAGGCCGATGCCCGCCCGCCCGGCTTTCCTGACCGCACGCCGACGTGGTTCGGTGAACCGGAACGGTTCCTGCAACGCGATGACGGACGACAGGTCGCGGCGCGTCAGCCGCGCCCCCATGCGCTGCAGGGCGTACAGATCCTCTTCGGCCGGATACGCGTGGAACACATGCGGCACCGCCTTGTAGACGATGCGCTGCACGCCGCACGTGCGGTACCAGCCGCCCATCTGCTCGAACACGGCGAGCGTGGATTCGGCGCGCATGGCATGGCTGCTTATGAGCCCGGCATAGGTGAGCCCGGCATGGCTGGTTACCACGTCGCCCAACCGGCTTGCCGGAAACACCGCCACCACCTCGCCGTTGCGCTCGACCATCAATGAGCAGTCGACGAAGCGCTCGGCGTGGTAATCCATGTAGCCACGCCGATGCAGCAGGTTGCCGTTGCGCGAATGCTCGACCAGGGCATCCCAGGCCCCGGCATCGGCGGGCACGTACGGCCTAACCGCGAGCATCGGCGCCACCGTCGACGGGCAACACGGGGGCTACGGCCAGACCGAAGCCATCCACGCCCATGTCGTTGCCGTTGTAGAACATCAGCAGCTTGTCGTGCTGGCGGATCAGTGCGGGGTAGCAGATGGTCCGCGCATCCCAGCCGCTGGCGGAGAGCGTCAGGCCAAGCGATTCGTCGCGGCGTTCCCAGTGGATGCCGTCGTCGCTGCAGGCCACGCCGGGAAAGTATTCGCCGGTGCGGTTGCCCCGGGTGAAGTACATGACGTATTCGCCGTCGAAGCGGTACACGCGCGGCCGCCCGATCCGGTACTCGCTGCCGCGCGGCAGCAGGCAGACCTGGTCTTCGCGCGGCATGGTGTGGAGATCGTCGGTCTCCGCGCAGCAGATGTGGTAACGCGGAAACGGCTGGCCACCGATGATTTCCCAGTCGTCGCCAACGGCATACCACAGGCGCCAGCGGCCGCCCTCGTGGAGCGCCGAATGCACGGCACCGATCGTGCTGCGGCCGGGCGCGCGATCGAGGATCGGCGTTTCCTGCACGCGTCGAAAATGCTCACCGCCGTCGGTCGACGTCGCCAGGCCGGTAAAGGCCAGGAACTTGGCCCTGGCCACATGCTGGAAGCCGACATAGAACATGTGCAGGCCGCCCGGCCCCGCGACCACGTCACCCAGGATCATGCCGTTGTCGTCGAAGCAGCCGTCCCGGCCGATGTCGAGTACCGGCTCGGCACTGATGCGCACGATCGCCGCCGGATCGTCCGCCCACACATCGACATAGCCGATGCGGCTGACGCCGTCGTCATCGCGAAAGCCGGCATAAACGCGGATGCGCTCGTCGTCGAGGCGATACGGCGTGGGCGTCAGCGCCGAGTGGCGCATCCAGTCACCCACGCCATGCCGCGCGGTTTCGAACACCAGGCCTTGCTTGGTCCACTCGAACATGCGCGCTTCACAGCCTCACGTGGAGGCTCGATTTGCCAGGCATGGCACGGGCCGGTGAACCGACGTAGATCAGGCCCGGCTCGGTATCGCGCGTCACCAGCGCGCCGGCGCCAATCACATTGTCGGGGGCGACCTTCACATGGTCGTTGAAGGTGGAGTTGACGCCGATAAAGCTGTTCTCGCCGATGTCGCAAAAACCGGAGATGACCGCGTGCGACGCAATGAACACGTTGTCGTGCACGACCGTGCGATGCCCGATATGGCTGCCGCTCCACAGAATGCAGTTGTTGCCGATGCGCACGAAGGGCTGGACCACGTTGTCTTCGAAGATGAAGCAGTTCTCCCCCACCTCGGCGTTGCGCCATACGAAGGCGCGCGTACTGATATACGTGGCAAGCCGATAGCCGCGACGCTTCACGTCCTGATAGAGCCGGGTGCGCAAGCGGTTGAGCTGGCTGGACGGGATCGCGACAAACGCCTCCACCTCCGCTGGCGGGTAGTCCGCTTCCAATGTTTCGTAAGCCACCACGGGACGACCCGCCAGCACCGGCTGCACCAGATAGTCGCGTTCGACACTGAAGGCGACAACGTCGTAGTCGCTGTCGTACTCGAAGTATTCGCAGGCGATCTGCGCGGACTCGCCGGCACCGATCAGGACTAGCGGCCTTGACATGCCGTCATGCCCTCCAGTTGCGCGGCTCCAGCAACCTCGCGCAGGAAATCGGCGTAGCTGGTGATGTAGTCATCCGGGTCGTACAGGTGATCGGCCAGCACCATCAGCACGCAGTCGTCGCTGAAGTCGTAAAGCTCGCGCCACACCATGCTGCCGAGCAGCAGGCCTTGCGCAGGGTCATCGAGCACGACCTCCGCCGCCCCACTGCCGTCGTCCAGCAGAAACGTGACCGAGCCACGCACCGCCACCGCAAGTTGATTGAGATGCCGGTGCGCATGCTGGCCACGATGCACGTCGTGCCTGGTGGCGAATATGTAGTACACACGCCGGATCACAAACGGCACGTTGCCGTCCTGCTCCAGCGCAACCAGCATGCCGCGGTTATCGCCATGCGGAAGCAACTGGATGCGTTCGATTTCCATGTGCTGAGCCAGGCTGCAGAGCGTTTGGCGACTTACTTGGCTGAGTGCCATCTGGCCAGGCAAAGGTTGCGTCGACTATCCGCAACGGCGGGACGCCAGTGGCGGCTTGCTTACGATCTACCCCAAAGGCGCCAAAGCGGACATCACTACCAGGCAATCAAGCATCACGCGCAACCTTTCGCAGCCTGACCGTCACTCACGCACATCTCGCAGCGACGGACTGGTGTTGCCGGGGGCGCCATCGCTGGCGGCACGTGGTTCTTCGTTTACCGCGCATCCGATCACGCCAAGGAGATCCCATGTTGCCTTTCCTGCACCGCCCTGCGACTTCCCGACCCCGGAACATCCAGCTGTGGCTGGGCCTCGCGCTTCTGCTGCTCGCCAGCAACGCTGCCCAGGCGGTTCCCGCATTCGCCCGCCAGACTGGCTACGTCTGTGCGGTTTGCCACTCCGGTGCCTACGGTGGTGGTGACAACGGGCCGGCCCTGACGCCGACCGGCATGCGCTTCAAGCTCAACGGATACACCGATGAGAATGTCAGCGGCACCCTACCGGTATCCGCGCAGCTCATTGCAGCGCACACCAATCCGGCCCGTGGCGGGAGCAGGACCCGGCTCAGCGAAGCCGATCTCTACCTGGCCGGACGGCTGACCGATCAGGTCGGCGGCTTCGTCAAGGTCGAGGCCGACAATGTCGGGCACGGCAAATACAACACCAGGCTGAGCAACCTCGACCTGCGCTTTGTCGCCAAGGCGCTCAAGCTTGGCGACAAGAATCTGACGCTCGGCGTAAGCGTCAACAACAACCCGGGGTTCAATGATCCCCTCGCGGTCCTGCCGGCCGCATCGACACTTGGCCCACCAGGCGTCACCGGCACCTTGCTGAACCTTTCCAGCCCCGGTGCGCCGGCCAACCGCGTCATCGGCGCCACGGCCTACGCCCTGTATGACTCGAACTGGTATGGCGAAATCGGCACCTACAACTCACTGCAGCCATCCGTGCAGGATCGCCTGGGTTATTCCACCGGCGGCGATCCGGGCAAGCTCAGCGACACGGGATATTTCCGCCTGGCCTACATGAAAGAGTTCAAGACCCAGTTCTTCTCGGCCGGCGCAGTGGCGTTGACGACCAGGCGCCA
>DATCWU010000302.1:0-16016 GCA_036566165.1 Rhodanobacter sp. | reverse complement strand
GCGCCGGAGTCTGGAGGTGCCTGTCGTTTGTTGCCAGTCGCATGCTCATGCGCCCTCGTCGAACTTGCGGGCAAACAAGGCGACCACGGCACTCAACGCCTCGGCTTCGTCCGGACCGTTGGCGCGCACGGTCAGTGGCGTGCCGAGACCGGCGGCAAGCATCATCACGCCCATGATGCTTTGCGCGTTGACTTCGCGCGCGTTGCTGACCAGCCACACCGTGGATTTGAAGCCATGTACCAGTTGCACCAATTTGGCGGAAGCCCGGGCGTGCAGCCCGAGGCGGTTGCTGACGACAATGTCCTGTTCAAGCATGATCGATGAAGATTCCCCCACGGCCGCCACTGGCCGCGATTTGCACCAGTTCATCCAGCGGCTGCTCCGGGTAGTTGAGCACGCGCAGCAGCATCGGCAGATTGAGGCCGGAGACACAGCGCAGGTGGACGCCCAGGTCGGCCAGCGACAAGCCGATGTTGCATGGCGTGGCGCCGTACAGGTCGGCCAGCACCAGCACACCGTCGCCGTGGTCCAGCTCGCGCGCGTGACGCACGGTAAGCGTGCGCATCACATCCGGATCGGATTCGGGCGGAACCTCCACCGCGTTCACGCGCATCGGCAGGCTGGGCATGACGTGGCGCGCGGCGCTGATCAGCGCCTGGCCGACCGCTTCGTGGGTCATCAACAGTACGCCGACGGTCACGCTTGCTGGCCGGTGGTGGATGGGGACAGACGCATGCTGATCACTCCAGCTCGCGGTGGAAGGTGAGCACGCCTTCGCGCTTGTCACGATAATAGGCGGCAAGCTTCTCTACCAGGTAGACCGAGCGGTGCCGGCCGCCGGTGCAACCGATGGAGATCGTCAGGTAGCTGCGATCGTCGGCTTCGAACCGTGGCAGCCATGCGTCCAGCCAACGAGCAGTGTCGGCAAAGAATTCGCCGACGAGCGGTTCGGCGTCAAGGAACTCCCGTACCGGCGCATCCTTGCCGGACAACGGGCGCAGGTGCGGCTGCCAATGCGGGTTGGGCAGGCAGCGCGCATCAAACACGAAGTCGGCATCCTGCGGCAAGCCACGGCGAAACGCGAATGACTGGAACATCAGCGTCAGGCCTGCAGTAGCCTGGGCGTAGCCGGTGGCTACCAGCCGGCGTAGCTGGTGCACGTTGAGGTCGCTGGAGTCGATCACCTTTTCCGCAATGGCCATCATCGGGCGCAGCAGCTTGCGCTCGGTGGCAATCGCGTCGCCCAATGACACGCCGTGGCCAGCCAGCGGATGCCGGCGGCGGGTTTCCGAGTAGCGCTTGATCAATACCGCGTCGCTGCAATCGAGAAAGATCATGTGCACTTGCACGCCGGCCGCGGCCAGGTCCGACAACACGCTTGGCATGTGGTCTAGGTCCGTGCCGCGGTTGCGTATGTCCACCCCGACGGCGATGCGCCGATGCGTGTCCTGATCGCCTTGCACGACGGCGTTGACCAGTTGCGGCAACAGCGCCGACGGCAGGTTGTCAACGCAGTAGAACTCCAGATCCTCCAGTGCGCGCAGCGCCACCGTCTTGCCGCCGCCGGACATGCCGGTGAGCACGATCAGGTGGATCTGACTGGGGTCGAGTAGCGGGTTGAGCAGTGGCGCGTCGTCGTCTTGCATGCGGTTCACCATGGAGGTAGTCGGCGCAACTGGTGTGCCTGGCGGTCGATGAAGGTTTGCGCTGGATCGACACCCTGGCTTTTCAGCGCGTGGCTGCGCACTGCAGTCTCGACCAGTACTGCCAGGTTGCGCCCGGTGGCGACCGGAATGGTGATCATCGGTACGGCAACGTCAAAAATCTGTTTGTGACCGACGTCGCCGGTGAACCGCGTCATCGCATCCGCGTCGGCTTCCTCGCCTTCGCGCAATGGTTTGAGGTGGATGACCAGCCGCAGGTATTTGGACGTCTTTACGGACATGTGGCCAAACATCTCGCGTACGTTGAGCACGCCCAGGCCACGCACCTCCAGCAAATCCTGCAAAAGCTCGGGGCAGGCGCCGTCGATGACATCCGGGGCGATCAGGGTGAATTCGGTGGCGTCGTCAGCCACCAGGCGGTGGCCGCGGGTAATCAGTTCCAGCGCCAGCTCGCTCTTGCCGGAGCCGGCGTCGCCCGTGATCAGTACGCCGATGGAGAATACTTCCAGGAACACGCCGTGCAAGGTGACCTTGGCCGCGAGCTGGCGTGACAGGTGATATTGCAGATAGGTGAGTATCTCGTGCCCGCGCTTGGCACTGGTCCAAAGCGGGGTGTCCGTTTCCTCGGCCACTTCGCGCAGGTCTGCCGGGATCGGCTGGTCCTTGGTGACCACCAGCGCCACCGGCTGGTAGGCGGCAACCTTGTGCATCACTTCCCAACGCTGACGCGAATCCAGGCCGTCGAGGTAGTTCAGTTCTTCCGAGCCGATGATCTGGATCTTGTTCGGGTAGATCACGTTGAGGTAGCCGATCAGCGACGGTCGGCGTGCCTGTGCCACCCCCGGCTCCAGCGCGCGTGCTTCGCCGCGCATGCCGGACACCCAACGCAGGGCCATGCGTTCGTGGACGCCGTCATATAGCTGTCGCGCAGTGATCCGATCCAAGCCTAAGTCCTCGCGGTTGCGTGTTCGGGACACCGTTCGCGCAGCAACCATTGTGCCAGCTTGGACGTGGCGCCGCCGGGAGCCGTCGCATGCACCCGTTGCCGCTCGACGCAAAAGAACGGCCCGCTTGCTGGGCGGGCCGCAGGGTTTGCCATGGGTGTGCGGAGGGATCAGCCGTACTGGCGCTCCTCCCGCGCCTGGCGCTGGTGCTTGTCGCTGATCTTGTCTCGATGTTTGCGCAACTGGGCGGTGAGCTTGTCAAACAGCAGGTCAATCGACGCGTACATGTCGGCCTCGGTCGCTTCGGCGTGCAGTACCGCGCCGTTCGTGGTCAAAGTGCCATCGGCGCGTTGGTGCAGGCTGTCGATGGACAACACGATGGTGAGGCTGATGAGCTTGTCGTCGAGGCGGGTCAAGCGGTCGAGTTTGTTGGTGACATGATCCCGCAAGGCCGGGGTGACTACGATCTGCTGGCCGCTGAGTTGGAATTGCATGGAGGCGCCTCCTCTTGGTGGTGCAGTGCCGCGTTGCGCGGCGGGTCTGATACGCATCGGCGTCCGTTCGGTGCGCATCGTCAAATCACACATCACTTCCTACAGCTATGGGGACGCTTTTGCCACTGGCAAGTTCCCCTGGGAGCTTGCAGTGGCAGAAATCTTCCGGGCTGCAAAGCAGTTCGCGTGTCCACTATCCGCCGTTACCTGGCCATGGAAGGCGAAAACGACGATTGCTGCCCCCGCGCAGCCACTCTATGCCTCGCGCAAGTTGCCACCGACGACTCCCATGGCGCCATTTGCCGCCTTCAACGTTCGCGCTGGCGCTCGCTGGAACTGGGGATGCGCAGACTCTCCCGATATTTGGCCACGGTGCGGCGGGCAACCTGAATGCCCTTGCTTTGCAGGGCTTTGGCGATGGCTTGATCGGACAAGGGCTTGCGCGTGTCCTCGGCATCGATCAGCTTGCGCAGCATGGCCTGGATGGCAGTGGCTGATGCGCTGCCGCCGTCTTCCGTGGACACACCACTGGAAAAGAAATACTTCAGTTCAAACGTACCGCGCGGAGTATGCAGGTACTTGCGGGTAGTCACGCGGGAGATGGTGGATTCGTGCATGCCGACTTCATCGGCAACTTCGCGCAGCACCAGCGGGTGCATGGCTTCCGGGCCGTAATCGAGGAAGGCGCTTTGCCGGCGGACGATCGCGTCGGCCACCTTGAGCAGCGTCTCGGCACGCGATTCCAGGCTCTTGATCAGCCAGCGTGCCTCCTGCAACTGACCGCGCATCCAGCTGGCGTCTTCGCCGCGCGCCTTGGCGATCAAGCCGCAATAGTGCTGGTTCAATCCCAGGCGTGGCTGGCAATCGGCGTTCAGGCTGACTTGCCAGCGGCTGCCGCGTTTGACCGCATACACGTCCGGCGCCACGTATTCAACCGGTGTGGCGTCCAGTGCCGCGCCGGGTCGTGGATCGAGGCTGCGGATCAACAGCGCCGCGGTGGTGGTGTCTTCCTCGCTGGCACGCAGGCGCCGGGCGAGGCGGGCAATGTCGTTGCGGGCAAGCAGCTCCAGCTCGTTGTCCACCATGCGCAACGCCAGCTCGCGCTGCGGTGTGGCGGGGTCCAGTTGTTCCAGTTGCACGTGCAGGCAGTCGCGCAGGTCCAGGCTGCCGACGCCGGCGGGGTCGAAACCTTGCAGGCAGCGGCGTACGGCGTCGATTTCAGCCACGCTGGCCTTGAGCTCGGCTGGCAACGCGGCAAGCACCGACTCTACCCCGTCAGCCAGATAGCCAGCCGGGTTCAGCGCATCGATCAGTACCGTGGCGATGGCGTGCTGGCGCGGGTTGAACGGAGCCATGTTGAGTTGCCACAGCAGATGCTGCTGCAGGGTTTCGGGTGCGGCGTTCTGCGGCTCGAAATCCTCGTCGGTGCGCGCCCCGGAACTGTTGTTGCCCGAACTGCTGCGGGAAAAGTCGATCGGTGTTTCGGCGTTGGCGCCACCATCCGCCCACTCGCTGGCGTCCTCGCGCTCGTTGTCGCCGTCGATGTTGGAACTCCCGTCGGCTACGGCTGGGTTCGCGTATTCCTCGACATCGTCGTCGGCGGTTTCGGCGTCCTCGCTGTCTTCGGCAAATTCCAGCAGGGGATTGCTCTCCGCAATCTGGCGCAGTTCCACTTCCAGCTCCAGTTGCGACAGCTGCAGCAACCTGATCGCCTGCTGCAATTGCGGCGTCAGGGTCAGTTGCTGGTGCAGTCGAAACTGTAGTGCGGGTTTCATGCCTACGCGGTCGAAGGAGTCCGCAGCCATCCTAACCTGTGCTTGCGGTGGCGACCATAGGTCGGATGGGCACGGCTCTGGCTGCGCTCCGGGTTGGCGGATGCCCTGGCCGGCCTAAAGGCGAAACTCGTGGCCCAGATACACCTCGCGCACCCTGGCGTCGGCGAGGATGTGGGCCGGTGTGCCCCGCGCGAGCACGGCACCTTCGTTGAGGATGTACGCGCGATCGCAGATGCCCAGCGTCTCGCGCACGTTGTGATCGGTGATCAGCACGCCTATGCCGCGTTCGCGCAAGTGGCGCACGATGCGTTGGATCTCACCCACGGAAATGGGATCGACTCCGGCAAATGGTTCGTCCAGCAGCATGTAGCGTGGCTTGGCCGCCAGCGCGCGGGCGATCTCCACCCGCCGGCGTTCGCCGCCGGACAGGCTGATGCCTTTTTGTCCGGCGATATGCGCAATCTTCAGTTCTTCCAGCAGGCTTTCCTGCTCCTCCCGCCGCTGCTGGCGGGTAAGGCCCGGGCGCAACTCCAGTACGGCCATGATGTTGTCGGCCACGCTCAGCCGGCGGAATACTGATGCCTCCTGGGGCAGGTAGCCGATGCCGAGTCGCGCCCGGGTGTGCATTGGCAGGCCGGTGATGTCGCGCTTGTCCAGCGTGATCTTGCCGGCATCGGCTTCGATCAGGCCCACCACCATGTAGAAGCAGGTGGTCTTGCCCGCGCCATTGGGACCGAGCAGGCCGACGACCTCCCCCTCGCGGATGGAAAACGCGAAATCACGCACGACGTGGCGCGCGCGGAAACTCTTCTGCAGACCGTGGGCCGACAGCATGGGCTACGGGTGATCCTGGGCAGCGTGCGCGTTGCTGCGTGCCGGGGCCGGCACGCTGGTGGCGGTGGCAGGCGTGTCGGTGGGGGTCACAGTCGGGGTGGCCGCAGGCGCGGGCGCAGCGGCGGGTTTCGCCTTGGGCAGGAAGGTCATGTGCACCATGCCGTCGCCGGCGCTGTCGCCGGTCATCTGGCTGGTCTGGGTGTTGTAGGTGAGCTTGTCACCGTGCGCCTCGCCGCGGCCCTTCTGCGTCACCGAGGCGTTGCCGGAAAGCACCGCAATGCCCTTGATGTTGTCGTAGTCGATGCTCGCGGCGTTGCCCTGCATCAGGTTACCGCTGTCATCGAGCTGCTCGATGTGGGCCGGGCCGCTGGTAATCACGACGCGGCTGATCTGCGAGTTGCCGTCAAAATATACCTTGGCCTGATCACCGGTGGCTTTGAGCGTACCTTGGGTGATGACCACGTTGCCTTGCAGCGTGCTGACGCTGTTGGGCTTCTGGAAACCGTCAAACCGCTTGGCGTTCACCTGCATCGGCTGCGAGCGGTCGCTTTGCTTGGCGGCCACCGGTGCGATTGTCAGCAAGCCGAGCGCGAGGCAGGCGAGCCTAATGCTCGCGCTGACGCGGCGGGAATGTGGCATGGACGTCATCGAGCAACTCCAGATGTTTGTCATTGAGATTGGCACGCATGCCGACGCCGCTGATTCTAGTGCCGCCCTGGGTCATCTGCGCCGGCGCCGCGGTGGCGATGCGTTTGTCTTGGGGCCAGGCGGTGACGTCCGCAGTGTGGATTTCAATCAGCGCCGTGTCGTCGTATGCAGCGCGGTGCAGGTACACCGGCCCCTGCAACTTGAGCAGGGTGGCACCCTTGTTGATCCAGCCGTACCGCGATTGGCCTCGCCAGTCGGGTACACCAGGCTGGTTGGCCGGCATCTGGAAAGTCGGGGCGTTGACGTACAGCGATTCGTCGCCTTCGCGTCGTTCCAGATGTGGCGTTTGCACATGCAGACTGGGCTGACCGGCGGTGTTGTATTCGGTGACCCGCGCGTTGTGCAGCGTGTAGCCGGAACGTGGCGGGCCGATAAAATCGTTGGCTTTGGGTGCGGGACCAAGCCACCACAGCAGCGCTTGCGCCGCTCCGGCTGCCAGCGCCAGCGCAATGATCGCGAACAGCAAGCGACGATTCTCCAGCCAACTGCGCAGGTTCATCGCCAACGATCCCGCTCGGCGGTGGATTTGCCTTGCGCGTGCAAGATCAAGTCGCACACTTCGCGTGCCGCGCCGTCACCGCCAGCCCTGTGCGTTTGCCAGTGCGCCTGCTCGGCGACCCAAGGGTGGGCATTGGCGACTGCAATGGCCAGGCCGGCGACATGCATCGCCGGCAGATCGGGCAGATCGTCGCCGACGTAGCAGGCTTGCCCGGTTTGCAATTGCAGGGTATCCAGCAGCGCCAGCAGGCACGCACGCTTGTCGCTCTGCGCCTGGAACACATGGGCGATCGCCAGTTCGCGCGCGCGGGTGGCCACGGCGTCGCTGTGGCGGGCGGTGATGATTGCTACCTGCACGCCATGCGCCTGCAGGCGCTTCAGGCCGAGGCCGTCGTGCACGTGAAACTGCTTTGCCTCCTGGCCATCGGCGCCGTACCACAGACGTCCGTCGGTCAGCGTGCCGTCCACGTCAAACACGGCCACCCGGGTGTGTGCGGCACGCGCCAGGATGTCGGCGGGCAGATTGGCGAGGTAGGGGTTGCTCACCATGTCGGGATGGCTGGTGGGTGGCGTAGACGTCGAGGGCAAAGAGCTGCTTCGTCTATTTGTCTGCCATGGCAAGCCATATCAGACAACACGCGCACGGAGCAGATCGTGAATGTTCAGCGCGCCAACGACGTGTTGCTCTTCATCGACCACCAGCAGCGCGTGGATCTGATGCTTCTCCATCAGCTGCGCGGCCTCGGCGGCAAGCTTGTCGGCGTTGATGGTTTTCGGGCCAAGGGTCATCAGTTCGGCCACCGGGACGCCGCGCAGATTCACATCCTGGTCGTCGAGTGCGCGCCGCAAGTCACCGTCGGTGAACACGCCCAGCAGGTGCCGCTGGGCGTCGACCACGGCAGTCATGCCCAGCCGTTTGCGCGTCATCTCCATCAAGGCGTCGGCCAAGGTGGCGTCCGGTGTGATGCACGGGATGTCCTCGCCGGTATGCATCACGTCACTGATGCGCAGCAGCAGCCGGCGACCGAGTGCGCCGGCCGGATGCGAGCGGGCAAAGTCGTCCGAGGTGAATCCGCGTGCTTCCAGCAAGGCAATGGCCAGTGCATCGCCGAGCACCAGTGCCACCGTGGTGCTGGTGGTTGGTGCCAGCCCGAGCGGGCACGCTTCGCAGGAAATGCTGCCGTCCAGGCAGACGTTGGCCAAGCGTGCCAATGACGATTCCGCCTTGCCGGTAATCACGATCAGCGGAATGCCCTGACGCTTGATCACCGGCAGGATCACCAGCAGCTCGTCGGTTTCACCCGAGTAGGACAGCGCCAGTACCACGTCCTGCGGCATGATCATGCCCAGGTCGCCATGGCTGGCTTCGCCGGGGTGCACGAAAAACGCCGGTGTACCGGTAGATGCCAGCGTGGCAGCGATCTTGCGCGCGATGTGGCCGGACTTGCCCATGCCGCTGACCACGACGCGGCCCTTGCAGGCAAGGATGAGTCGGCAGGCCTCGACGAACTCCGTACTGATGCGTGATTCAAGCGCGGCAATGGCCGCCGCCTCGGTGGCGATCACGTCACGCGCGCTGGCGGCGATGATGTCCGGATTCAGTGTGCCGGAGAGGGGGGCGGTGGTGCGTGCGTTCATGTGGTCTCGATGAGTAAGGTGCAGCAGTTACCGGATGGGTCACCGCCGCACACCGTGCCAACGCGCCAGCGTTTCTACTGCCAGCCGAATCCATTACCATGGTCAATTGTGCATTTTAGCGTCATTGAACGGTGGATTTCGCATTCCGCCCGCCGCGCATGGAACCCCGATGGACTCAGCCAGCATCCAGGCAATGATTGAACGCGGCTTGGCCGGCGCGCAGGTGGCGGTCAGCAGCGACGACGATGTGCATTTCGAAGCCACCGTGATCGCCCACCAGTTCACCGGCAAATTGCCGCTCGCGCGGCATCGACTGGTGTACGCCACACTGGGCGGGCTGATGGGGGGCGTGATCCACGCGCTGGCGCTGAAAACCCTGACACCCGAGGAAGCTGCGGCACGTCGCTGACGCTGCGGTCACACTCCTGCCTACCTGTATTGAAGGACCCCGATGGCAAAAATCCTGATCAGTGGCGGCACGCCGCTCAATGGCGAGATCGGCATTTCCGGCGCCAAGAACGCCGTGCTGCCCATACTCGCCGCCTGCCTCCTGGCGGATGAACCGGTCACCATCGGCAACGTGCCGCATCTGCATGACGTCACCACCTTCATTGAATTGCTCGGTCAGATGGGCGTGCAACTGGTGCTGGATGATCGCATGCGCATGCATGTGGACCCGCGCACCACGAGCACCTGTGTGGCACCGTACGACCTGGTGCGCACGATGCGCGCCTCGATCCTGGTGCTGGGCCCGCTGGTGGCGCGTTTTGGTCAGGCCGAGGTATCCCTGCCGGGCGGTTGCGCCATCGGCTCGCGCCCGGTGGATCAACATATCCGTGGCTTGCAGGCGCTGGGTGCGCAAATCACGGTCGAGAACGGCTACATCAAGGCGCGAGCCCGGCGACTGCAAGGGGCGCGGATCGTGATGGACATGGTTACCGTTACCGGTACCGAAAACATCATGATGGCCGCAACGCTGGCGTGCGGCACCACGGTGATCGAACACGCTGCGCAGGAACCGGAAATAGTCGATCTGGCGCATTGTCTGATCGCGATGGGTGCCCAGATCGAGGGCGCCGGCAGCCCGACGCTGGTCATTCATGGCGTTGAGCGGCTGCATGGTGCGGAGTACGAAGTGCTGCCCGATCGTATCGAGACCGGCACGTTTCTGGTGGGAGCAGCGATGACCGGTGGCAAGATTCGTGCGCGCCACGCGCGTGCCGATACGCTCGATGCCGTGCTGTGCAAGCTGGAGCAAGCCGGCGCACAAGTCAGCGTCGGCCCGGACTGGATCGAGCTGGACATGCATGATCGTCAATTGCGCGCCGTGGACATCAGCACCGCGCCGTACCCGGAGTTTCCTACTGACATGCAGGCGCAGTTCACCGCGCTCAACTGCGTGGCCACCGGAACCGGCGTGGTCACGGAAACGGTGTTCGAGAACCGCTTCATGCACGCCCATGAGTTGCAGCGGCTGGGCGCGGATATTCGTCTGGACGGCAATACGGCCGTGGTGCATGGCGTGGCGCAACTCAGCGGCGCGCCCATCATGGCGACTGATCTGCGCGCCTCGGCGTGTCTGGTGCTGGCCGGTCTGGTGGCGAAGGGCGATACCGTAGTCGATCGGGTGTATCACATCGACCGTGGCTACGAGAATATCGAGGAAAAGCTCGGCGCGTTGGGAGCAAAAATCCGCCGCTTGCCTAATTGAGCTGCCGGTCTGGTGAGGTGGTGAGGAGCATGCAGATGGGATGGTGGCGCAACGACATTCCGGAATTGCACGGTGTGCCCATCGCGCAGCGCAGGCGGCTCTGGCGTGAGGCCGTGGCGCGCAGTTTCAGTGCGCGTTATTTGCTGGTGCGTCTCGCCACGCCCATGCTGGGCGCCGTGGTATTTGCCGGATTGGGCTACCTGCTGTGGCCGACGCCGCTGGCTTGGTCCCTGTTCGGGTTGCTGGGTATTTCCTGCGTCGGCGCGATCCTTGAGTGCAACATCGCGCAGCCGCGCGCGCGGCGCTGGTTGCGCGAACACGCGGGCGAGCTGGATCGCTACCTGTCGGAGTGAGCGCTGGCTGGGCGATCACGCTTGTTGGTAATTGATCAGCGACAGGGTGGGCGCCGCTGCCGCTGCCGTGCGGCGCGAGACGCTGAACGCCGACGCCGCCCATGCCAGCGGTTACTGGTAGCTCACCAGCTCCATCTGCAGGTCGCCGCCATCGTGCTGACTGAGCTTGATCGGCAGCAGATAGCGCTCGGGCACGTACCACGCGCTGAAGCCCCGGTCGGCATCGGTGCGCTCCACCCGCACGGCGGTGAAGCGGCCGGCGGGCACGGTGATGGTTTCCTTGCCGGTCACCTTGAAGTGTTGCGTTTCCACGGTCTGACGCACGGCCACTGGCAGCGCGATGTCGTTCTGGCCATGGCGCAGTGCCAGGCCCAGCGCGAGTGGCAGTGTGTTGCGTTCGACCATGCCCGGTTGCGCGGCGTAAGTGGTCGCACCCTTGCCCTCGTCGACCGTCACCTGTTTGCTCGCCCAGTCCACCCGCAGGTGGCGTTGCTTGTTCTTGATCGCGGCCTGCAACGAGTAGTCGTAGCTGACGGCTTCGGGCACGTCGCCCTTCCAGCGCAGCCGTGAACTCTCGCTGACATTGGCGCCGAGCAGGGCGGCCAGGCCGCCGGTGCCCTCCACATCTTTGCGATACAGCCACGTGCCGTGGTCAGCGGCGCGCAGGCTGACCTGCGCCACGCCCAGCGGCTGGCCAGCTTGCGCAACGTTGTAGGTGGCGGTAAACGGATGCGGCGGCGCGGCGACGGCACCAACGGTGGCAAACAGCAGGCCGAGGCCGAGCGCATTGGCGAGCACAGGTCGGATAGTCATGCGTTGCAGTCTGCCAGCGGCGGACTGAACGCGCGATCACTCCGACGTGTGCAAGCCGTCAATGCCGAGGACCAATGGCGCGCGCAGACGCTGGCCATCCAGCTGGGGAGCCCCCTCTGCCCATTGCAGGCGACCGGAGGCGAGCAGGCCAAGCACGGCGGGCAGCAGGCGATGTTCCATGGTGAGCAGGCGTTCGGCCAGCGTGTCTTCGGTGTCGCCGGGCTCGATGCGGATGTGCGCCTGGGCCACCACCGGGCCACCGTCGAGTTCTGCGGTGACGAAGTGCACGCTGGCGCCGTGATCCTGGTCGCCGGCTTCCAGCGCGCGACGATGCGTGTGCAGGCCGCGATACTTGGGCAGCAATGAGGGATGGATGTTGATCACGCGGCCAACCCAGGGGCGCAATGCGTCGCCGTCGACGACCCGCATGTAGCCGGCCAGCACCAGCCATTGCGCACCGCTGGCGGCCACGCGCTGCAGCAGGTCGTGATCAAATGCGCGGCGGTCGGGATAAGTGCGCGGATCCAGCGCCAGCGTGGGTACCCCGGCGGCTTCGGCCAGCCGCAGCGCGGGTGCGGCAGCCTTGTCGCTGCCGACCAGCACGAACTGCACGGGTAATTCGCCACGCGCGTGCGCGGCCAGCAACGCTGCCAGGTTGCTGCCACGACCGGAGGCCAGCACCGCCACGCGCGGCAGCGAGTTGATTGTCGTCGAAACCATACCGGATCAGCCGATCTGCACGCGCTCGGCGCCATCGGCGGCGGGCACGATGGTGCCGATCACCGAGCTGGCCAGGTCATGTGTGGCCAGCAGTGCTGACACGGCAGCCACGCCGTCGCGTGGCACGATCACGGTAAAGCCGATGCCGCAGTTGAACGTGCGCCACATTTCCTCGCGCGCCACCTGACCTTCGCGCTGCAACCAGGCAAACACCGGTGGCAGCACGATGGCCGTCGCGTCCAGCGCAATGCCCAAGCCGGCCGGCACGACGCGGATGATGTTTTCCTTCAGGCCGCCACCGGTAATGTGCGCCATGCCGTGCACCTGCATGGCGTGCGTGCGCAGCAGGTCAAGCATGGGCTTGACGTAGATCGTGGTCGGCGTCATCAGCGCGTCGATCAGTTTCACGCCGCCCACCTCCTGGTCCAGCTTGCCGCTGGCGGGTGTGCAGCCGGCGCGCTGCAGGATCCGGCGAATCAGCGAATAGCCATTGGAGTGCGGGCCGGACGAGGCGACGCCGAGCACCACATCGCCGGCGACGATGGCGGCGCCGGTGAGCATCCGCGATTTTTCCACCGCGCCAACGGTGAAGCCAGCCAGGTCGTATTCGCCCGGCGGATACATGTCCGGCATTTCCGCCGTCTCGCCGCCGATCAGCGCGCAGCCAGCCAGTTCGCAACCCTTGGCGATGCCGCCCACCACGGCCACGGTGGTCTCCACATCAAGCTTCCCGGTGGCGAAGTAGTCAAGGAAGAACAGCGGTTCGGCACCTTGCACCAGCACATCGTTGACGCACATGCCGACCAGATCGATGCCGATCGTGCCGTGGCGTCCCAGGGTCTGCGCCAGTTTCAGCTTGGTGCCGACGCCATCCGTGCCTGACACCAGCACCGGCTCGCGGTAGCGGCCGGACAAGTCAAACAGCCCGCCAAAGCCACCCAGTCCACCCATGACCTCAGGTCGGAACGTGCGCTTGACCAGCGGCTTGATGCGTTCGACCACGGCATTGCCCGCGTCGATATCGACGCCAGCGGCGCGGTAGGTAAGGGGGTCTGACATGGCGAAAGCCGCATGCGGGAAACATCCAAGTTTAGCAGGACACCGGGCTGTAGCCCCGCCGCACGGGACGCAGATGCGGCAACTCACACGGTGTCGATGGACGCTGGCGGCGCGATTGGGCAGACTGCTGCACAGTTTCCGTCACAAACGATCCCGCCGATGCATTTGCCACGCCTGTTGCCTGCTGTCTTGTTGCCCGTTGTCTTGCTGCTGGGTCTGGTTGCGGCGCCGCAAGGGCACGCGCAGGTCGCTGCCCTGGCGTCGCCATACACGGTAGTTGTGCCGGTGGCGGACACCGCCGCGGCCCAGCGCAACGATGCGTTTGCGGCGGCGCTGGCGCAGGTGTTGACGCGCGTGGCCGGCGGCCAGGACTTGCGCAGCAACGCCGGGTATGCCGAAGCCTTGCAGGGTGCCAGTGCGATCGTGCAGAAGTTTCAGTATCAGCGCGCACCCGGCGGTATGAGTCTGCAGGTGGATTTCGAGCCGGGCGCGGTGAAGCGTCTGGTGTCGCGGCTTGGTGTGGCCAGCGCTGGCGTCAAACCGCCCGTGCTGTTGCTGGTGCGAGGCACGGATGGGGTGTTGCTGGATCGGGCGGCCTTGGCCAGCCTGGCGACGGCGGCCGCCACGCAGGGTACCGATGTGGCGTACCCGGAGGCTGGGGATACGCCGGATTTCGCCAGGATCACGGCGGGCGATCCCGATGCGCTGGCGGCGCTCAATCAGCACTATCAAACGGGGCTGGTGTTGCTCGGCACATTGCGCACAGGTGGCGCGGACTGGACCTTGATCACCGGTGGCCAGCCGCAACAGTGGAGCGACAACGGGGACACCGAGGACGCGTTGTTCACCGCCGCCGGGACGAGCATGGCGGCGCGTATCGGCAAGCAACTCAACGTCGTTGGTGGCAGCGTCAGCGATGGCAAATTCTGGGTGAGCGGCTTGCACTCGGCACTGGATTACGCGAGTTTGCTGGCGGCGCTGCGTGCTGATCCGGCGGTGCGTGAGGTGAACACGCTGAGCGCACAGGACGACGGTGCGTTGTTGTACGTCAAGGCCGCGCTGCCCATGCGCGGGCTCGCCGCGAATCTGGCTGCCACCGGGCGCGTGCGACTGCAAGCCGATGCGCATGCGGGCGCCGACGTCACGCTGCGCTGGGTGCATTGAGTGTGCGGCGTGGGCAGACCCGGTCACTTGCAGCGGCGATGCGTTCGGCAGCGCTGTGCGGGCAATTTTGGTCAAGGCCGTGATGAAGTGAAGTCTTCACGCCCGCCGCTCCCGCAGGAGCCGCGCAGCGTCCCGGTTGCGCGTCTCGTGTCTGACCGGAATGAGCTGGGCGGCAGTACACGTTTCTCGTGTGGAGCAGGCGCTTGAATCAGGACCTCTCCCGGCGCTGGCAACTGCTTGCCATCACCGCCGTCATCGGCTACCTGATCTGGCTGCTCGGGCCGGTGCTGATGCCATTTGCGATTGCCGCCATGCTCGGCTATCTCGGCGACCCGCTGGCCGATCGCCTGGAGCGCTGGGGTTTGAGCCGCAACTGGGCGGCCACGCTCGTGTTTCTGGTGTTGCTGTTTGCGTTTGGCGGGGTGTTGTTACTGCTGGTACCGCTCGTTTCGCGCCAGGTCGAGAGTGTTATCCAGAACCTGCCGCATTACGCCGAATGGGCGCAAAACACCGCTTGGCCGTGGCTGCAGACGCACCTGCATCTGGACCCGCACGCGCTGGACAGCGATCGTCTGCTGGCTCTGGTCCAGACCCATCTGGGTTCCATGGGCGATGTCGCTGGCGTGCTGCTGGGCAAGGTCACCAGTTCCGGTGTAGGCATTGTGCTGTGGCTGACCAATCTGGTGCTGGTGCCGGTGGTGGCGTTTTATCTGCTGCGTGACTGGGATCGTCTGGTGACCACGATTGACCGCATGCTGCCGCGTTCGATCCAGCCAACCATCGCCCATCTGGCGCGCGAGTCCGATGCCATTCTTGGTGCCTTCGTGCGTGGCCAGTTGCTGGTGATGCTCGCGCTCGGCGCGTTCTACGGCGCCGGGCTGGCCGTGGTTGGACTCAACGTTGGTCCGTTGATCGGCATGGTTGCCGGCCTGCTCAGCTTTGTGCCGTATCTGGGTTTCATCATCGGGTTCGTTGCTGCCATCATTGCCGCGCTGGTGCAGTTCGGCGACTGGGTGCATGTGCTGCTGGTGTGCGGCGTGTTCGTCATCGGGCAACTATTGGAAGGCTATGTGCTGGTTCCCAAGCTGGTGGGCGACAAGATTGGCTTGCATCCGGTAGCGGTGATTTTTGCGGTGATGGCCGGCGGTTACCTGTTCGGCTTTCTTGGCGTGCTGTTGGCGTTGCCTGCGGCGTCGGTGATCATGGTGCTGCTGCGCTATCTGCTGGAACGCTATCGCATGAGCGAGTTGTACAACGAGGAGGGACCGGAAGATCCGGTGGTGGCCGAGGTCGAGGTCAGCGTGCACCAGGATGGCGACGTCGATGTACACGGCGCCGGTACCGTCCCGCCGGCAGACACTGCAGCGCCGTCGGCGAGCGATCAGAACGTATCGTGATCGCGCAATTGCCGCTCGCCCTGCGTTGGCCGCGACGCCAACGTTTTGAACATTTCCACTCTGGCGCCAATGCCGTCGCCGTGGCCGCCGTGCGCAAGCTGGCGCTCGAGCCCGGTGCGCCATGGGTTTATCTGCACGGGGTCAGCGGCAGCGGCCGCAGTCATTTGTTGATGGCGGCGTGTCAGGCAGCGACCGCGGACGCGGTGGATGCGGATGCCGTCATCCCGGAGCACGCAACCATTGC
>DATCWU010000027.1:0-7858 GCA_036566165.1 Rhodanobacter sp. | reverse complement strand
ACGTGCCAGAACCGTCGGTACTGGGCATGTTCGGTTTCGGTGCCCTGATGATCGGGTTACTTGTTGGTCGACGCCGGCGTCTGCAGCAAGGCTACGATTCAAGTTCGTTCTGAGGCCAGCAAGTTCTGAGACAGGCAACCCCTGACAACGGGGTTGCTTTTTTTATTGCTGCGCCGAGATCGATTGATCGAAGCCTGCCAGATACTTCCCGACGTGTTGTGAGCCGGCTTGCCGCGGTCCAGCGGCAGCGTCCGCTTGCAAAAATCGCGTTCGACCGGTTTGGGTCGGTGGCAGTCGGCCAACTACGGTCGTTGGGTGACACGCGGATTACCGCAACGGTGAACGACACACTGCTGACGGCGGTCACCGCGGGGATCGTACTGCGGCGAACTTCGCGAACAACTCAGGCCCACGGCAAGAGTCGCAGCACGCACCCGACTCGAACAGCGCGCACTTCAGTTGTGCTCGATACCCCTGCCGAGCGACCGCCTGCCAGCTTCAGGCCGTCACACCCGTGATCAGCCCGCCGGCATCGTGATCACCTTCAGCCTCAGCGGCAGGGACCGACCCATAGTTGCCGCTGGCATCTACACTGGTTCGATCTGAAACCGGTGTAGAAGCCGGCCTTCACTAGCTACTTTGGATCGTTGGGTGTGGTTGACTTCGTGTGGAATATGCAAGTGGACGAGCGGAGACGAGGTATGCGGACTGTATGCGTGGATCAGAGTGGGTTTCGCTCCAAGGAGCTAGCTCGCTTGATTAGCCAGACGGATGATCGGTTTGTCGTTGCGGACGCAGCATTGATGGAGATGTGCAAATCAACTGCGCACTGGGAACGCACCCTTCGGCGATCACTGGAGCTCCTGTCGACGGTGCCAGATAGGGTTTGGTTTGTCCTAGGCAACGGCGAATGCATGACTGCAGAACTGTCGACGCAACAACCGATCACGTTAGACGCAATCGTGTCCGACGAGATCACGGAATGGTTGCGCAGCTTATTAGTCGAGGTGGCGAATACGGACTCCGGCCCTGCATTCCAGTTGATGGCAGCCAATATAGAAGAAGCGAACCGCGACGCACAGCGACAACACCTAAATAACGCTGAAAATCGCGCCCGACTAGTGGGCTTGGTGGACACCCTTCGACATGCATATTCCAGCTCGTTTCAGCAGCGTCTTCGGGCGGGCGGTGTGAGCGAAGAGGAATATGTCCAGGTTGTATCTCACGCCACTACGCTGGTGGTCGACGATGAGTCGATGTCTTGGCCCGAAGGGGCGACGAAGGCATTATTTGATGCCAGGTCCTACACCGCGCGTTGGCTATGGCTGCGCGTGGAAACGGTGACGAGTTGGCTGGCGAAGGGGGGCATCGAGAGCGCCCGGCCGGATCGGCTGACGAACAGTGAAGTTGATAACTACTACCTTGCCGTCGGCTCCTATTGCGATCAGTTTGTCTCCGACGACAGACGTGCGCTTGAAAAGGACCGAAGACTACGCGCAGCGCTCGCCATTGATGTGCCATGGCGAATGGATATCTCTGAGAGCACCTAACCAAGGAGAGCCGTCGCTCGTTGTGAAACCCGATCACCTTAGGCGATGTCGCAAACCTGTAACTGGACCAAGCTGTACGCTTCCAGCTTGCTGTCGATGACAAGATCGACGCGAGATCGCGAGCCGCATGGAGAAGCTGATCCAGAACATGGATCGCCCAGAGGTCACGCAGCAGGGATGCTTTCTGGCCGACGAACCTGCCTTCGTTCCAGGGTTGCTGGCGCTGGACGACTGGTTGCTTGCGCCCAGCCTTGCCGGACGGTGTTCGACCCTTAGCAGCCGTTGCGTCTGTCTACGAATGGAGTACGCGCCTTGCCTCGGCGGCCAAGGAATTTGCGCAGAATTTTCAGGTGGGATCTGAGAGTCAGAACCAACTGATCGCGTAGGGGAGTTGCTCAATCAGCATGTGCAGTCCAAATTGCTCGTCTTCCTTCCAATAAGCCTGCGCCTGCTCAGCAACATTCATCTGCTCGAAGAGTCTGATTTTCGGCAGCTCCGGGAATAGCGCAATTGCACCGTTAAAAGCAGCCTCGTCAATCTGATTGAAATATTCGGGTGGGGTGTTGTTGTCGAAACTACAAATGATCGAACCGACGAGCGTCAACGCCGCAACTACGTGCGCCACATCGAGAGGATCAAACTCGTAGTTTTCTAGTGACAGATGCGCGGCAGATCGGTCGGCATACTGTTTTAGGAATCCGACGCGGCAACCAAGTGTGGTTCCATCTTTGAATAGAGCGTCTGGCTTCTTAGAGCACTTGGCAAAGAGGGTTCGCAGAAAATGGAGTGCACGGGATGCGTCTTCCAACGGTCGGTTGGAGTTCTCAGCCCAATACTTTGCATGTTCCTCAAGTACTGCGTCGCTCTCTCTACCGAATGTTGCACCCGTCAGTCCTTTCCCATGATCGAACGCTTTTCGACAAGCGAGGGCGATAGTGTTCAATGAGGCAAAGTGAATTTGACTTTGCAGAATCTTGCCCGAATATCCAACTATCGTACAAGGGTTTTTTCCCTTGATATCCGCACCCAGCAGTAAGTAAAAACTGGCAAGCGCGAACGTTGAGCGTGAGCCAACCCCACGCAGAAAGTGAATGGAAGTACCAACGCCTCCGAGACTTATGGGCATGTCGGTCGATATCAGCCGTTTTGCGCGGTTGGCTACCGTAGCCTCAGTAGAACGGTCGATATTCAGCACAATTTTTAAGTTGTCAGCCATTTGTAGTCGGGGAGACGCCTTCGGCGAAAGTATGCCTTCTTTCGCGAAAGGCGTCACCGAAACCACCAGACACGGTTCTTTCCCGACGATCGCTTTTGTGGTCAATCTCCGAGGTCGCAGAGCGTTCGGCCTCTATCCCGTAAGTGCGGAAACATCCAAGAAGGCCGAATGGCGAAATCAGCTTCCTACGAATGACCGCTTCTGGCCGCAAGCGACCGTTGGTGGGTGGGACATGGGCAGAGTGCACGACCGCAACATGACGGTCAGCGCTGCCAGCAGGTACCGCGCAGACAAAACAGCGTGGACCGACGGGGCATGAGGCTCTCCCGGGTCGAGCTTCGACTATTGCCGAAAGCGCATCAACTGCGCGGCGCGTTGCGCGTCAACCAGTCACTCAACTGCAGCAGTACCTGGGTGCGCCACGGCTCGGCTTCGTTGAACAGCTCGTGATACAGCATCGAGAAGAAGCGCGTTGTCAGTAGTCCGGTGGGCATGGCCAGGCGCGAGAACTCGCGACTGCCGGACGGGTCAACCAGTCCATCGCTTTCCGCCACCAGCAGCAATGTCGGCTGCGCCAGGCGCGCCGCGTCAGCGATGCAGGCTGCGCCCGCGCGAAAGATGAAATCGGCCAGGCGCGGCGTGATCCAGCCGGTGCGCAAGGGATCTTTGCGATACGCCGCCACCACCTGCGAGTCGTGTGAAACCTTGGCACATGGCAAGCGATTGCGCAGCGGCAACCGCGGCGCCACCCGGTGCAAGCCACGCGCCAGCCACACCAGCCACGGTGGCTCCCAACTGCGCAGCGCCGGTGAGGACAAGATCAGTGCCGGCGGTGCGATGCGTCCATCCAGCACGGTGCGCAGCGCCACCAGGCCGCCCATGCTGTGGCCAAGCAGCAACGGCGGGGTCGGCAAGCTGCCGGCGTAATCGGTGTACACCATCGCCAGGTCTGTCAGCAGATCGTCCGCATGACGCAACGCCCCACGCTGACCCGGTGTGCGCCCATGTCCGCGCTGGTCGTAACCGCGCACGGCATAACCGCGTTGATTGAACCATTGCGCCAACTGCGCATAACGACCGCTATGCTCGCCCAGCCCGTGCACGATCAGCACCGCGCCGCGTGCCTGGGGCAACGGCCAGTCGCGCAGAAACAGACGCTGGCCATCGGCCATGGTCGACGTCAGCTGGGTTTCGGCAGACCGGCCTGGGTAATCCACTGCGCGCTCGCTTGCTGGCAAAAGACGCATTCTGCCGCACCGCGCCGGGCGATGACACGGTGCGGCATCTGCATCCTTTACAGCTCGGCGCGGAACTCCACGCCGATGATGCGCGGATCATTGACGAAGGCGGTGCGGTTGTTGAAGTCGATCGCACCGGTGATTGCCCGCTTGTCGGTGATGTTGCGGCCGTACAGGGCGATCTCGCGGCGGCCGTAATCCCAGTTGTAGCCCACCCGCACGCCGCCTTCCAGCAACGGCTTGCCCTTGAACTCGGTCGAGTTGTACAGGAAGAAATTCACTTCGCTGCGGTAGTTCCAGTCGGTGTAGACAAAGAACTCGCCGCTGTCGCCATGCGGGATGCCGTAGCGCGCGGTAACCGTGCCGATCCACTGCGGCGCGTTCGGCAGCGTGTTGCCATAGACCAGTGCATTGCCGGCGTCATTGAGCGGGTCGAGGATGGTGCAGCCGGAACCGCAGATCGCCACGGCCAGGTTCGGATCCTTCAGCTCAGTGTGGTTGTAGCTGCCACCGGCGGTAAGCACGAAGTTGGGCGTCAAGTACGCCTCCAGGTCAAACTCGGCGCCGTAGCCCTTGGTCTTGCTCGCATTCAGCAGACGCGTCACGTTGATGTCGCCACCGACCGCGGTGAGCTGCTGGTTGTGCATATTGTACGTATAGACGTCCGCGTTGAAGCGCACGTGATTGTCCATGCCAGTGGTCTTCACGCCCAGCTCGTAGCTGGTGATGGTTTCCGGCTTGGCCTGCGAGATGAAGTCGGCGAACAACACGCGACCCTGCACGCTCGGCGCCCGGAAACCGTTGGCGATGCGCGCGTAGACGTTGACGTTGGGGTTCAGCGTCCAGGTGCCGGTGACGTCACCACTCCAGCGCGAGTCATGCGGATGCGCGGTCGCCAGCAGCGGACCACCGCCAATCGGCGACTGCAGGCGGTCCACCTTGAAGTCGCGCGAGTCGTGCGACCAGCGCGCGCCGGCACGCACCTCGAAATCGTCGGCGAGCTGGTAGTTGGCCGAACCGAACAGCGCCCACGCCTTGGTGCTCTGGGTCTGGGTGGCATAGCCATCCAGCGCATGGTTGGCGAAGGTCGCGTAATCGAAATTGCTGATCGCGATGTCTTCGTCGAAGTAATAGGTGCCGACCTGCCAATTGAGCTTGTCTTGCTGGTTGCTGGCGAGGCGGAACTCCTGGGTAATCTGGCGATCGTGCGGCAATGCATCGGCAGTTTCGGACGGGAACGGGATGAAGCCCGGGCCCATCGGCGGATGGAACACCGCGCCGAAGCCGCCGTCGACGTCGCCGAGGCTGTAGGTGGTGGCACGCTCCAGCCCGGTGATCGAGGTGAAGGTGTAGTCGCCCAGGTTCCAGTTCAGGTGCAGGTTGCTGCCCCAGCTGAACAGGTGCTGCTTGTTGCGGCCGTCCTGCGCCACCTTGTCGCGGTCGAAGCCCGGTACGAAGCTGGGGCTGCCCAGTTCGATGGCGTTGGCGCGGTTGACCATCGCGCTGCCGTCCAGCCAGCGTGCGTGGCCGTTGATCAGCGCGCTGAAATCGCCGTTTTCATACAGCGCCTGCAAACGCACCGCGCGGTCGTTGTAGCCACCCAGCGCATCCTTCTCGCCGGTAAAGGTGTTGTCGATCCAGTCGTCGCGGTGCTGCGCCAGCGCCGAAATGCGGCCGGACCAGTGCGGTGACAGCGCGCCACCCAGTGCAGCCTCGGCATTGGCGGTGCCGAGCGAACCGTACGAGACACGCGCGTAGCCGCTGGTTTCCTGGCTCGGGCGCACTGACTCGAACTTGATGACGCCGGCCGGCGAGTTGCGCCCGAACAGCGTGCCCTGCGGACCGCGCAGCACTTCCACCTGGGCCAGGTCGAACAGCGGGAAGCCCTTCAGGATCGGGTTCTCCTGCACGATGTCGTCGTACACCATCGACACCGGCTGCGAGGCGTTGAGGTCGAAATCGCTGTTGCCCAGGCCGCGGATGTAGAAGCGCGGAAACTCGCGACCGTAGGACGTCTCGGCATACACGCTCGGTGCGCGCGAGGCCAGCTGCAGCACGGTGTCGCCGGCCTGGCCGAACGCCGCCAGCTTGTCCGGGGTGAGCACGGTCAGCGACATCGGCACCTTCTGCATGTCTTCCACCCGCTTCGAAGCGGTGACGTTCACCGCCTGCAGCTCGGTGGCCTTGACAGGCTGCGACTTGGCCGGTGCGGCAGCGTCCTGTGCCAGCACCACAGGGGCGGGCAGACTCAAGGCAAGGCCAAAGGCGATGGACAAGGCAAGTGCGGTGGAACGCGATGGACAGGCTGCGAACATGGATTTTCCCCGGATGGAAAGGCAACGGTGCGCCGTGACCCGGGCCAATTTGCCCCCGCGGCGTTGCAGCATTGTCATACAAGCGTCGCCAACGCGAAAGCACCAGCTGCAACCACAGCACGGCGGCTCCGTCCCGTTGCAGGCGCGCGCCGCCTTGCCGGGGGCCCGCAGGCCCCAGTGTTCGCTGGCCCGTGCGTCCTCCAGCCGCAGGTCGAGCTTGGCCTTCATCTCGGCCACGGGATGCACTCCTGCGGCATAGTGGCAGACGCGTACAGCACCGCCGGCTTCGCCTCTTCCAGGCCGGCGAGGCCACCGGTGACCTCCATCACATCGTTCTCGCTGCACGGCACGCCATCGAACGGGCGCTGGCGAGTCACGACCTCGTTCCAGTTGCGCTTGAAGCTGTCGTTGAGGTCGTCGGGCGCGGCCGCCAGGCGACCGTCGCTGCGCACACCCAGGGCAGGGCCACGTAACGGGCACCACGGCGGCGCACGGAGCAGCGGGGGCACTGTCACGCCACGTTTCAGTCACCGGGATCGGTGACCGGCAATATGGCCGCCAGCGTGCTGCCGCGCGGCGCATACACCGGGTCGAGGTAGTGCGGCATGTCGCTCAGGGCGTGGTTGCGTCCGGCAGCAACGACACCCGATCGAGCGCATATAGTGGTCCGCCAATTGGCGCGGTATAGATCAGGCACAACGCGTGCTCTCCCGTCACACCGCGCAGCGGCGCATCCAATGCGAAGCGTCGCGCGTTGTGGGCGGGATCGGGCAACGGCATGCTCGCCAGCAGCGGGCCGTCACATTGATCCTGATGCACGAGCAACTCGCCAAACGGCGTGCGGTGCGGTCGTGACACCACCAGTTTGGCGTCATGCGCAAGCGCGTAGTTGCGCTCCAGCCGCACGGCGTCGACATGGATCGCCTGCACCCGATCCAGCGGCAAGGCGGGGAAGAGCTGGCACGTATCGAACACGTTGATGCTGTACACCGGCTGCAGTGACGTGGCATCGGGCAGCGGTTGCACGCGCAGACGGAAATCACTACCCGGACAATTCGCCAGGGCGTTACCGCTGCGGCTGAACAAGGCCGCGCGATCCAGCAGACGCCGGCGCGGCGCCGCCAGCTGCGTGCCATTGGCGGCAAACGTTGTCGCCTGCACCGTCACTGGCAACTGCACCGCCACCGGCGCGCGGTACAGCGGTGAGGCAACAGTCGGCACGCTGCCGTCCAGCGTGTAGTGGATGGTGCCGGCGGGCGCCTGCTTGGCGAGCGTCAACGTGGTCTTGCCCGTCGTCAGCGCAGTCGGCATGTCCAGGTCGATATTCGGCGCAAACGCGCTGTCCGCGTACTCGACCCCCTGCGCGCGATAACGCGCGAACTGCGCGCGGAGACGCGCGGTGAAACTGTTCCAGTCGCGCGCGGTGGCCGGCGACCAGTCCACTTCACTCAACGCGGCCAGACGTGGAAACACCGCACGCTGCACGTGCCGCATCGTCGGCATGTGTTCGGTCCAGGCGTTGGCCTGCGCGCCCAGCAC
>DATCWU010000296.1:0-1581 GCA_036566165.1 Rhodanobacter sp. | reverse complement strand
GCCGGCCCGTTACCGAGCCTGGTGTCCGGATAGCCGGCACCGGCCTGCATCTCCGTCTGCAACTCCTGCCCGAGGGCAAACGCTGCAGAAGGCACGTTCAGCGGAACCCGCTGCACCTTCTCCGGCGAATCCGTCACCATCACGGCATCCGGACCGATGTTGATTTCGTTCATGTCCGACGGCACCGCCAGCGGCGCCTGAACAGCCTTGTGACCGGCCTCCAACGTCAACGCCGCCATAACGGCGTGCGCCAACTGCACCCACAGCACATCGTCGAACTGGCCGCGCGGATTCTGCTCAACACCAGGCCGCAGCGCAATCACAACCGGGCAGCGGTCCATGCCGTGCGCGTACTGTGCCAGCACCATGTTGCCGCACTCAGGCAGATACAGGGTGACGTTCGTCCCGTCGATGTAGCGGGTAACCTTCGTCGTATCCGACGCGTACTGGCGGCCCTTCTCATCGTTCAGAATCCGGTAGGCGTACTCCGGGAACAGTGCGGCCAGCTCGTTGCGGTCCTGCCGCCACACCCGGGCATACCGCCGGGTCCGCAACCAACGGTCCAGATCGAAGTAGCAGCCCCGCGGGTCCTCAATGTGGATGATCGGCATTTTGCGGTCGTAGTCGGCCTCCACATACAGCGGAACAAAGCCGTACGTCAGATACTGGTCTGCGCCGTACTTCATCTGCGTCTGCAGATGCGACTCACGCCAATAGTTCGCGCCGATCCGATTCTTCTTCTCGGCCCGCCGCTTATCTGCATCCGACTGCATGTTGCCGGCACTGCACGCAAGAGACGGCAACGGCGACAGGTTGGCTGCCAGATCCCGGGCCGCCACGTCGACAAAGTTGGCGACAATCGCAGTCGGGTACGCCTCACTAAACGAGTCGGGCCACACGCTGGCAAACTCGCCACGCCGCACACAAAGAACCCGGGCCGCTGCTGCGTCCCGGGTCTGAGCGTTCGTCTCCATCCGCTGCACTGTTTTCGGGATGGCAGGATCGACCTTCTGGTACATCGCCACCTAGACGGCCTCCCTTGCGGCTAAGGCCGCCTCACGGTATTCAGCAAGATTCACTACGTGCCGGCCCTTAGCTCGCGCACGCGAGAGGAACGGATTCGGGACATGCGACGCCATCTGCCGGTTACGTCCCAGCAGTCGCCGGTTCGCGATCTCGCAGAACCACAACGCCATCACCAGGTCCGTTTTCGCGCCCTGCTTCATGCCCGACGGCTGCCAAATGACCAACTGGTTGACGAGTTCACCCACCCAGGCGTTCTGCTTCGGGGAAGGCAGCTCAATCAGCGCCTTCTCCGGCGTCTTACGCCAAGCGCCATCACCGCCGTTGCTCGGCGGCTCCCCGCAGGTCATAAACAGCTGCGCCATCGCGGCGATGCCGTAGTCGGCGTCGTACTTGTTGTCGGTGGTGTAGTGCTCGGTGAGTTTGCAACCCTGCGTCCGCAGAAACTTCAACAAATCCTCGTCCTGCGTCAAAAACCGCTGAAAGGCGTTACGTTCAATCACCCACTCGTGGATGCCGTACGTCAACGTCAGCCGCTTCATCGTGTCCCGGATCGTT
>DATCWU010000283.1:0-2495 GCA_036566165.1 Rhodanobacter sp. | reverse complement strand
CCAGAGCGAGTTGCGCCCGATGACTGACCAGACCAAAAAGCCCGACTTTTCCGATGTGCGCAGTGAGGTGCGCTCGCAGGCGGCTGACATGTCACCGGCTTCGAAGGCAGATTTCAGTGACGTGCAGTCCCATGTCAGCTCCACCGCAGATGCGGCGACCAATTACACCGTTGCCGCGGGCGATACGCTGTCGAAAATTGCCAAACAGTTTTATGCCGACGCCAGCGCATGGAAGCGGATTTTTGCTGCGAACCGCGACCAGCTCACCGACCCGGACAGGATCAAGCCCGGGCAGATCCTGAAAATTCCCCCCAAGTCGTGACGACGCCATGGATCTTTCGATTCCCGACTCAGGAGATACCAGCATGAACATGAAGATGATCACCCAACCACTCATTCTCGTCGTCTCGGTGGCTGCGGCGTTGGCGTTGAGCGCCTGCAACAAGGCCGACGACTCCGCCTCCACCTCCGGCACGCCGCCGTCGGCGATGACCGCTGCGTCGTCCACAATTGCCCCGACACCCATGCCGCCAGCCATGGCGCCTGCGGGCACAGCCACGGCCAGTGCCGTCAGCGTGACTTCCGTGGACGTCGGCACCAGTGTGGATTCGACCAACCGTGTCACCACCGCCGGTAGCAGTTTTGCGCCGAAGGACGACATTTACGCCTCGGTCGTCACCAATGGCAGCGGTCAGGCCAAGCTGGACGCCCGCTGGACGTTCCAGGATGGCCAGGTGGTGAATGAGGACAGCAAGACGATCGACGCCAGTGGCGAGCAAGCTACCTCGTTCAAGATCAACAAGCCGGGTGGGCTTCCGCCGGGTGACTACAAGGTGGAAATTTCCTTGAATGGCAACATGGTATCGAGCAAGGATTTTTCGGTGAAGTAAAGCCGCGCGAGTGGTGGCGGGTAAAAGCGCGTACCGCGCGGATCCGTGGACGCGCGGGTTGTGGCACGTGTTGGGTCAGCACCTTGGATGTGGGTACTTTTCTGCTTCCAGGTGGGTGACCCAGCCCAAGCCGACGTGGCGCCTACTTGTTAGGTCGGCGCTCGCCCCGGGTCAAAGCCCAACAAAGAAAAACCCCGCGGACAAATTGCCTCACGGGGGGCCGGCAGTGCCGGAAGGGAAATGGTCGAACTGGCTGACCGTGCAGGTCGGCGAGCGGGACCAACGAGATCTTAATGGATTTGTCATGTTAAGGCAACGCATTCGTTGTGGCTTATAACTTGTTGGTTGCAAACATATTTTGTCGTAGAACTCACCGGTAGTGAAGTGCGTCAAGCTTCTGCTGGCGTCGCTGCTCACGTGGTTCGCGCCAGTTGTTGTTGAACAGCGCCGGCTCCCACGAGCCGTAGGTGGGGTTGGGCAGCACAAACCAGCGCGTGCCGATCCATGGCAGATAGGCGGCAACGGCTTTACGCCGGCCGGCGTCGGTATTGTGGGGAACGTCGATGAAGTCGCCCAGCTGATCGCCAAACTGCATCAACACGCGATAACGCTCACTCACCAGTTGGCGCCGGCAGCCCTTGTCGGTGCCCGTTTGCGTGCAGCCTTTGCGTAGCGTGCCAAGCCCGAGCAATGCGTTGGGACCGCTGACGGGAAGACCCACCTTGCGCAAATTTGCCAGCGTGGCCTGACTCAGATCGCCTGCACGGTTGGAAATGTAGATCACGGCAATGCCATGCCTGGCCGCGAATTGGGTGAACGCCACGACGCCCGGCAGGGCGCGCGCGCGTTCTTCCCGGCACCAGGCGGCCCAGTCCGCTGCGTTGAACTCGCCGCCTTTTTTTATCACCCGTGCCTGGTACGGCGAGTTGTCCAGCACCGTTTCATCAATATCCAAAACCACGGCTGGCGGTAGCTGGGTAAGTGGTGTGACGCGGTCGGTCTGGCTCAGTGCGTCCCAGTGGGGATCGGCCAGCGCCTGCAGCAGCCGCGCTTGCGCGTCGCGGTAGGTTTGCAAGTAGATGAGATCGTGTTCAATCGCGGTTTGCGTCCAGGCCACGGCATTCAAATTGTCATCGGGCGCGGGCGCCGCGCTGGTGGCCGGCGTGGTCGCGATGGGCGTCGCGGTTGCGGTTGGATGTGGTGCGGGAGTGGCGCAGCCTGCTGCCAGCGCGCAGGCAGCGAAGAGGGCAAACCAGCGGGAGGACATGGCCAGATCCTGCGTTGAAAGATGGTCAGCGCAGTCTAACGAATGGCGTGCCGCGTCCGGCGCCATCGACTCGTTCAACAGCTTGGATACCGCCGGCACCTGTCGCTGTTCTTTGGACAGCGACAGGTGCCAATGCCGGCCCTGCGATCACGCGGATGTCGCCGCCCACTGGCGGCTGGCGGCGCCGGCTGACAGACTGGCGCTTCTTTTCACCTTGTATGGTCAGCGTCACTATGGATTTTCCGTTACCCGCGACCCGTGAGCCTTCGATCCTGGTGCGCACGGCCGCCTACCTGCTGGCTGCGGCAGCGTTGCTTGCGGTGATCGTGCTGCGTCTG
>DATCWU010000252.1:0-1933 GCA_036566165.1 Rhodanobacter sp. | reverse complement strand
TGCCGGCGAACCTGGCGGCCAGCTTCAGTCGCCATGGCGATTATCTGCAGACCAGTGCGCATGCAGACAATCCGCAACTGGGTGATATCCGCGTCAGTTGGAACGAGATACCGCTGCGCACGATAACCATTGTCGCGCGCGTCGATGGTGATCATCTGCTGCCGGCGCCTGACGTTGCCGACGGCAAGGGCTATCAGGTGGCGCTGGGTGATGTCGGGCTGCTGGAGCTGTTTCCCGACTTGCCGACGCCACCGGATGCGGTGGTGTTGAAGCGCGTGTCCGGAGTTCTGCTGGCTGTGCTGGGTGCGTTGGTTTTGCTGACGGAGCGTCGCCGGCTCATGGCTGTGGCGACAAAAGGAACGTCCCCGTTCACGCCACGCTGGAACGATGTGTGGCTGGCCCTTGGCCTGGGTGTGCTGGTTGTCGGCGCGGTGGCTGCCACGGTGTGGGTAGGCGGCGGCAATCGGTATATGTTGTGGTGGATCGGACTGGCGTTGCTCGGAGCGGCGCTGGCCGTATGGCAATGGCGCCGCCGACATTGAGCCTGCGTCGGGTAGCCACTTGCGACCTGGCAGCGCAGTGGGCTGGCGCCGCAGCCAGCACCCTCTTCAGCGCGCTATCGCTCCAGCGTGGTCAATGAACCACAGTCCGGCAAACAGCTTCGGGTCAATCGAATAGCCGGCTGCGGCGCGTGCGAACAACCACTTGCCGGCTTCCATGCGCGGCACCTCGTGCACCACGATGTTTTCAGTGTCGTCGCCGCCACCGGGACCGACTTTTTCCAGATCCCAGGCGCGCATGAACGCGATCATCTCGGTACTCATGCCGGACGACGACGGTCCGCGGTGGACAAACTCCAGCCGCTGGCAGCGATAGCCGGTTTCTTCCTCCAGCTCGCGCCGCGCCGCCTGCAACGTGCTTTCATCAGCCTGATCGGGCAGGTCGCCAACCAGCCCGGCGGGCATCTCGATTGTGTTGCACAAGATCGACACGCGGTACTGCTCGACGAACAGCACTTTGTCCGCGGGGGTCACGGCCAGGATGATCACCGCGCCACCGGGGTTGTTGCGCTCGGCGTATTCCCAGCGCCCGCGCTTGCGCAGGCTCAACCATTTGCCCGTGCACAGCGTTTCCACGGGCGCGCTGGCGTCAGGCGGGATGTGCTGGGAAAGGTCATTCATGGTTGTTGCGTCCCCAATTGGTCGTTTCCATGTTGACCGTTCCGACCCGCAGCGACAAGCCGGGCTCAACGCCGCAAGGCGTGCAGGCGACTACGCGTGAACGCCCCCAGGCGCAACTGTGCGCACAACGCGTCCAGCGCTGGGGCGTCGACCGCGGTGCGTTGCAGTGAGGCAGTATCGATGGCCCCGGGCGCGTCCAGCGCAATGCGCGTGAGGCGTCGGCACAACCGCGCCTGCTCGGCATGTTCGCGCAGGCGCGCGGCGCACGCCGCGGCACCGCGCAAGCGCAGGAAGGGCACCTCATCGATGCGTTCCAGCAGAATGTCCAGGCTGCCAAAGTGCGCAAGCAGCGCGGCGGCCGTCTTGGCGCCAATCCCGGGTACGCCGGGAATGTTGTCCACGGCATCACCGCACAGCGCGAGGTAGTCGGCCACTTGCCATGGGTGCACGCCAAGTCGCTCGAGCACCCCGGGCGGCCCGTAACGCAAGCCGCGTGCGTAGTCCCACTGCTCGTCCTGATCACCCAGCAGCTGGCCGAAATCCTTGTCGGCGGAGACGATCACGCTGCGCATGCCCAGGGCGCGCATGCTCCACACCGTGCTGCCGATCAGGTCGTCGGCCTCGTAGGTGTGGTCGATCAGCACGTTGATGCCCAGTGCACTGGTGAGTGCGCGGCATTGCTGGAACTGGCGCTCCAAGGCGGGTGGCGGCAGCTCGCGATTGCCCTTGTAGGCCGGGTAGATCGTGTTGCG
>DATCWU010000245.1:0-1116 GCA_036566165.1 Rhodanobacter sp. | reverse complement strand
GGCAACAGCGCCGTCTCCTCACGCAACCGCACCTGCAACGGGGTCTCGCGCGAATGCTGTCCCACGTACTCGGCGATCGCCGCCGAATTTGCCCAACGCATGCTCATCACTGCCTCCTGCGCATTACCTCGTCCACCTGTCCCACGTCCTTGTATCGGGCTTATACACCGCCCCTGCTTGCCGGAGGGTAAACAAGACGCTCCGCCCAGGTGACAGACTGCAGATGTTGCGGGCGGCCGGTAGCAATCAACGCGGCTGCGTGATCTGTGCCTGCAGCGCGATATCGCGCGGCAACGGCGATGCCGGCTGGGCACGGCGTATGCGTCCATGCCAGAACCACGCTGCCACGCCGATCAGGGTGAACGCACTGGCGCCCAACGCGAGATGCAACATGCTGGCGGAGAGCAGGGGCGACAGCACGCCGGCCACCACCGCGCTGAGCAGCAGGCTGGCAAACGCCTGCACCGAGGAGATCCCGCCACGATGGTGCGGAAAGCGATCCAGCAGCAATAACGTCAGCGTCGGAAACGCAAGTTGCACGCCCACGCCGTGCAACACCAGCGGCAACATGGACCAAGGCAGCCGCGGCGCCGGTAACGCCAGTGCCAGCAGCACGTGCGCCGCGCACGCCAACAGCATCACCGCGTAGCCGAGGCTCACGGTAAACGTGATGCTGCGTCGTTCGGCCAGATGACCAGATAACCACGCACCGGAAATCAGGCCAACCACCACCGGCAGGAACAACCATGGAAAGCCCTGCGCGGACAAACCTAGCAAGCCGCGCACGATCTGCGGCGCCGAGGCGATATACAGGAACAGCCCGGCAAAGTTGACCGAGCTGGAAACCAGCAGTGGCCAAAACAGGCGATCGCGCCCGAACGACACATAGCTGGCCAGCAAAGGTCGCGGCGCAAACCGCGTGCGCTGCGCCGGCGGATGGCTCTCGTCCAGCACCCACATCAACACGCCCGCCAGGATCACGGTAGCGGCCGTCAGCAGCCAGAAGATGCCGTGCCAGCCACCCACCAACAGCAACTGCGCGCCAACCATCGGCGCGATCACCGGCGCGATGCCAAAAATCATCATGACCTGCGACATCAGTCGCTGCGCCGCCGG
>DATCWU010000234.1:0-3141 GCA_036566165.1 Rhodanobacter sp. | reverse complement strand
CACTTTGCCGACGGCTTCGAAATCGTCTTCGCTCAGCGCCTGGTCCGCGGCAGGCTCCAGCACCAGGACGCCGACGCCGGCATCCAGTGCGATGCCGATGCGAGCGCGCTCGCGCTCGCAGACCCATGCTTGGGCAGCTGCGTAGTCGTTGCTGTCGAAGTGCCGCAGTTCACCGGGAGAAAACAGCCCGAACAGCTTGATCGCGTTCTCGATCCATTTGATGTCGCTGACGATCGCCATGCGCGCCCAGTGGCCAATTTTGCCCAGCCCCAGCCGCAGATCCTGCCACACCGCGCCGGCCTCCATGCCCTTCCATTCGCCGTCGATGCAGCACAGCAAGTCGAGCTTGTGATGCCTTTCCAGCTTGTCGTTGATCAGCGGGATGAGTTGCCTCTCGTAGTCCTCCGCGCGCAGCTTGTCATTGATCCGGATGCCGACCACGTAGTCCGGAAGCCCCTCGATCATGCTCAACATGCAGATACACCTCCGTTGCGGCTCCGGGTGGCTCGAACTGCTGCGTGGTCAGTGTACTGCGGGAATCAAAGCCCGGGTCAGAGTGCACTTTCCTGACGCGGTGCGGCTGGTTTGGCCGGCATCCAGGTGTGGAGAGATGACGCAGCCTTGGCATTTCGCTCAAGGAAGCTTCCATGCCACGCCAGCCAAGGCTCGATCTGCCGGGAAAAGGGGTCAGGTTCATTTAATCCCGAGTTTTGGATGCTTTCGCCGGTCTTCACAAAGACGCGAAATAGGGGTCATTCTGACCCTGAGGTTTCCCCACGCTTTTCATGCTGGCACACGCAGTTGATCCAGCAGTTGCGGACCTGGGTGTTGTAGCTGATCGATGAGTTCGCTCAAGCGTGCACTCGGCCATCGTCGCACCAATGCCTCGCGACCCAGTCGCAAAGAACGGGGTCAGGTTCATTTACAAGCGTTTGCATTCCTGCGCGGCAGCCGATGAGCGCACCAAGACAGGAGTCAGAGTGCACTTCTTCGAGGTGTGCTCCAGCGGCCGGTAGGATTTCGGGGGGGGCGGCGAACGTTTGGCGGGTGCTGCGCGTCGCAATGGCGGCGCTTTGATGGCGCTGCAGGATCGATCGGAACCTGACGCATCCTGGCGCTGAGGATGCGCAAAGTGAAACCGTCCCCCGGCTTCCTGCGCCGCAAGCACCGGCGGTCAGGGTTTGAGCGTAGCGGCATACGCCGCCGCCGAAATCATGTCCTTGAGCGTAAGGTGCGAGACCACCTGCTGCATCGGCTGCAGCCGTGTGCCCTGCCGGTTGCCCAGCGCCACCTGTACCAGTTGCCGCGTGAGATACGTCGGCGAGCGGCCGGCCAGCGGGGGCGCGTTGGCTACCCCACGAAGGTCTGCACCGTGACATGAGGTGCAGGCGGTGATCCCGTCCGCGCCGCCGGACGCCAGCAGGTGGCCGCGCGCGACGCTGCCCGGCGGCACGTAAGCGATGAAGCGCGCACGGGCATCGCCCATCCGTATACGTTCCTGATCAAGCGGCAACTCGATGATCCGATCACCGATCGGCTCACTTGCGCCACCTTTGGACGATACGAGCATCCAGGATTGGATGTGCGTGGCTGGTACCCGCGCGGCTTCGATGACGCGGGCGCGGGCCGCCGCCAGGTGCAATCCGGTGAAATACGCCGCCGCCTGCTGGACATCCGCATCACTGACATGGGATGCCTCGAAATGCATCTCGTCGTTGGCTCGCGAGCCATCACGAAAGGCCCTGACCTGTTCGATGATGTAGGCGGCCGGCAACCCCATCAACGTCGCAGTATGGGGCTCACCTGCGCCTGTGGGTCCGTGACATTCCCCGCACGGCATGCCCTTGCCACGGCCTGCAGCCACGATCGTCGGCATCGGTGGGTGGTCATGCGGCCACCAATCCGGCACGATCTGGCTCAGTTGTTCACGACGATATGTCTGGGTGCTGCCGGGCAGGTGCAACAAGGCCTTCGGATCTTTCGGCGGCTGGCGCGCCTCCAGCGTCTTCTGCTGAGCTTCGCTCCATGGCGTTGCCAGCCAATCCATTGCAGCGCGCATTTGCGCGTGCGCGTCCGGTGGCACATCCCCGGCGAAACCCCGGATCGGCACGGCAGCCAACGCCATGATCGCGCACTCTCCAGCCCGCACCACCCAGCGTCGCACGTTCATGCTCTGTCTCCGGCTGTGGTACTGCCTGCCAGCAACGTCCGCCTGCACGGGCGGATAGTACGCTCAATCAGTTGCAAAAAAGGTGTCAGGGACAATTTCCGACAGCAAGCTGGAACTAAAAACTAAATGGGACGGAGGGAATTAAATCGGCTTAATTGCCTCCGTCCCATTTAGCCGCGGGTAAACAGCATTGACGGGTTCGCCACGTACCAGCTTTTCTCCGCCATGCCGCGGGGTCGGGTGCAGGCGATCCATGTTGACGCCGTGCGCTTGGAGCGCAACTACGCGCTGGCACACGACGTCAAACTGGTGGCGTCCCGCCCTCACGGCACACCGTGATGAAGGCCAGGCTCGATCTGCTGGCGAAGGACGCGCGGTCGGCGGATACGGAGGCGCGCAGCCCCCGCCGGGGCGCCGCGGGGGTGCCCCAGGATGGAGCCGGCCATGCTGTGGTGGCAGCGGGTGCTTTTGCGCGGGCGACGCTTGTATGACAATGGTGCGACGCCGCGGAATTAAAGGGGACGTGGCTAATTAAATTCACTCATGACCGTTTGCCGCGGTGGCGTCCCACGCGGACGACGCACGGTGGGGCGTCCGAGGGCGGTTCCGTCATGCGCTGAAAAAAAGGTCAGGTTCATTAAAAAAACGGGGTCAGGTTCACACACACCCGTTTGAAGGGCGACCTGGTGGTTTGGAAAACAGGGATCGGAGTGCACTTTCTTGAAGGTCGACTCTGCCCCCTATTTTATTCGCCCGGATGCCCGCCCGTTTCGGGGTTTGCCTGAATCCTGCTTTACGGATTGGGACTGGGATTCGGATTGTCGGGCAGCGGTGGAATCGCGCTCAAGTATTCATAGATCGCACGGAGGTCGAGATCGGTTTTCTTTCCGAACGCCGGCCACGGCATGATCTGCAGCAGTGTCCCTGGCGGATCGAGCGGGTTGTGTCCCGTGCGCAACGTTATGATGAAT
>DATCWU010000219.1:0-16991 GCA_036566165.1 Rhodanobacter sp. | reverse complement strand
TTGACCCGGACCTGGACAGCAGCCTGGTGCCGGCACCAGCCGATGGCGTGCTCGGCAAGGATTTCTGCGACTCGTTTCTCGGCACGCCGCTGGAGGCCTGGCTCAAGGAGCGGGCAGTACGACGGTTGATCGTCGTCGGCCTGCAAAGTGATTACTGCGTGGATACGTCCTGTCGCCGTGCCGCCTCGCTTGGCTATGCGGTTGAACTGGTCAAGGACGCACACACCACCTTCGATAACGGCGCGCTGACCGCCGAGCAGATCGTCAATCACCACAATCAGATACTGCGCAGCTTCCGTGCCGGCAGCGGGTCAGTCTGCACGGTCGCGAGTGCTGACGTCCGCTTTGTCTAGGTTGTTTGCCCAAGCGCGGGTGTCGTGCGATACCAACGTTCGGTGGTTGAAGCGATCCGGTAGGCGAGGGGCACCCTCGCTGAGGATCGGCGTGGCAGGATCACGGCTCTGGAGCGCTAGCCCATGGCGATCTGGACGGTACGGTTGCTGTACAGGATGCATCAGGCTCCACGCGCCAGGTGGTCCGTATGAGACCTAGCCGACACCACTCAAACCGTCGCCTCCATCGAGAGCGTTGGCGATCAAGGTGGTTCGCCGGCTCTCCCACTTGGCGAGCCAGCCAGCAACCTCATCACCTGGCATTGGCTTGGCAACAATAAACCCCTGCACCATGTCGCAGCCAGACGCCCGCAGCAGATCCCAGTCCGCACGCTCCTCCACGCCTTCGGCGACCGTACGCAAACCCAGTTCCTGAGCCAGCCTGAGGCTGGCTTCGAGGATGGCGCGCAGCGAGGGCGTATGTGCAGCCTGATGGACAAAGCCACGATCGATCTTCAACTCGTCGAAAGGCAAGTCGCGCAATTGCTCCATGGAGGAATAACCGGTACCGAAGTCATCTATCGAAAGCCGCACCTGCTTGAGGCGCAGTCGGGTGAGTACATCCAGTTGCACCTGGGGATTGTCCATCAGTCGATTTTCGGTGATCTCCAGCACGAGGTGATGCAGTGGCACGCCCGCTGCGTCGGCTTGCTCGACCAGAAAGTCGGGGTAATCGAGCGAGGAAACAGTCCCCAGTGGCACGTTGACGGCAAGATCGAATTGATGGCCTGCATCGAGCCAGCGCCGCATGTCGTTTAATGCCTCACGCATCACCACAACGCCCAGATGGCCACCCAGCCCTTGCGCCTCGGCCATCGGCACGAAGTGACAGGGCATGACCAGCCCGTCCCGTGGATGCTGCCAGCGCACCAGCACCTCAAATCCCACCACCTTGCCGGTCGCCAGTTCCACCTTGGGCTGGTAGTAATTCAACAATTCGCCCTGGCGGATGGCGCGCTGCAAATCGGCCGGCGCATACGTGGGTACCTGCGCCACTGGACTCGGCGGCGAGGAGGCCGGAACCGCCCTCGCCAGCAGATCAAGCAGCGACTCGGTGGTCATCGGTTTGCCCAGGGTCCCCAGAACATGCAGCCCATGGGCACGGGCAAGCTGTTCGACCGCTTGGCGCGTCCTGGGGGTTTCACCACTGAAGAGCACCAGGTTTCCGTCGTAGCACAGACGCACGAGATGGCGGACGAACTCCACGCCATCCATTTCTGGCATCTGCAGGTCGCAGAAGACGATGTCTACGTGCTGGTCATGCTCCAGGAAGTTCAGGGCAGCTTGTCCGCTGGTGTGGCACACCAGATCCAGATTCGCTGGCCCGACGCTTCGGAGCTGCACGGAAAGCAGCTTCAGGACAAATGGATCATCATCTACTGCCAGAATTTTCATCGTCGCTCCCTTCAGCCCCGCACGAGTTCGCTTCCAAGCGCAGGCTGGCTTGAAGCTTTCGAAACTGCCCCGTAGCTGCGGCAGCAGCTCATGGGCCGCATGCTTCGACGGCGGTGATGCTCCTTCGGCGACCGCCTTGTGTTCTGGACGTGGACTTTGCCAAGTTCGGCGCAAGCATCGTCCAGCGGGAGGGTACCAGCCTGTGTGGACGACTTCCTCCTGTGCGCCACCGAGCTTGTTTCACCGGTTATTCTGCAACGGCGGTTCCCTTGCTGATGGCCAGTTCCCCCGACCCCGGGCCCAAGGAAATCCTCGAGAAGTGCGTGCACTGCTGCCGGCTCATTGCCAATCTGCCTTTTGAGCACCTTGATGTCCAGCGCGCCGCCGTCCGGAACCGGCTGGGCTTTGGTGGTGCGCCGGCTGCGTCCGCTGCGTCGAGTCGCCCGCGCTGCTGGACAGGCACTTGCTGTTGCACCTATAACTCCAGCAAGGGCATCTGGAATATATCGATCCTGAGAGACGCGGAGCGACAGCCGTCTAGGGGCGCCGCAAATTCTAGAAAGGTGGCATCGGCGTCGCGTCCGGTGCGGGGCTGGCGAATCGAACGGGCGAGCACCGCGGCGACCGACTTGCGGTGTCCGCCCTCAACACGAGCGGCCTGCGGCTTACGGAGACTCCAGTCATGCATGTGCGGGCCAAACCGGACGAACAGTTCCATGTCATGCGCCGGCATCCCTCGTGGTTTGCCCTTTGCGCCACCGTGATGTTGGGCCTGCCAGTTTCGCCGGTGCAGGCCTCCCTCGCCGACCTGTCTGCGCAGCCGGACGACCTGACCTCGCTGTCGCTGGAGGAACTCGGCAACCTCCAGATCACGTCGGTTTCCAAGAAACCCGAGCGTCTGTCCGGTGCTGCGGCTTCGGTGTTCGTCATCACGGCCGACGACATCCGTCGCTCCGGTGTACGGAGCCTGCCCGAAGCGCTACGACTGGCGCCCAACCTGCAGGTGGCCGAGGTCAGCGGCGCGGGTTATGCCATTTCGGCGCGCGGCATGAACGGAAGCAACAGCAGTGCGCCGAACAAGCTGCTGGTCCTGATTGACGGCCGTTCGGTTTATTCACCGCTGTTTTCCGGCGTCTTCTGGGATGTGCAGGACGTGCTGCTGGAGAATGTCGAGCGCATCGAGGTGATCAGCGGCCCGGGCGGCACGCTGTGGGGCGTCAATGCGGTAAACGGCGTGATCAATATCATCACCCGGCCCGCCGAGGATACCCGCGGCACGCTGCTGACAGCCTCGGTGGGCAACGACGGTTACGACGCCGGGTTCCGCTACGGCTCGACGCTCGGCGCTAACGGCGATTATCGGGTGTATGGCAAGTACACACGCTGGGGCCGTGGCGAGACCGCGGATGGGAGCCCGGTCGATGACGCCGGCCATAGGGCGCAGGTGGGCTTTCGCGCCGACTGGCGCCGAGATAGCGACCACCTGACGGTGCAGGGCAATGCCTATGACGGTTCCGAACAGCAACCGGCGCCCGGCGCGGTCGCGGTGAATGGCCTGGACGTTGTGTTGGGCGATGTCCCCTTCTCGGGCTTCAACCTCACGGGGCGCTGGGATCGCGCGCTTGCCGAGGGCGGCAGCGTCCAGGTGCAGGCCTATTACGACCATACCCGGCGCGTGGTACCGCCGATGTTTGGCGAACGGCTGGACATCCTCGACGTCCAGTTCCAGCACGCGCTGCGGCCGCTGGGGGTGCATTCGCTGGTATGGGGCGCAAACGCCCGGCAAAGCGACGATCGGGTCGAGAACAGCCGCTATTTCGCCTTTCTTCCCGCAAAGGTGCGCCAGCACTGGACCAGCCTGTTTGCGCAGGACGAGATGGCGCTGACCAGCCGCTTGCGGCTGACCCTGGGCGCGCGGCTGGAACGCAACGACTATACCGGCAACGAGTTTCTGCCCAATGCACGCCTGGCCTGGACGGTGGCGCCGGACCACCTGCTGTGGACGGCCGTGTCGCGCACCGTGCGGGCGCCCTCGCGGCTGGATCGTGATTCCCACGTTCCTGGCGTACCGCCCTATCTGCTCGCTGGTGGCAACCCGGTACGCTCGGAAGTGGCCAAGGTCTACGAAGTCGGATATCGCGGTCAGCCGACGCCGCGGCTGTCCTGGTCCGCCACCGTGTTCCACAACGATTACGATGACCTGCGTACCCAGGAAATCGACCCCAGCTTTACCTACCTGGTTTTTGCAAGCCGGATGGAAGGGCAGGCCAACGGGGTGGAATGGTGGGGAACGTTCCAGGCCACCGAAAGTTGGCGCCTGAGCGCCGGCTTCACTGCGCTCGACGAGGATTTCCGGTTGAAACCCGGAAGCAACGACGCGGCTGGACCCGGCATGAAGGGCCTCGATCCTTCGCACACCTGGCAGCTGCGCTCGGGCTGGGAGCTCGGCGCCGACACCCGACTCGACATTGGCCTGCGCCGCGTGGGCGCGTTGGCCAGGGACGCGGTGCCTGCGTATACGGCTGTCGATGCGCGCGTGGGGTGGCGGCTGGCATCTGGCGCCGAAGTGTCGCTGACCGGGCGCAACCTGTCCGGGGGCCATGGCGAATACCAATCGCGCGCAGTCCGGCGCGAAATCGGCCGCACGGTCGTTCTTGCGCTGGAGTGGACGTTGTGACGGCCGCTTCCGTGGTTTTTACCATGGTCCGCCACATCAGGGGTCTGCTGGTGTGCGCCATCCTGGCCATGCCCCTGGCCTTTGCCGCCAACGCCAATGCGAACGCCGCGCAGCCATCGGCGGTCGCATCCAGCGATGCTGCGTTGCGCGTCAAGGCGGCCTACCTGTACAAGTTCGCCGGCTACGTGGAATGGCCACCCGGGGTCTTCGCCAGTGAAGACAGTCCTCTCGTCGTCGGCGTGATCGGGGATGACCACCTTGAGGAGATTCTCTCCCGCATGATCGTCGGCAAGACGGTCAACGGCCGTCCCCTGGTAACCCGGCGGTTGGAGGCCGAGAGCCCACTGCAAGGCGTGCACATGCTGATCGTGGGCGCACTGGACGCGCCCACCCTGCAGGCCATTGGCGCTGCAGTCAGGGGCAAGCCCGTGCTGGTGGTTTCCGATGCCGGACAGAGGCGGATGCTGGACAGCATGATCAGCTTCGACCTGGTCGATCAGCACCTGCGCTTCAACGTCGCACTCAAGCCCGCCGCAACCAGCGGCCTCAAACTGCGGGCCCTGATGCTTACTGCAGCCCGGCGGGTGACGCGGGGCGACCCGTGAAAAACACGTTCGGCTCAATCCGGGAAAAGCTGCAGGCCATCGTGGTCTTTGCCACGGTGGCTGCGCTGGTATGTGCCACCCTCGGCAATATTGTCGGCAACGTGATTTCGTACCACTACCGTCATGTGAGCGATGTAGGCACGACGGCGGAACTGCTCGGCCGCATGACCACGCCGGCGCTGCAGTTCGACGATCAACGGCTGGCCCGCGACAACCTCGCCCTGCTTGCCGCGCGACCGAACGTCCGTTCGGCGGCCATCTACACCGGTGACAACCGGCTCTTCGCCACCTATGCCGCCAAGGACCAGCAGAGCACGTTTCCTGCAAAAATCGAGCGCGACAGAACCCGCATCGAGGGCACCGCCCTGGTGGTAACCCGGCAAATCGTCAGCGACGGTACCGTCCTCGGCGCCGTCTACCTGCGGGTCGGCTACGGCCTCGGTGGCATCATCGCGGGAGCTATCGGGATGTCGGTGCTGGTGGGGTTGTTCGCCACCGGGATCGCCTTGGTCCTGATCCGGCGCATGGAGAAGCTGGTCACTGCGCCCATCGCGGCGGTGGCGTCCATCGCGCGGGAGGTGGTGGAGCAGCAGGACTACTCGCGACGCGTTGCCAAAACCACCGACGACGAGGTCGGCGAATTGGTTGATTCGTTCAACGACATGCTTGCCGAAGTGGAACGGCGCACGGAAGCATTGCAGGCGTCCTACCGCGACGTGCGGCGCGAGGCGGAGGAGCGCCAGCTGGCCCAGCAGGAGGTCATGCGGCTCAATTCCAGCCTCGAACAACGGGTGTACGCACGCACCTCGGACCTGCAACGGGCAAACCGCGAGCTGACGGCGGCGAAGGCCGCGGCCGAGCAAGCCAATGGCGCCAAGTCGAGTTTCCTGGCCACCATGAGCCATGAGATCCGTACGCCGATGAACGGCGTGATCGGCATGATTGACGTCCTGCAGCAGACGAACCTCAAAGGCCATCAGGTCGAGATGCTCGACCTGATTCGCGAATCGGCTTTCTCCCTGTTGACCGTGATCGAGGACATACTGGATTTCTCCAAAATCGAATCCGGTCGGCTGGAACTCGAGCAGGCACCGTTCTCGCTGCGCGAGATGGCGGAAAACGCCTGCGGGATGCTGGCCAACCTTGCCTTGAAGAAAGCCGTATACCTTACGGTTTTCGTTGAACCGGCGATTCCCGCTACGGTTATCGGCGATGCCCTGCGGCTGCGCCAGGTGCTGGTCAACCTGGTAAGCAATGCAATCAAGTTCTCCAGCGGCCGCGAGCAGCCCGGTCGCGTCGCCGTGCGTGTCCGGTTGGCCAGCCATTCCACGGACACCCATGTGGCGGTGGACCTGGACGTCATCGACAACGGCATCGGCATTGACGAATCGACGCGTGCGCGCCTGTTCACCGCTTTCAGCCAGGCGGACACTTCGACCACCCGGCGCTTCGGGGGCACGGGCCTCGGACTGGCCATTTCGCACCGGTTGGTGGATTTGATGGACGGCACGCTGGAGTTGCAAAGCGAACCTGGGCACGGCTCGACCTTCAGCGTGCACTTGGCGCTACTGCGGGCGCAGGGGGATGCGATTGCGCAGCCCGCGCCGGAACTGGCCGGACTTCGCTGCATGGTTGTCGGCGGGGCGGACGAACTCGCCGCCGATCTGGTCGCCTGCCTGGCCGACGAGGGTGCGCAGACGCACCAGGCTACCGACGTGGCGCAGGCGTGCAGCCTCATGGGCGCGTTGCCGCCGGGACCGTGGATCGGGGTGATCGACACGACCGATCCTGCCATCGACGATGAGTCCCTGCGCGCGCTCAAGCGACGTGGTCCGGAGTATGCCTTGCGCATCGTCGCCATCGGCCGGGGTCTGCGGCCCACAACCCGGACGCGAGACACGGGCGTTGTTTTCGTGGATGCCAATGTCCTCACCCGCCGCCATCTTTGCCGGGCCATCAACCTGGCCGCCGGTCGCGCGCCGGTACCGGCGTCGGCACCGGCGGGCCGACCTCTGGGCGAACTCGAGGTGCCCTCCCGCGAGGAAGCCCGTAAGGCGGGCCGGCTGATTCTCGTGGCCGAAGACGACGGGACCAATCAAAAAGTCATCCTGCGCCAGCTTGCGCTGCTCGGCTTTGCCGCCGATGTAGCCGCTGACGGCAGGCAGGCGCTGGAACTTTGGCGCAGCGGCGACTACGGACTGGTGCTTACCGATCTGCACATGCCGTCAATGGATGGCTACGAACTCACCGCGGCGATCCGCGCGCAGGAGCAGGGCAGTCACCACGTGCCCATCGCTGCGCTCACGGCCACGGCACTCAAGGGCGAGTCGGAGCGCTGTCATGCCGCCGGCATGGACAAGTACCTGACCAAGCCCCTTCAGTTGGCCGACCTGCGCAAGGCGCTGGACGAACTGTTCCTGCCACTTCCGCGGCCGGTCGAGCCGCCACAGGGTGCGGCGCTCGATGGATCGACCGCCGCTGCGGTGGACGTAGGCGTGCTCGAGGATCTTGTCGGCAACGACCCGGCAGTCATCTCCGATTTGTTGCAGGGTTTCCAGGACAGCGCGGGCAGGACCGTCGAATTGCTGAAGGCCGCATGCAGCGTAGGCGACATGGCCACCACCATCGAGCAGGCGCACCGGCTGAAATCCTCCGCGCGTACCGTCGGCGCCCTGGTGCTGGGTGCGCTGTGCGAAGAGATCGAGACCGCCGGCAAGGCCGGCGCAGGCGATACGCTGGCCCGACTGCTGCCGGTATTCGAGCGCGAGTCGAACGCCGTCAACGCGTTTCTCGTCGCTTTCCGCCAGTCCTCCCCGAATGAAGCGGCCCGGAGTTAGCCACAGCCAGTTGCAAGCACGCATACGGCAATAGCGGGCGTAGCCCGGCAGCGCTGGATTCGATTTTTCGTCGCCTGTTGCCGGTCGATCAGTACGGGGTTTGCACGCTTCGGGCGCATTGTCCATCATGGTGCAATGAACACCGACGCGTGGCGCGCATGGGCGGAGCAGTTGGCGACCGGGCTGGCATGGGTCGATGCCGATTTGCGGGTGCAATGGATCAACGTGGCCCTGGCCGAATTGCTGGGGGTGGGCACCCGTGGCGTGGTCGGGCAATCGTTGGCGGCGTTGCTGCGCGAACCGGTCGGGATGGATGCCGCCCGCCGTGCGTTGGCCGAGCAGCGCAGCATTCAATTGCGCAGCGTGTCGCTGGGTGTCGCTGATGGCAGCGACGTTGGCGTCGACGTCACGCTGCAGCCATTCGGCGCCGACCTGCTGCTGGAAGTGCATGCGCTGGCACCGGCAGCAGTCGGGGCGTCCCCGTTGTCCGGTACGCTGCGCGGGTTTGCCCACGAGATAAGGAATCCGCTGGCCGGCATGCGTGGAGCGGCGCAACTGCTGCAGCGCCGGGTCGAAGATGGCGAACTGCGCGCGCTGGCGGGCGTGGTCATCGACGAGGCGGATCGCCTCACCGCGCTGGCCGATCGCCTGTTGCATCACACCGGTCCGGCGCAACTCGACACGGTGAATATCCATCGGTTGCTGGAGCGCGTGGTTGATTTGCTGCGCGCCGCGCCGTCGCCGCCCGTCATGCATTTTGATTACGACCCGAGCACGCCCGAGGTTTGGGCCGACGCTGATCGCCTGCAGCAAGTGTTGCTCAATCTTGCCCGCAACGCGGTGCAGGCCGGCGCGCACATGCTGACTTTGCGCACGCGCGTGGAGCACGCCGTGCGTCTGGGCGAGTGCGTGCTGCGCAGCGCGTTGCGTGTGGACGTGATGGACGACGGTCCGGGCATACCTGAAGCCGTGCGCGACACTTTGTTTCAGCCGCTGGTGTCCGGCCATGTCGACGGCGTGGGTCTGGGCTTGGCCTTGTCGCGCGAGCTGGCGCGCGAGCACGGCGGCGATCTGCGGTGCACGAGTCGCCCCGGCACCACCGTGTTTTCGTTATACCTGCCCCTGGATACCACCCATGCATAGTATCGGTGCGCACACCCCCCGGCCCTCGATCCCGGATGACCGCGCGACGGGCACCGCCCGGCGCTTTGCCGGGGTTTGCCACCGTGTCGCCGAATCAACAGCCGGCGGGCGGTGCCCGCCCTGCGACAGCCTGAGCTGGTGGAGGACATTTTCGTGACCGACACCGTCTGGCTGGTGGACGACGATCGCAGTGTGCGCTTCGTCCTGGCCTCGGCGTTGCGCGAGGCCGGGCTGGTGGTGCGCGAGTTCGCCGACGTCGCCCAGGTGCACGCAGCGCTGCTGGATGCGCGGCCGACACTGCTGGTCACCGATGTACGTTTGCCCGGTGCAGACGGCCTGGACTTGCTCAATGCCTGGCAGGCGCGCGCGCTCGGCCCGGTGATCGTGATGAGCGCCTATACCGACGTGGCCACCACCGCTGCGGCCTATCGCGCAGGCGCGGTGGATTATCTGGCCAAGCCGTTTGATCTCGATCATGCGCTGGCTGCCGTGCAGCGGGCGCTGGCCAGCACGGCGACCAGCCCAGTAGCGCCCGCGGCGGCGGCCGTGCTCAACCCGGCCTTGCTCGGCGCAAGCGCGCCGATGCGCGAAGTGTTTCGCCTGATCGGCCGCGTCGCCGCGAGCGATTTGAATGTATTGATCACCGGCGAAACCGGCACCGGCAAGGAGCTGGTGGCGCGCGCGCTACACGAGGAAAGTGCGCGCCGCCACGCGCCGTTTGTGGCCTTGAACACCGCCGCGATCCCGGCGGAGTTATTGGAAAGCGAGTTGTTCGGCCACGAAGCCGGCGCATTCACTGGCGCCGTGCGCCGCTACGCCGGGCGTTTTGAGCAGGCCGAGGGCGGTACCTTGTTCCTGGATGAAATCGGCGACATGCCGCAGGCCTTGCAGACGCGCTTGCTGCGCGTGCTTTCCGGCGGCGAGTTCTATCGTGTCGGCGGCCGTGAGTTGCTCCATGGTCACGTGCGCGTGTTGGCGGCGACACATCAGGATCTGACCGCGCGGGTCGCCAGCGGGGCGTTTCGCGCGGATCTGCTGCATCGCCTTGACGTCGTGCGGATCGCGTTGCCGGCCTTGCGCACCCGGCGCAGTGATATCCCGTTGCTGGCACGGCACTTTCTTGCCGCTGCGGCGCAAACCTTGAAGCTGTCGCCCAAACACTTTTCGCGCGCGGCCTTGAAGCTGGTCGCGCAACGCGACTTCCCCGGCAACGTGCGGGAGCTCGAAAACCTGTGCCGGCGCCTCGCCGTCATTGCCCCCGGCAGCGAGATCCTGCCGTCCGACCTGGACGCTGGCGGTACGTCGCCCATCACCAGCGAGTGGACCGATGCATTGCGTGAGTGGGCGTTGACGGCGTTGGCCGACGGCGAAGCCGACATTCATGCGCGGGCGCGCGCGGCGCTGGATCAAACCCTCATGCGCGCTGCGCTGGAGCGCAGTGACGGTCATCGGCAGAACGCCGCAATCGCACTCGGCGTTGGCCGCAACACCCTCACGCGCAAACTCGGCGCCTCGCGCACACGGCGCCATTGAGGCTGGCGGATGACGCGCGGGAACCTGGCATCAGCGCGCGTGCCCGCGCAACGGTTCGAGCAACGCCGACAGTCCGTTGTGGTCAATCTCCAGCGCCAGTGCCAGCAGTTGGCCGAGCTCACCGGGCGGAAAGCCATTGCGCGCAAACCACGCCAGGTAGGCGCCGGGCAGATCGGCAAGCAGCCAGCCCTGGTACTTGCCGTACGGCATGGCCATGGTCACCAGCTTTTGCAGGTCATTCGCCGCCATGATCTCGCTGCCAGTCCAGGTCCGTTGTCAGTGGTACTCGACGCGCGAGCGGGTTGGCGGACATTGTGTATCCAGCTGTTCGAGTGCGGCCATTTCCTTCGGGTCCAGGGTCAACGTCAGTGCCCCAAACAAGTCGTGCAGTTGCTCGACGCTGGTGGCACTGACGATCGGCGCCGTGACGCCCGGTCGCGCCAGTAACCAGGCCAGCGCCACCTGCGCCACCGAGGCGTGGTGCGCAGCGGCCACGCGATCCAGTGCTGCGAGCAGGTGCAGTCCGCGTGCATCCAGATAGCGCCTGACGGTGCTGCCGCGCGCGGTGCTCTTGGCCAGATCGGCGATGCTGCGGTATTTGCCGCTGAGGAAACCGCTGGCCAGCGAGTAGTAACTGAGCACGCCAAGGTTTTCACGGCGGGCCAGTGGCTCCAGCGTGCTTTCGTACGCGGCCCGATCGGCGAGGTTGTACAGCGGCTGCAAGGTTTCGTAGCGTGGCAGGTGGTGCTGCCTGGACACGGCCAGCGCATCGGCCAGGCGCGGCGCGCTGAAGTTGGAGGCGCCGATCACGCGCACCTTGCCTTGCTCGATCAGGCGGGCAAAGCCGCCCAGCGTGTCGGCGAGCAACACGCTGGCATCGTCCTGATGGGCCTGGTACAGATCAATGTGATCGGTGTGCAGGCGGCGCAACGAGCCTTCCACCGCCTGTTGCAGGTTCGTCGGCGACAGGCCTTGCTGACGCGACCACTTGCCGACTTTGGTGGCAAGCAATACCTGCGCGCGCTTGCCGCTGTGCTGCAACCACTTGCCGATGATGGTTTCCGATTCACCACCGCGATTGCCCGGCACCCATGCCGAGTAACTGTCGGCGGTGTCGATCAGGTTGCCACCAGCTGCGACAAATGCGTCGAGTACTGCAAACGACCGTTGCTCGTCGGCACTCCAGCCGAACACGTTGCCGCCGAGTACCAGGGGCGCGATGGAAAGTGGTGAGTTGCCGAGCGGACGCAGCTGCATGGGGTACCTCGGACGGAAAGGGACGATCCGTCCGAGGTGGTTGCGCGCGACCCGCGAATCAAGCGCAGGCCGCGGTGTTGCCGCCGCAGCGCTCGGCTGCTGGCGTGGCAGTCGGAGTGGTCGATGAGGGTTTGACCGTGGCGTTGCTGGCGGGTTGTTGCGGTTCGGTGTCATGCCGCCACGCCAGGTCATCCCGCCGGATGAGATAGCCATGCAGATACAACAAATCGGTCCAGAGTGAAGTCATGGGGCACCTTCTGTTTGACGCGTTCGACTTTCGGTGGAGTCAAGATACGCAGGTCGAACGCGGCCAAAAAGCGATATATTCGCAAGCCAGGCTTGAGGAATATTCAAGATGGGAAAAATACCGCTGGGATTGCTGCAGCAGTTTGTGCTGGCTGCCCGGCTGGGCAATTTCACGCGTGCGGCGACACAGGCAAACCTCACCGTCAGCGCGTTCAGTCATCAAATGCGGCAACTGGAGGAGCGGTTGGAGCGCCGCCTGTTCGAACGCGGACCGCGCGGCGTGGCCCTGACCGTCGAGGGCTGCACCTTGCTGGAGGCGATCGGCGAGCATTTTGACGGCATCGAACATGCACTTGCCCGCTATCGCGTACGCCACCACGATGCGCTCACGCTCAGTGCCAGTCCCGGCATCATGTCCAGTTGGCTGGTACCGCGGTTGCCGCGGCTGGTTGCCGCGCACCCGGAGCTGGAACTCAATCTGCACTCCGGCTCGGCGCTGGTGAACTTTGCGCGCGAGCTGGTGGACGCAGGCTTGCGCTATGGCCTGGGCGAGTGGGCCGGGGTGCGCAGCGAACGATTGTTCGGCGAATGGATCGCACCCGTCGCCGCACCGGCGCTGGTGGCTCGGATGGGGCATGCCGTCGGGCGTGATTTGTCCGGCTGGCCACTGCTGGGTGACCCGTCGCCCGATGATCGCTGGCACGACTGGTTTGAGCGCTTTGGTGGTACGCCACCCAAGCGTTACGTCGCGCATTTCGACAGCCTCGACGCGCTGCGCCATGCCGCGCTGGAGGGCCTGGGCGTGGCCTTGGGACGCATGGTGACATCGAAGTCGCTGATCGACGCCGGTCGCCTGCAAGTGCTTGGCGGCGATTACCTGCCGGTGGCAGAGGCCTACTGGCTGGTGTATCCGCCGCGCTCGCACGAGCATCGCGGGCTGCAGGTATTTCGCGACTGGTTGCTGGCCGAGGCGGCGGATTATTGCCGGCAGTTGCCGCTGTCGCCGGGGCGCGGCTGAGGCGTGGCCGGCGGGTGAGCGTCCGGAATGGCGGCGCCCGTCTTCAGGCGTCGCTGACCGCCGCGCCGTTGGCGACGCGAATCAACAGCTTGCCAAAGTTGCCGCCTTTGAGCATGCCGATGAAGGCCTGGGGTGCGTGCTGCAGGCCGTCGACGATGTCTTCGCGATAATGCACTTGGCCGGTGCGCAGCCAGTCGCCCATTTCCTGCAGAAATTGCGGATAGCGGGCGACGAATTCGCGCTGGATGAAACCGCGCACGGTCAGGCTGCGGCTGAGGATGTTCGCCATCAGCGCGGGGGTGCGGTCCGGTGCCGGTGGCAGGGCCGAGTCGTTGTAATGCGCGACCAGGCCGCACACCGGCACGCGGGCGAATTCGTTGAGCAGCGGCAGTACGGCGTCCCAGACCGCGCCGCCGACATTCTCGAAATACACGTCAATGCCGTTGGGGCACGCTGCCTGCAGTTGCGCCGCAAAGTCCGGCGCGTGGTGATCGACGGCGGCATCAAAATGCAGCTCGTCGCGCACGAAGGCACACTTCTCCGTGCCACCGGCGATACCGATGACCCGCGCCCCGCGCAGTCGGGCAATCTGGCCGACGGTGCCACCGACCGGGCCGCTGGCAGCTGCCACCACCACGGTCTCGCCCGGCTTGGGTTTGCCGATCTCGCTCAGCCCCGCCCAAGCGGTGAAGCCAGGCATGCCGTACACGCCCAAAGCCGTGCTGATCGGCGCGACGGCCGGGTCCAGGCGGCGCAGGATCTCCCTGGCGGTCACCACGGCATGGCTCTGCCATCCGGAGTGACTGAGCACAATATCCCCGGCCTGGTAATCGGCGTCGTTGGACTGCACCACCTGCGCGACCGTGCCGCCATCCATCAGTTCGCCCAGCTGCAGTGGCGGCACGTAGGACTTGCGGTCATTCATGCGCCCGCGCATGTACGGATCCAGCGACAGATACAACACGCGCAGCAGGATTTCACCGGCACCCGGGGTGGGCAGCGGTAATGATTCCAGGCGAAAGTTGCCGGGCTTCGGCTCGCCTTGCGGGCGGGCGGCCAGCACGATGCGTTGCAGTGTCGATGTCGTCACGATGAACTCCGTTGTAGTTGCTGCGTTTCAGCGGGCGCTACCCGCCACTTCCCCCATGCAGCATGCGTCAGTGCACATGCATCCGGTGTCAACTCGCCCGGTCAGCATGACGCATACCACCGTGGTCAGGAGTACGCCACATGAAATCACGTGCTGACGTGGCCTGGGAGGCAGGCCAGCCGTTGCCGCTCGGGTTGATCGATGTGGCCGGGGCGCAGGGCAGGAGATCCGCACGCGCCCGTCCCGCTGGTGACCGGTCGCGTGTGGCGTGGTTCCGCGTCCGGTGGCGGCAAGGGTCGCTGGCAACTGCCAGATTATGTGGAGCTGTCTGGCCGGCGAGATTCACGTTGACGAGATGGTCAGCGTGGTATGGGTGTTGGCGCGTCAATGAAGTATTCGACTTGATGCATGCTGGCACGGTGATCCGTTCGGTGCTTGATTTACCGCGACGTGTGAAGTTGGTGCTGTCGGGCAGGTCGATGCGGACGCGATTGGGTACCATACGAACGATTGCCGCGGTGCAGCGGTGGTCCATCAAGTGAGGAGTGCGGGACATGCGCAGCAGCAACACGCGGGTTGGTGCCGATCAACGGCAGCTTGCCGTCACCAGGATGGCGGGCATGGCGTTGGTCTTGTGCGCTGGCCTGGCGTGGTCGGCGAGCAGCACTGCGCAACAGGTGCCTGCGGCGCCCGCGGTTGGCGACATGCCGGCAGGTGCGCCGGTAGCGCCCACCAGTGCGCGCGACTTCACGGCCGCGCAGCTCGACCGCGTCCTCGCCGGCAGTTGGCGCAGCAGCGAGCATCGGGCGCGCGATGTGTATCGTCATCCCAAGGCCACGCTGCAATTTTTCGACATTCGTCCGGACCAGACGGTGATTGAAATCACCCCGGGCGGTGGTTGGTACAGCGAGGTGCTGGCACCGTTGTTGCGCGACAGCGGCCACTACATTGCCGCTGTGGCGTCCGCGCCGAAGGATCGCGAGTCGCAGCGCGATGAAAGTACGCTCAAGCGCATGTTCCGGTCCGCTCCTGAGCAGTACGCCCATGCCGCTGTCCGCGAGTTTGATCCGGCCGCGCCGGTGCTGGGCGCCCCCGGTTCGGCCGATCGCGTGCTCACGTTCCGCAATGTACACAACTGGGTGTCACGCGATACGGCACCAGCCATGTTCGCCGCGTTCTTCGCCGTGTTGCGCCCCGGCGGGGTGCTGGGTGTGGTCGAACACCGGGCCGACGCACACACGTCGCTGGACGCAGTAAAAGGCAGTGGCTATTTGCCGACGGATTATGTCGTGCAATTGGCCACGACAGCGGGCTTCAAGCTGGCCGACAGCAGCGAGATCAACGCCAATCCGCGCGATACCAAAGACTATGCCAAGGGCGTCTGGACCTTGCCGCCAACCTACGCGCTCGGCACCACGGACAGGGCGAAGTACGCAGCGATTGGCGAGTCCGATCGCATGACCCTGCGTTTCGTCAAGCCTGCGGCGTCAGCGGGGACGGGGGACAGCAAGTAGTTACTGTTGCCCGCCATCCCCATGTTGATTGCGTTGAACAAGCCGTATGGCGTGCTGTGCCAGTTCACCGATGCGCAGGGTCGGCGCACGTTGGCGGAACTGGTGGCGCAAAAGGACGTCTATGCGGCTGGACGGCTCGATCGCGACAGCGAGGGCCTGCTGTTGCTGACCGATGACGGCCGGCTGGCTCACCGCCTGACCGATCCGCGACACAAGCAGCCAAAAACCTACCTGGTGCAAGTGGAGGGCGAGATTGATGCAGCGGCGTTGCGGACGCTTGGCCAGGGTATCGTCTTGAACGATGGCCCGACCTTGCCGGCCAGTGCGCAACGCGTCGATGCGCCGGAGTGGCTGTGGCCACGCGAGCCACCGGTGCGCGTGCGCAAAAGTATCCCGACCAGCTGGCTCAGCCTGGTGCTGCGTGAGGGCCGCAATCGCCAGGTGCGGCGCATGACCGCCGCCGTGGGTTTTCCCACCCTGCGCCTAATTCGCGTGCGCATTGGCGAACATGCGCTGGATGGTCTGGCGCCCGGTGCCACGCGCGTTCTCTTGTAGAAGCGCACCTTGGTGCGCGATGCCTTGCGTAGGCACCCGCAGCAGAAGCATCGCGCACCAAGGTGCGCTCCTACCCTGCGGGAGGTTACGTCGGCAGGTGCGTTGATCAGGGTGCTGCAACCGGGGGCAAGCCAAAAAATGCCGCGGCTGTTGCAGTGCTGTTGGCGGCCGTCACTTCCACCGGTTCGCCGCGGTCGTGGGCCACCTGGGCGCAGACTTGTTGCAGGTACATCGGCTCGTTGCGCCGATGTTTCGGTTGCGGGCGCACGGTACGTGGCAGCAGGTAGGGGGCGTCGGATTCGAGCATCAGGCGGTTGGCGGGGATTTCGCGTACCAGCTCACGCAGATGCAGCCCGCGCCGTTCATCGCAAATCCAGCCGGTGATGCCGATATGGCAATCCAGCGCGAGATAATCGCGCAGTGCTGCGCCAGTGTCGGTGAAGCAGTGCACGACCACGCCGGGCACGCGATCACGATAGCGTTTCAGCAGCTGCAGGAAGTCCGCATGGGCGTCCCGCTGATGCAGGAACAGCGGCATGCCGAGCTCGGCAGCGATCTGTAACTGCCGCTCGAACACCAGAAGTTGCGTGCCGCGTGGAGACAGATCGCGGTAGTAGTCCAGTCCGGTTTCGCCGATGGCCCGCACCAGAGGATCGTGCGCCAATGCGCGCAGGGCGCCATCGGTCGTGTCGTCGTAGTCGGCGGCGCTGTGCGGGTGGACACCGGCGG
>DATCWU010000212.1:0-1404 GCA_036566165.1 Rhodanobacter sp. | reverse complement strand
CGATTACGGCGAAGTGCGGGTGACCGCGCATCGCGGTCACGATGACCTGTTGAGCGCAGGGCTGGGCTTGACCGGGTTGGCTGGTTTGCCGGTGCCGTTTGTCAATCCGCTGGATCCCTCCGCGGAGGAATTGCGCCGGCGCGCGATCCAGTCCAGTTGGAAAGGCATTGCCGATCTCGGGCCGCTGGGCGGTTATGGCCGCATCTACGGCGACGTGGCGGATGTGCCGGGGCGCGAGTATCAGGCGTTTGCGCGGATACCCGGCGCGCACGCTCCGCATCGCGTGCTGCTGCAACTGCCGGATCGCTTTGATCAACACCGACGCTGTCTGGTTGTGACCGCGTCGTCCGGTTCGCGTGGCATCTATGGCGCGATTGCGCTGGCCGGTGCCTGGGGCCTGCCGCGCGGATGTGCGGTGGCGTACACCGACAAGGGTGCAGGCAGCGGTTACTTCGACTATGCCGACGACAGTGGGGTGGCGCTGGACGGTCGGCGCGCGCAGCGCGGTACCGTTGAACTGGAGTTTGCGCCGGCACCGGCGGCGAGCACGGCAGGCATTGCGGTCAAGCACGTGCATTCGGGAGACAACCCGGAAGCGGACTGGGGACGGCACGTGTTGCAGGCCGCGCATTTTGGTTTGGCCATGCTCGATCGCGCCTATCCGGCGCAGGCACCGTTCACCGCGCAGAACACGAAGATCATCGCTGCCGGCCTGTCCAATGGCGGTGGCGCCGTGCTGCAGGCGGCCGGCCTGGACGATCAGCACCTGCTGGCTGGCGTGGTCGCGCTGGAGCCGAACGTGCACGTTGCCGGGCATGGGCGCGCGCTGTACGACTATGCGACCGAAGCGGCGATCTGGGCCCCGTGTGCGCTGGTCGCTACGCATTTCCAGCACGCACCGTTTGCGCGTGGGCCAGCTGGCTTGCCGTTGCCGGCGGGCGCGTTGCGCTGCGGCAACCTGCACGCCCAGGGAAAACTGCGCGGCAGCGACTTGCCGGCGCAGGCAGCTGAGGCGTACGCACATTTGCGTGACGCCGGCTGGACTGATGACACACTGGCAACATCTGCGACGACGGCTGCGTTCGATGTGTGGCGTGCGGTGGTTGCCGGTTATGCGTCGGCGTATTTGCGTCTTGGCGCGGCAGCCATGCCTTGCGGCTTCCATTATGCCGCGATGCCCGCCGGCGGCTTGCCGGGGGTTGCCGATCCGGCGACCCGTGCCAGCTGGTGGTCAGACGCCGCCGGCATTCCGCCGGGCAACGGTGTGGGCCTGTATGGTGGCGTCGATGCCAGCACGGACCCGACTTTACCTGGGCTCGAGTGCCTGCGTGCCTTGTGGACGGGCGATGGCGCTGATGCGCGCTCCCTGCGCGCCGCAGTCGCGGCCACGGCCATCCGGTTGCC
>DATCWU010000182.1:0-5841 GCA_036566165.1 Rhodanobacter sp. | reverse complement strand
ACCCTGAAAAGGAGACTCGCTGTGAAACGAAGAGCAAAAAACGACGTTGTCAACGTATTTTTTGTTGCCGCTGGCCTCGCTCTTGTCGCCATCGTTGCCAGTGGAAAACTACGCCGTCTCCGACCCCATAGTGTTGCCGAAGTTGATAGCCCGAATGTCGCGATGTCCGATGATCTGCGGCATTTGGTAACGCTTCTGAACACCGCTGAAAGCGAGGACGACCCGCGTTATCTTGCCGAGCTCGAGCGGCTGCGCGGGCGCAGTACCGAGGTCATCGCCGAAGCGAGGCAATTGCTTGGCGCCGGCAGCCTGGCCGACAATTTCTCGCTGCGCCATTCGGTGGTGCTGGCCGTCGCGGCGCTGCGCGATCCCGGTGCACTTGACCTGCTTTCCGAAGTTGCGCTCAATCCGCAGCCGTTACCGCCGGCCGAGGCGCCGCATTCGAGCGGGCCGTTTGAGCCCCGCCCGGAGCATCAGCTCAACGCCGAAACCGTGGTGCAGGCGACGATCGTGGCGCTCGACGCCATCGATGGAATCGACGCACTCGCCGTCGAGGGCCATGCCGCTGCGCTCGATGCACTGGTCAAGGCATCGGCGGTGTCTTCGAACGCGGTGCGCGCCGCGGCGTTGACAGCACTGGGCGCGCGGCCCGAATGGCGCGAGTACCGCGACAGGGCGATTGCCGGCCTGCCCGACGACCTTCGCCACCTCGCCCAACTTACCCGCCGGACGGTGGCAGAGGTGCCCCAAATCCGCGATCCGCGGGCGACCTTGCTCGGGACGGGCGCCGCGACGACGCGTGCGCCGGGGCTCGACGATGACAGCAGGATCCAGCGTACACGCGTCCCCGGCGCGCCGCGCGCCGGCAGGAGGTAAGCCATGGCTGATTGTACCTATAGCGTCCCCGACCTCGATACCAGCGGCGACCGCCTTTACGGCAATCGCATTTGTGACCAGCCGTTCATCGATTGGGCATGGAGCGTCCATGGCTTCAACGGCACCTACTGGCAAGGCGGTTGGGGCTTCGATGATGTCTGCAACATCCGGAAGCCGTTGGCGCGCTGCCTCAACGCCCTCTGGTTGCTGAACTACTCGATGCCCGACCCCAGCAGCGAGCCGTGGGACGGTAATGCCCTTCAATGGGGCGGCCGCTATGTCCGCGAACAGTTCAAACACTATGACGATTTGCGCGCGCAATGCGGGGATGGCACTGCGTCAGCAGTGACGACCGGTTGCCAGCAATCGCGGCAATGGGATGAATGGCGTTGCGTCCAGGGCTATGAGGAAACCAAGAAGGACTGCCGGGACTGGTCGCCATGGATATCGTGGTTGTGCTTCCTGTGGGCTGAGGTGAAGAGGTGGGTCTGCACCGGTTATGGCTGGGTGACGACGGCCGGCTGTGCCATCTGGTATGGGACCGTCGGCGGCGGCGAGAATGTGACGCTCACGCTGTGGTTCTTCTACCCGCTCGATGGAAGCGGCAATGCCGATGTGATAGCCCGGGCCGGCACGCTGATCCACGAAGCCCGCCACGTTGGCGGCAAACCGCATGATGCTCAATTCCCGCCCAATTCCGTATATGGCGGTGGTGGTGACGGCGCCGATTCGAGCTGGGGCTATGAAGGCGCGTGGATGTACAACGTCCTTTACCTCTGGTGGTTCTACGCCGCAGGCCAGCGCACCACAATCGCCATGCGCAAGTCGGCCAAACAGCGCGCCAACATCATCCTGGCTAACGCCTTTGCCACATCGCCGGGCTTCACAATCGCATGAAAGCGTCCGGGCGGGTCTGTGTCCCGTGCACGCTGGGTGGTGCGGCAGTAGTCGCGCTAGTGGCGGCCGGACTGTGGAAGGTCATCAGCCGGTTGCGGCGCAAGACCGGGTGACTACGGTCACCCATCGCGACTGCGACAGGGCAGCCTTGTATCCCTTGCACGCAACAGTGAAGGGTCCAAGCGCAATGCTCCAAGTCCCCCGCGCGAAGTAAAAAGCATCAAGCGCAAGGCTTTCAGCTTTGCGTTCGGAGCAGATGGATCGCGCAGTGCCACTCGCGTCAGGGACGAATCGAACGTCAGCTGAGCCGATCAGTCCAGCGCTATGCCGAGGCGATCCCCGCGCGGGAAGTGGTGCTGCTGTGGTGGCTCGCCGCATAGCTGACTGGCTGGCCGTCGATGAACAGCACGTTGCCACTTCGTCGCCTGCAGGCCGATCAGGCGTTGCACCAGGCGTTCGTCGGCGACGTGCGAATCCAGCACCACGATATCGCCACGTTGCGGGTCGGCCGGGTGCCGCAGCGAAATGTGGGTCAGCGGCAGGCGGACGTCGTAGGCCAGCTTGTCGACCAGGATACGGTCGCCGATATGGATGGTCGGCTGCATCGAGCCGGTTGGCACCGCGTTCCAGTCGGCCACCGCGCTGCGGAACATGACCATGCACCACATGAAGGTGAAGCCGCGGTTGCGGAACAGGAACTTCGCGATCGTGCGCATGACATTCCTCCGCGCTGGATGGCCGGTCCAGGGTGACCCGACTGTTGAGGCGAAGTTTCGCCGGCGTCGGCGCGCCATCTGGTGACCCGCGGCTTGCCATTGCCCGCTCCATCGATTGCCGCGCACGCGCCCACATCGAGCACGCCGCCAGCCGCTATCATGGGCGACCATGAATCTGCTCGCGATCGAAACCACTACTGAAGCCTGTTCCGTGGCGCTCGTCCATGGCGACCAACTGCTGGTACGCAGCGAGGTCGCGCCGCGTCGGCACACCGAGCTGGTGTTGCCGATGGCCGACGACCTGCTCGCCGAGGCCGGTATCGGCCGCCACGCGCTGGACGTGATTGCGGTGGGACGGGGGCCCGGGGCATTCACCGGCGTGCGCATTGGCGTCGCGCTGGCGCAGGGCATGGCGCTGGCGTTGGACCTGCCGGTGGTGGCGGTGTCCTCACTGGCCGCGTTGGCGCTGGAGGCCGAGCCGGACGACGCGGCGATTCTGGCCGTGATCGATGCGCGCATGGGCGAAATTTACGCGGCCAGTTACCGGCGCAATGCGCAGGGTGGGCTGGACGAGTTGTCGGCCGAGTGCGTGCTCAAGCCCGACCAGTTGCAGTTGCCGCAGGCGCCAGCGTGGCGGGTGGCCGGCAGTGGTTGGATCACGTACGTCGATATTTTATCGACCCGTCTCACCGGCACCTTGCGCGCCGCCGATGGCGAACGCTATCCGCAGGCAGCGCGGGTAGCCGAGCTGGCGGTACCGGAGTTTCTGGCTGGCCACGCGGTCGCCGCGGAGTTGGCGTTGCCGGTGTATCTGCGGGACAAGGTGGCGTTGACGCTGGCCGAGCAGAAGCACCACTGAGCGGGTTGTGGCAGGGGGCGTGTAGATCGCCCACGAGTGGGCTCCTGCGGTTGCCGGCACGTGGTGCGCCGATCGCCCACAAGTGGGCTCCTACAGTTGGTTCATCACCACTTGCACGCCGAGGCTGCTGAGCGCCACGGCGATCCACACCGCCAGCCCGAGCAGAATCGGGCGCGGGCCGCTGGAAATCATCCGGCGGATGTTGGCGGACAGGCCGATGGCCGTCAGCGCCACGATGATCAGAAACTCCGCGCCGACGTGCAGCGCCGGCTGGATCGCGACCGGGATCAGGCCCACCGTGCGGATGGTCGAGGCGACGAGAAACCACAGGATGAACCACGGAAAGATGCGGGCCAGACTGAACTGGACGCCGCTGCCACTGGCCTGCAGCTTGCGCCGTTCGCTCGCGGCTACCGCGAACGCCAGCACCAGGCATACCGGGATGATCAACGTGGCGCGCGTCAGTTTGACGATGGTGGCGTAGTCGCCAGCGGCCTTGCTGTAGCTGTAGCCGGCAGCGACTACCGATGACGTGTCGTTGATGGCCGTGCCGGCCCACAGGCCGAAGCCCAGGTCGGTCATGTGCATCAGGTGCCCGAGCAACGGAAACAACAGCACCGCGATTACGTTGAACAGGAAAATGGTGGAGATGGCGAACGCCGTGTCGTGGTCGTCCGCGCGAATGATCGGCGTGGCGGCGGCAATCGCCGAGCCACCGCAAATGGCCGTGCCCACGCCAATCAGGATTGCCAGTTTGCCGTGTACACCGAGCCAGCGCCCGAGCAGCCAGGCGGTGATGAAGGCGACGGTCATTGTCACCAGCGTCACCGACAGGGAGGCGAAGCCGGTCTTTGCCACCTGATCCAGACTCAGGCCGAAGCCGAGCGCGATGATCGACCACTGCAGCACCTTCTTGCCGGCAAACGCGATGCCCGGCGTGCAGCGTGCGGGCGGCGTCACCAGATTGCGCACGATGATCCCGAGCACGATGCCGATGACTGGCCCGCCGATCAGCGGCGCGTAGCGACCCAGCACCAACGCCACCAGGCCGATGACCACCGCGAGCAGGAGCCCGGGGACGAGCAGGCGCGTGGACGTACCGGGTGATGCTGATGACATGCGCGCCTCCAAGGGGTGCGCCATTGTGCACGACGCATTCAATCAACGAAACTTTGAATAATTGATCGGTGATATAAGATATTTTGATGGTGAATATCAGCCCACGCCAGCTCGAAGTCTTTGTGCGGGTGGCATTGCACGGCAGCGTGCGTGCCGCAGCCGACCAGCTCTGTCTCAGCCAGCCCGCGGCCAGCATGGCGCTGGCACAAATGGAACGCCAACTCGGCATGCCCGTCTTTGCGCGCGAGCGTGGCCGCTTGCGGTTGAATGCGCGCGGGCGCGAATTGCTGCCACTTGCTCGCGAGTTGCTGGAACGACATGCCGAGTTTGGTCGCGCCGGTGGTGCAAGCGGCGCTGCGTTGAGTGGCGAACTGCGGGTTGGCGCGAGCAATACCGTCGGCAACTATCGGGTGGATGAATTGCTTGGCACGTTTGTGCGCGCCCATCGCGACGTGGCGATCCGTCTGCGCGTGGCGAACACGCAGACGATTGCCAAGGGGGTACTGGAGCATGATCTGGATGTCGGTTGCGTCGAAGGTCCGGTGTCCAACCCGGCGCTCGAGGCGCGTCCGTGGCGTGACGATGCACTGCTGGTGTGCGTGCCGCTGCAGCATCCGCTGGCGCACAAGCGGCGTCTGCAGCCGGTCGATTTTGCCGGTGCGCGCTGGGTGCTGCGTGAACCTGGATCAGCGACCCGCGCCACCAGCGAGCGCGTGCTGGCGCAACTGCCGGCCGGTGAAACCGTGCTGGAACTCGATCAGATCGAGGCGATCAAACAAGCGGTGGTGGCCGGCCTGGGTATTGCCTGCCTGCCAGCCGTGGCCGTAACGGATGCCCTTGCCGCCGGTCGTTTGAAGGCGTTGAAAACCCCGTTCCTTGACCTGCAGCGCAAGCTCTCGGTGCTGCTGCTCCGGCAAAAGTATCGCGGCGCGTTGCTCGATGCATTCCTGCGCGACATCGGAGTCTGAGGGCGTCGTGCTTGCGCCGCGTGCTCCGGTTCAGCCGGCCGGGACAGCGGTGATCTCGCGCAACAGCGCAGCGACCGCTTCGTGCGTGGGTGCGCGCAACAGGTCCGCGGCATGGCTGCGCAGGTTGGCGTGATCGAGCGTAGCGAGGCGGTCGCGCACCTGCAGGATCTGTCCCGGATGCATGCTGAATTCGTGCAGGCCGAGCGCCAGCAACAATGCGGTCAAGTTGACATCGCCGGCAATTTCGCCGCACACGCTTACCGGCTTTTTTGCGCGGCGACCGGCGCCGATCACGTACGACAGCAGGCGCAACAGCGCCGGTTGCAGCGGCGTGTAGATGTTTTCCAGCGCGTCGTTGCTGCGGTCGGCGGCCAGTACGTATTGCGCCAGATCGTTGGTGCCGATA
>DATCWU010000181.1:0-4874 GCA_036566165.1 Rhodanobacter sp. | reverse complement strand
AAATAATCGACAAAGTGTTCGCGCTCGACGAAGGCGCGATAGGTTTGCCGGCTGCATGCGGACAGCGCATCCATGTACGGACGCCAGCGTTCCTCGTGTGGCTCGGCCGCGCGCGGACGCAAGCTGGCGCGCAGCACGGCGCCGACAGTCTGCTCCAGATTGCGCAATGCCAGCGCGCGGATGCCGTACTTGCGATGAATCACTTCGCCTTGTTCGGTCACCCGCAACACGCCTGCCACGGCGCCGCGTGGCGAGGACATCAAGGCCGGCGTCATGCGCCCGCCGCCGCGGCTGGCCGAGCCGCCACGACCATGGAAAAACGCCAACTGGATGTTGGCCGCACGCGCCACTTCCAGCAGCCGCACCTGCGCGCGTTGCAAGCCCCAGCGCGAGGCCAGCGTGCCGCCATCCTTGCCGCTGTCGGAATAACCCAGCATCACCCACTGCTGATCGTTGCGCGCGGCCAGGTGCTGGCGATACACGGGATCATCGAGCAACGCCTGCAGCGTCACCGGCGCGTTGTGCAGGTCGTCAACGGTCTCGAACAGCGGCGCGATATCCAGCGGGACGGCATGGGCAGCCTCTACGCCGGCCACTGCCACTGGCGCCACCAATCCGCCCCGGCGCGCCAGCGCCAGCACCGCCAATACATCGGCAGCGGAGCGCGCCATGCTGATGATGTACAGGCCAGTCGCGCCGCTGCCGTGCTGCTGTCGACTGTCGCGCAAGACCGTGAACACGGCCTGCAAGGCGCTGGCCTGCGCATCGTCACATGCGGCGAACACCTGCTTGCCGCTGGCGTACGGACGCAGCCGATCCGCGCGCTGCGCGGCATCGCGCGCGGCCCAGTCCGGGTCACCCAGCAGCGCGGCCAGCGCATCGTCGTGCACGCGTGAGTCCTGCCGCGCATCCAGTCGCGCCAGATGAAAACCGAAACTGCGCACGCGCCACATCAGGCGCGAGACCGCATAGGTCCCGGCATGCAGGCCACGATGCGCGACCAGACTCGCGGCGATCAATTGCAGGTCAGCCAGCAATTCGTCCGGTGTCGTATAGCCGCCCGCCATGGCATGCGAGGTGGCACGCAAGCGCGCACCCATCAGGTGCAGCAGGCAGCGATAAGGCATGTCGGCATGGCGTGGGCGAATGCGCGCGGCGGCGGCCGGATAACGCGCCAGATAATCGGTCAGTCGCGCGCGCAGCGCCGGCGTCACCGCGACCCGGTCGTCGGTCTGGCTGAGCTGGCGCGCCAGCGCCGCCACGTCCTCGGCGTAGCGCTCCAGCACCGCCGCACGCTGCGATGTCAGGCAGGCGGCCAGCGTATCGGCACCGACCCCGGGATTGCCATCCATGTCGCCACCTACCCAGCTGGCGAAGCTGAGCAGGCGCGGCAATTTCACCGCCACCCCATACACCTCACGCAAAGCCTGATGCAGGGCCTCGTATAACGCCGGCACGATGCGATACAACGGATTGGCCAGGTAAAACCCCACGTGCTCGTACTCGTCCTGCACACTCGGTCGCACACTTGACGCTTCGGCGGTCTGCCAGCCGGCGGACAGCGCGACAAAGATGCGCTCGGCATCCGCGGCGCATTCCTGCGGTGTGCGATCCTGATCAAAGCCGTCGACCAGCGAGCGCACGATGGCCTGCTCTTTTTCCAGCAACGAGCGGCGCACGGCCTCGGTCGGATGCGCGGTGAACACCGGCTCGATCCACAACCGATCCAGCCAGCCGATCAGCTCGTCGGCACCCACGCCTTGCGCCTTGAGTCGGGTCAGCACGTCCAGCAATGACTCCGGTTGCGGTGCGCTGCCCGCGCGCTGGTAATCGCGACGACGGCGAATGCGGTGCACGCGCTCGGCAATGTTGACCACTTGGAAATACGTGGCAAACGCGCGCGCCAGCGCCTCGGCGGTGGCTGCCTCCAGCCCGGCCAGGGAAGCCGCCAGCGCATCGACCGAGGCACCGGCATGCCGCCGCTGGATCGCGGCCAGCCGCACCCGCTCGACGCGCGCAAACAACGCTTCCCCGCCCTGCTCGACCAGCAGCCTGCCGACCATCGCGCCAAGGCGACTGACGTCCTCGCGCAGCGCATCGTCGGGTGGCAAAAACGCCGGTTCGTGCTGCTCGTGCATGCGCTGCATCCCGTTCAAGGCCCCGCACCAGCGTACCCAATCACGCTGCATGCACGGCGTCGGCGTGCGTCTGCCGCTACAATAGCGCGCTGTACTGCCCGCCGAGGGGCGCTGCGACCGTTTCTGACGCGGAAGTTTCCGCCGTCGTGAAGCCGGCCAGGCTCGGCGCGGCACGTCCCACAACGGCGCCCGGTATGCGAGTTCCTTCGCGGCAGACCGGCCCGCCATGGCCGGACTTCACGAAGCGGTTCGCACCAACCGGAGATGCCCATGAACGCTGTCAGCAAAGAAACCCCGCACCAGGACTTCAAGGTCGCCGACCTGTCACTCGCCGACTGGGGGCGCAAGGAACTGGACATTGCCGAGCACGAGATGCCCGGCCTGATGTCGATCCGCAAGAAGCACGCCGCGAGCAAACCCTTGCACGGCGTGCGCGTGACCGGCTCGCTGCACATGACGATCCAGACCGCTGTGTTGATCGAGACGCTGAAGGACATCGGCGCCAACGTGCGCTGGGCGTCATGCAACATTTTCTCCACGCAGGATCACGCCGCCGCCGCGATTGCGCAAACCGGCACGCCGGTATTTGCCTGGAAAGGCGAAACGCTGGAGGAATACTGGGATTGCACGCTGGAGGCGATGAGCTTTCCCGATGGCAAGGGCGGCTTCCTCGGCCCGCAGCTGATCGTCGACGACGGTGGCGACGCCACGCTGCTGATCCACAAGGGTCACGAGCTGGAAAACGGCAGCAAGTGGGTCGACGAGAAAGCCGCGTCGCACGAAGAGCAGGTCATCAAGAATCTGCTCAAGCGGGTGGCAGTCGAGCGTCCGGGCTTCTGGCACACCGTGGTCAAGGACTGGAAGGGCGTCTCCGAGGAAACCACCACCGGCGTGCACCGTCTGTATCAACTGGCCGCGGCCGGTACCTTGCTGGTCCCCGCGATCAACGTCAACGACTCGGTGACCAAGTCCAAGTTCGACAATCTGTACGGTTGCCGCGAGTCGCTGGCGGACGGCCTGAAGCGCGCGATGGACGTGATGCTGGCCGGCAAGGTGGCCGTGGTCTGCGGCTATGGCGACGTCGGCAAGGGCTGCGCGCATTCGCTGCGTGCGTACGGTTCACGCGTGATCGTCACCGAGATCGACCCCATCATTGCGCTGCAGGCGGCCATGGAAGGCTTCGAGGTCAACACCGTCGAGAGCACGCTGGGCCGTGGCGATATCTACGTCACCACCACCGGCAACTGCGACGTGCTGACCCTCGATCACCTCAAGGCGATGAAGGATCAGGCGATCGTATGCAACATCGGGCATTTCGACAACGAGATCCAGGTCGATGCGCTGAACACCATGCCCGGCGTGCAGAAAATCAACATCAAGCCGCAGGTCGACAAGTATGTGTTCCCCGATGGCCACGCGTTGTTCCTGCTGGCCGAAGGCCGTCTGGTCAATCTGGGTTGCGCCACCGGCCACCCGAGTTTCGTGATGTCCAACTCGTTCTCCAACCAGACGCTGGCGCAGATCGACCTGTGGCAGCACAAGGACAGCTACGAGGCCAAGGTGTACATGCTGCCGAAGAAGCTGGACGAAGAAGTGGCGCGCCTGCACCTGGACAAGATCGGCGTGAAACTGACCACGCTCACCACGGCGCAGGCGAAGTATCTCGGCGTCCCGGTGGATGGCCCGTACAAACCGGAGTTCTACCGCTACTGAGCAGCCGGCGCGATCGGCGGGCAGCACGGAAGCCTGCCCGCGCGCGGGATTTGCCTGCTCTGCTATTGATTCGCGGATGATGGCGGCGGGCACTGTCCACGCTGTTGCCGACAAACCTGCGTGACATGCGCGCGTCAGCTACACCTTGCGATACAACAAATCCCATACGCCGTGTCCGAGATTCAGGCCGCGGCGTTCGAAGCGGGTTTCAATGCGCCACGCGGGTTTCTCCGCATACGCGCCGGGTCCGCTGGCATTGCGCCAATCCGGCGCCGCTTCCAGTACCGCCAGCATGTGTTCGGCGTATTCCCGCCAGTCAGTGGCCAGATGCAACAAGCCATTCGGCGCCACGCGCGAGGCCAGCAACGCCACGAAGTCCGGCTGAATCAGACGCCGCTTGTGGTGGCGCTGCTTGGGCCACGGGTCCGGAAACCAGATGCGTACCTCGTCCAGCGCGTCAGGTGGAATATCGTGCGTCAGCACCTCCACCACATCGTGTCGATATACGCGCACGTTGCGCGCGTCGCGCGCCGCCAGCGCGTTCATCAGTCGGCCCACGCCGGGGCCATGCACTTCCACGCCAATGAAGTCCCGGGCGGGCTCGTGCTCGCTGGCCCAAGCCAGCGCCTCACCATTGCCGAAACCAATTTCCAGCACCCGTGGGGCATGGCGCCCGAACCGGGCATCCAGATCCTGCACGGCACCGGCATAATCGATACCGAAACGCGACCAGTAATCATCAAACGCGCGCTGCTGCGCAGGGGTCATGCGCCCTTCGCGCAGCACGAAACTGCGAATGTGGCGCAGATGGTCGATTGGCTCGGCATCGGGGATGTCAGTCATGGGCAAGCTCAGGCGACCACGGAAGTGAGATGAGGTGGGTTTATGTGTCTGCCAGCGACGCGACGACGCAGCACGCTCGCCATCGACGGCCATCAACCACGGTCAGGTGCACTGCATGTCACGGCGGCCGGTGCACACTGGAGGGCGATCCATTGTAGCGACGTGCATGCTCCGACGAGC
>DATCWU010000106.1:0-6180 GCA_036566165.1 Rhodanobacter sp. | reverse complement strand
GGCGCGGAACGCCCCGACGCGCTCGATGCGTGCGGCGAGATCGACGGCGATCACCACGCAATGGGCCTTTGCGAGTCGACGACAGATTTCGGTGCCCAGGCCGCCAATGCCGCCGGTGACCACCGCAATGCGTGGTGTCGTAAGAGTTCGACTCATGGATTCCTCATCCGGGATGGCGGACGCCACCGGCTGCATGTGGACGCAAGGTTACCGGGCGGGCACGCCCTCGCGTTCGGCTGGGTCCGCCTGCTTTCCGGGATCAGCGGGATTTCTTGCCACCACTGCGGGGCGGTGTGGTGGGTACGACTTTGGCCGCGGTTTCCATCAGCCCGCGTTGCATGGTGTTCCATGCGTCCATGTTGCGTGCGGTCAGCTCGTTCAGCGTGTTCCACGGGGTTTGCCCCATCAGGCTGTCGAGCTGGCTGCGAAACTGCGTTTGCTGATCGAGGAATACCTGCAGGCTGCGCTCCAGATACGGTCCCATGAAACCCTGCAGGGAGTTGCCGTAGAAGCGGATGATCTGGCTCAGCAGCTGCGGCGACAGCATGGGCTGCGCCTCGTCCTCGTGTTCGGAGATGATCTGCAGCAATACCGAACGGGTCAGATCCTCTCCGCTCTTGGCATCACGTACCTCGAAATCCTCGTTGTCCAGTACCAGCTGGCGGATTTCCTCCAGCGTGATGTAGCTGGAAATCTCCGTGTCATACAAACGGCGATTGGGGTACTTCTTGATGATGCGTTTGGCTTGGCTCATGGCGTCAAATTAGCAGAACGTATTGCGCTGCACCAGAGGAATGCTGCGCAGCATTTTGCGTCAATGCCCGACGGCGCCCCCGGTACTGCCGAACGGCGGGCGCGCAAACCACAGCAGCGGGATCATCGCCAGGAACAACCACGCGCATACCAGATAGACGTCGTTGACCGACAGCGTCAACGCCTCGCGGGTGATCAAGTTGTCGATTACGTCCAGTGCCTGCGTGGGTGACAGGCCGCCCTGCTGCAATTGCTGCAGGAAGTGACGGGCCGGCGCTGCCGCCGGCGTGATGTGCTCGGTGAGTGCCGCGTGGTGGTAATCGGCGCGGTGGGTCCACAAAGTTACCGTGGCCGCGGTCGAGATGCTGGACGCCAGCGTGCGGCAGAAGTTTGCCAAGCCTGAGGCACTGGCCACCTGGTCGGCAGGCAGGCCGGACAGATACATCTGGTTGAGCGGAATGAAGAAGCAGGCGATGCCGATACCCATCACGAAGCGCGGAACCACCAGCGTGCCGAAAGATGCGGAGCTGTCGAACGTGGCAAACCAGAATGACGTGAACGCGAACACGACGAAGGCAAACGTGACCACGGCGCGCAGTTCCAGCCGCTGGATGTTCGCACCGATGATCGGCGCCATGACAAACGCCAGTACTCCGACGGGCGCGCTCGCCAGTCCGGCCCAGGTCGCGGTGTAGCCGAGGGCAATCTGCAGCCACAACGGAAACACCACGTTGATGCCGAAAAACGCCATCATGCCCAGTGACAGCGCCACGACGGCGACCGTGAAATTGCGCCGCTTGAACAGCACCAGGTCGACCACCGGGTGTTTCGCCAACAGTTCCCAGACAATAAGGAACGTCAGGCACACCAGTGCGGTGATGCCCAGCGTGGTGATCATCGGCGAGGCAAACCAGTCGTGGTCGTTGCCGTTGTCGAGCATGAATTGCAGCGCGCCGACGCCAACCACCAGCAACACCAGCCCGACCACGTCGATCGGCATTTTGTAGGTTTTCGTTTCACGCTTGTGCAGCAGGGCCCAGGTGGTGATGGCAGCCAGTGCCCCGACCGGTACGTTGATGTAGAAGATCCATGGCCAGGAGAAATTGTCGGTGAGCCAGCCGCCGAGGATCGGCCCGAAGATCGGCGCCACCACCACGGTCATGGCCCACAACGCCAGTGCCATGCCTTGTCTGGCTTTCGGGTAGCTGGCCAGCAGCAGCGACAGCGACAACGCCACCATCGGCCCGGAGCCGGCGCCCTGGGCCAGGCGGAACACCACCAGCATCGGCATGCTCGTGGCCATGCCGCACAACATGGAAAACAGCACGAACAGACTGACGGAGGCGATAAACGTGCGCACTTCGCCAAAGCGTCGCGCCAGCCAGCCAGTCAGCGGTTGCATGATGGCGCTGGCCAGCGCGTAGGAACTGATCGTCCACGTGCCTTCGCTCGGACTCACGCCAAGGCTGCCGGCAATGTGCGGTACCGACACGTTGACGATGGTCATGTCCAGCACTTCCATGAATGTGCTGAAGGCCACGGCAATCGTCAATGCCACCAGTGCACCACCGCGCAACGGTGGCAGGGCCGGGGTGGTGTCCTCGTTGGTGGCCATGCGCAGGCAGCGTCAGGGTGGCGGCGCGGGCGCTCAGCGCACGCTTGCGTTCGGGTTGCCGAGGTTTGCACGGATGATGCGTGCGGCCTCGGCATCGGCCTGATTGGCCACGGTGTCGTACACATTGGTCTGTGCCGCCGGGGTGGCGGCCGCGGAAGTCAGCACGCTGCCCCGGTCGTCACGAATGTCCACGGTGACCTTGGTGGACAACCCCACGCGCAGCGGATGACGATCCAGCTCGCGATCGTCCAGGGCGATGCGCACCGGCACGCGCTGCACGACCTTGATCCAGTTGCCGGTGGCGTTTTGCGCCGGCAGCAGCGCGAACGCCGCACCGGTGCCGGCTCCCAGCCCGACCACCTTGCCGTGAAACTCCACGCCACCGCCGTACAGGTCGGTGCTGATCTTCGCGTTCTGGCCAATGCGGATGTGGCGCAATTGACCTTCCTTGAAGTTCGCGTCGATCCACACATTGTGCAGTGGTACGACCGTCATCAACTGTTGGCCGGGCTGCACGCTGTTGCCAAGCTGCACGCTGCGTTGGATGACGTAACCGGCCACGGGCGCGACGATGGTGTTGCGCTGCGCCGCCACCCACGCGGCACGAAAGTTGGCACGCGCCTGTTGCACGGCGGCGTTGTCAGCCACGTCGGTCCCTTCGATGGTGGCGTGTGCTGCAGCGGCTTGCGCCCGCGCCACTTGCAGGGCAGCTTGGGCTTGCGCCAGGCCGTCGCGCAGGTGTTGCACGATCTCCGGGGACTCTGCATGTGCCGCAAGCAGCGGCAGGCGGCGGTCGAGATCCGCCTGCGCCTTGTGGACATCGATCAAGCGGGCCTTGACTGCCGCGTCGCTGCCGCCGGCCGCGTCGGTCTGTTGCCGTACCTGGCGTACGGCTTGCGCCAGCGTGCTGGTCGCCTGGCTCAGCCGCACCTGGGCGTCGGTGCTGTCGAGCTTCACCAGTGGCTGGCCGGCGCTGACGTGCTGCGTGTCGTCGGCAAGGATTGCAATCACGGTACCGGCCACCTGCGCGGAGATCGCCACCTGGTTGCCGCCGACATAGGCGTTGTCGGTGATGACCCGCGTGGAGAACACGAAAACCTGCAGCAGTACCCAGATCGCGCCGCTCAGCACGAAGATGGTGAATACGATGAGCAGCGCGCGGCGGCGTTTGCGCGGGTCCTTCGCCGCCAGTCCACTGTCGTTCGGCTGCCCGGCGGCGGGCGCGTTCGTCGCCGTGGTATCAGTGCTGTTCATGTGCGGTGCTTCCGGTGGAAGAGGGGGCAGCGGCGTCAGCCAGCGGGCTCGCGGCAGGTGCCGACGCCGGCAGCTGGTAGCCGCCACCGAGCGCCTTGATCAAGTTGAGGTCGGTCGCCACCGCCTGCGCCTGAAGCTGCACGGCGGTGTCACGCTGCTGCAGCAGTTGCGCCTGTGCGCCAAGCGCTTCCCGCGCGTCGCGCACACCCTGGCGCTGGCGTGCCTGCGCGTTGGCCAGCAATTGCACACTGGCTTGCAGTTGTACCTCCTGTTGCCTGGCGCGCGCAGCCGTCTGTTGGGCCCCGAGCGCTTGCGTGGCGACCTCGCGCGCGGCGGTTGCCACGGTGGCGTTGTATTGCGCGACGGCGCTGTCCAGTTGCGCGCGCGCAATGCCGTAGTTTGCTTGCAGGCGTCCACCGCTGAAAATCGGTAGATGCAGCGCCGGCGTCACGGCAAATACACGACTGCCGGAGGTGAGCAGCTTGTCCAGTTCGATACTCGACAGGCCGGCCATCGCACTGATGCTGAGGTCCGGGTAGAACTGCGCCCGCGCCACGTCGGTTTGCCTGAGTGCGGCTTGCACCTGCCACAGGTTGGCGGCGATGTCCGGGCGCCGCGCCAGCAGATCGAGACCGGCATCGGCCGGCAGGCCAGCTTCCACTGCAGGTAACGGTTGCGGTTGCAGTGGCGGCAAATCACTCGGGGCAATGCCCAGCAGCGACGCCAGGGCCGCGCGGCGAATCTGTGCCGAACCTTCCAGCGCCACCAGCATTTCGCGCGCTGCAGCCACTTGTGCACGCGCAGTCGGTGCACTGTCGGGCGGGTCGATGCCCTGCGCCACGCGCAGCTGCGCAATATGTGCAAGCTGCTGTTGCGCGGCGACCGCCTGTTGCGCCAGCTGCACGCGCGCAGTATCCGCCTGCCAGGCAAAATAGGTATTCGCCACCGCGTACTGAATGGACAGGGCTGCCGCGCTGCGCTGGGCCATCGCGGCATGCGCCTGGTCCAGCGCGGATTCGATACTTGCGCGCTTTTTGCCCCACCAGTCGAAATCGTATTGCAGTTGTGTGCCAAGGTCGGCCTGGTTGTACCAGCTGAAACCGAGGAACTGACTCGGGATCAGACCGTGATCCGTGATGCGCTGGCGCGCGACTTGTGCCTGGCCAGCGATGGACAAGCCCGCCTGCGCTGCCGCCATGCGCGCCGATTGCTCGGCGCTGCGCACGCGTGCCTGCGCCACAGCCAGGTCCGGCGCCTGCGCCATGGCCCGGGCCATGAGCGCGTCGAGCTGGTCATCGTGGTAGACGCGCCACCACTGCGACTGCGGCCAGCCGTCGCGCGTGGGCAACTCCAGTCCCGCCAGTGGCACGCTGTCGCGCAGTGCGGGTTGGTCGAGCCGCGCGGGCGCGCTGGTGCAGCCCGCAACGAGCAACACCAGCGCAGCCACCCAGGTCACGCGCCTGGCGTGCCACCCGTTCCCCGCGCGTTGTGTACAGCCAACACTACCGGATGAGCTTCCGGCCGGGCACTCCGTGCTACGCCATCGCGCAATGGGCAGCGGGGACAGGCGCGGTGCGAGTGGAACGAGAAGGTATGGCTTCATGGCGTGACGCCGCTGTCCATTTGATCAAGGTTTGCCGCCAGCTTGCACAGCAAGCGACGCAGCTCATCGCGTTCGCCGGCATTGAATCCGGTGAAGGCGTCGGCAATGCGCGGGAACATCGGCGGCAACAGCGTTTGCGCAAAGCGGCGCCCGGCGGCGGTGATGCGGATGACCACCCGACGGCGATCCCCGGCGTTGCCGTGGCGCGAAATCAGTCCGCGCTTGAGCAGCGCGTTGGCAATGCGCGTCATGTTGGTGGCGCCCTGCGTGGCCAGGTCACACAACTCGCCGGGAGTGGAGCAGCCGTCCGGTCGGCTGTACAGAATCATCAGCGTGGTGAACTCGCTGTGATTGATCCGGTACGGTTTGACGATGGCCTCGAGCTCGTGTTGCAGCCGGCCACCGACGATCAGCAGCAAACGGCACAGGCGCGCTTGGGCCGCCGGCATTTTCGGGATGATCTGGTTGACCCGACCGATGCCCTGATCCATGGACCGAATGCGTTCACCGAGTCGTGCCATTTCATCGGCTCATAATTCACCAGTGAAGTAACATAACGAACGCGTACGGCGCCATGCAAGTGCTGTGGCGATGGCTGGCCATGCCCCCGTGGCGCGCAACATTTCCTGCAGCATGCCGGGTGGCTGGCGCGGTCATGGACGTGGGCGGCAGGAAACGCAAGCGGTTGCGGCTTCGCTGTTCTGGGCGCTACCGCGCCGCTTTCGGCCCATGGAACCAGCAGGGACCTGCAAGCCGTCACGGGAACTGCTTCAACACGGTGCTGCCTGGTTTCTACCTCCACGCTCTTGGGGTACCGTCTGGCCGAGGCCGAACAATCGACGCGCGTTGGCGCTCGTAGTTGCGGCGAGCGCGGCAACCGGTTCGGCGCGCAACATTGCAACGCACTGCGCAATCCCGGCTACCCGCGCCGGCTCGTTGCGCTGACCACGGTGAT
>DATCWU010000098.1:0-14957 GCA_036566165.1 Rhodanobacter sp. | reverse complement strand
GGCAAGATTTTCGCCATGCGCGGTCTCGTGGAGCTGGGCAAGGCCTTGCTCAAGCTGCTGTTCATCGGCGGTGTACTGGCATTGTTGCTGAACCACTGGAATCCCGAGCTGCAGGCCACCGGGCGGGGCACGGTGATCGCCGGCATCGCGCAATGCATGACCTTGCTGGCGCGTGCCGCGCTGTGGTTTGGCGCGGTGCTGGCGCTGATTGGTGCGATCGATGCGGGGTATCAGAAATACGACCACGCCAAGAACCTGCGCATGACCAAGCAGGAAATCCGCGACGAGATGAAGGAGACCGAGGGCAACCCCGAGATGAAGGGGCGCATCCGCCAGGTGCAACAGGCGCAAGCGCGGCAACGCATGATGGAGGAGCTGCCCAAGGCGGATGTGGTCGTCGTCAACCCCACGCACTTTGCCGTGGCGTTGCGCTACGACGACGGCCATATGGGCGCACCGCGCGTGATCGCCAAGGGCATCGACGTGCTGGCGGCACAAATCCGGCTGGTGGCGGGCAGCCATCACATCCCGTTGGTCGAGGCGCCGCCGTTGGCACGCGCCTTGTATGCAACCACTCGACTGGGACATGAAATCCCGGCCGCGCTGTATGTGGCGGTGGCGCAAATCCTGGCCTACGTCTACCAGCTCAAGCAAGCCACGGCGCGGGGTGAGATGCCACCTGCAGCGCCTTCCCCGGAAGTTGATCCTGACTTGATGGGGCCTTATCGCGATCGTTGACGAGTCAAATCCATGACGGGTGCAGATGTACTAGGCAGTTTCAAAACCGCGGTCCGCCGGGGAATTGGCGCACCAGTGATGATGCTGGTGATGTTGGCAATGTTGATGTTGCCGCTACCGCCGTTTTTGCTCGACATGTTGTTCAGCTTCAACATCGCGCTGTCGCTGGTGATCCTGCTGGCCGTGGTCTACGTGCTGCGACCGCTGGAGTTTGCCGCGTTCCCTACCGTGGTGTTGATGGCGACGTTGCTGCGGCTGGCGTTGAATATCGCCTCCACCCGCGTGGTGCTGTTGCACGGGCATGACGGCCCTGGTGCCGCGGGCAAGGTGATCCAGGCGTTTGGCGAGTTTGTCATCGGCGGCAACTTCGCAGTGGGCCTGGTGGTGTTTGCGATCATCACCATCATCAACTTTGTCGTGGTGACCAAGGGCGCGACGCGTGTGTCGGAAGTGACCGCACGCTTCACGCTGGATGCGATGCCCGGCAAGCAGATGGCGATTGACGCTGACCTCAATGCCGGCCTGCTCACCCAGGATCAAGCACGCGAGCGACGTCAGGAAGTGCGCGAGGAAGCCGATTTCTACGGTTCGATGGATGGTGCCTCGAAGTTCGTGCGTGGCGACGCCACGGCCGGCATCCTGATTTTGCTGATCAATATTGTCGGCGGCTTTTTCGTCGGCGTGATGCAGCATGGTTTGTCCGCCGGCGAAGCGGCCAGAACTTATACCTTGTTGACCATCGGTGATGGTCTGGTGGCGCAGGTGCCGGCGCTGATGCTGTCGGTGGCGGCGGCAATCATCGTGACCCGCGTGTCCAAATCGCAGGACATGGGCAAGCAGGTGATCGGCCAGGTGTTTGGTCAGCCGCGTGCGCTCGGGGTGGCAGCGGTGGTGCTGATCGTGATGGGCGTGATCCCAGGCATGCCGAACATGGCGTTTTTGCTGCTGGGTGCCAGTTGCGCGGGCGCGGCGTGGCTGCTGTTCAAGCGCGAGCGCGAGACGCGCGCGAAACTCGCCGAAGCCGTCGCCGAGGCACCGGCGGCAAACGTGCCGGCTGAGCGCGTGGAGCTGGGCTGGGAGGATGTGGCCAGCGTCGACCCGCTCGGCTTGGAAGTGGGCTATCGACTGATCCCGCTGGTGGACACGCACCAGGGCGGCGAGCTGATGGGGCGGATCAAATCGGTGCGCCGCAAGCTGTCGCAGGAACTGGGGTTCCTCGTGCCGGCGGTGCACATTCGCGACAACCTGGATCTCGGCCCGAATACTTATCGCATCACCTTGATGGGGGTGCCGATGGGCGAGGCCGAGGTGCACAACGAGCGCCTGCTGGCGATCAATCCCGGGCAGGTGCATGGCACCTTGCAAGGTATCGCCACGCAGGATCCGGCGTTCGGCCTGGAGGCGGTGTGGATCGAGAGCGGGCAGCGCGAGCTGGCGCAAAGCTACGGCTACACGGTGGTCGACCCGGCCACGGTGATCGCCACGCATCTGTCGCACATCCTGCAAGGTCATGCGCACGAATTGCTCAGCCATCAGGACGTACAGCAACTGCTTGATCGCCTCGCGGCCACCGCGCCGAAGCTGGTCGAGGACCTGGTGCCAAAGCGCCTGGCGCTTGGCGCCGTGGTCAAGGTGTTGCAGAACCTGCTGGCTGAGCGGGTGCCGATCCGCAATATGCGCAGCATCGTCGAATCCTTGGCGGAGCATGCCATGCAAAGTCAGGATCCCGGCGTTTTGACTGCTGCCGTGCGCGTCGCGCTGGGTCGGCAGATCGTGCAGGAGATCACTGGATTGGGTACCGAGGTGCCAGTGATCACCCTGGCGCCCGAGCTTGAACAAATTCTGATCACGTCACTGGCGGCCGGTGGCGGGGTGGCCGGCGCGGCCGTGGAACCGGGCCTTGCCGACCGCCTGCAGCAGAGCGTGGCCGATGTCGCACGCCGCCAGGAAGTGAATGGCGAACCGGCGGTTTTGCTGGTCGCGCCACAGTTGCGGCCATGGCTCGCGCGCTTCACGCGCCACGTGGCACAGAACCTGCACGTACTGGCTTACAACGAAGTGCCGGACAACCGCCGCGTGCGTTTGGTCCAGGCCCTGGGACGTTAGTCGCGACACGAGGAACGAGATGATGACTGTGCATGACGAGGTGGTGATTGGTCACGGTGCGGCAGGATCCGGCATACCGTTGCGTCGGCGCGGGCAGCGCCGCCATCCCGCCGGGCAGAAATCCGGTGCTGGTTTTCCATCCGTTGCTGTACGTTGGAGCCAGGCATGAAAATCAAACGCTTCGTGGCCGCTGACATGCGTCAGGCCATGCGGCTGGTGCGCGAGGAACAGGGGCCGGAAGCGGTGATCTTGTCCACGCGTCGGCTGGCTGATGGCATCGAGCTGATCGCCGCGATCGATTATGACGAGTCGCTGATCAACGAAGCCGTGCGTCAAGGTGCTGCACCCGCCGCCGCCGAAACCCGGCCGCCGCGGATGGCGGAGCCAGCCGGCATCGGCGAGCCACCACTGCCGATGTCCGTTGCCGCCGCGCCCGAGTCGCTCTCATCACGCGCGGTGGACGACCCGGACAGTACGGCGCCGCCGCCAGCCGTCCGTACACGTTTAAAGGTCAGTACAGCATTGGCCAGGCAGCCGTCACTCGAGCATGCCGCACAGGAAACCGCACAGCTGCGCGAGGAGTTGGGCAGCATGCGCGACATGCTGGAAATGCAGCTGTCGAGCCTGGCGTGGAACGACATGGAGCGGCGCCAGCCGCTGCAGGCACGCGTGCTGCGTGACATGACCCGCATGGGTATCGAAAGTGATGTTGCCCGTGCGCTGGTTGCCGAATTGCCGGGCCAGCTCAGCGCTGCGCAGGCGCGTTATCTGCCGTTGGGACTGCTGACGCGCAACCTGGTCGTCAGTGGCCGTGCGCTGACTGCGGGTCCGGCGGTGACGGCGCTGGTTGGTCCCACCGGCGTGGGCAAGACCACCACGATTGCCAAGCTTGCTGCGCGCGCGGTACTGCAACTTGGCGCGGACAAGGTTGCCTTGGTCAGCACCGATCATTACCGCATCGGTGCCGCGGCGCAGCTCGAGCATTACGGTCGCCTGCTTGGCGCGCGCGTGTATCCAGCCTACGACGCGGACAGTCTGCGCAAGGTGCTGGAGCTGCTGCGCGACCGCCATACCGTGCTGGTCGATACCGCCGGTATCGCGGCCAGCGACCCGCGGTTGGTGCAACAAATGGAAATTTTTGCCGATGCTGGCGACTTGCGCGTGTGCCTGGTGCTCGCCGCCAACGCCCAGGCGCAAGCGCTGGACGATGCCGTGCGCGCGTATCAACCGTTGCGGCCGAGTGCATGCATTCTGACCAAGCTCGATGAAGCTCCAAATCTGGGTGGCGCGTTGTCGGTGTTGATCCGCCGGCGCCTGCCGCTGGACTACACCACGGATGGCCAGCGCGTGCCCGAGGACATTGCGTTGGCCGATGCCCGCAAGTTGGTGTGTCGCGCGGCGCAACCGGTGCGCGGGGCGGAACCCGATGACAGCGTGATGGCCGAACGTTTCGGCCTTGCGGCGGCCGAAGCATGAGTGGAGTGCAGACCATGGACCAGGCTGCCGGGCTGAAAACGCTGTTCGCGACGGCGAACGATGGTGTGGATGCCGCCGCACCACCGAGCGCGCTGGGCATGGCGCGGTCAGCCGGCAGTGGTGCGCGTCGGCGCTGTCGTGCCATTGCGGTGGCGGGTGGCAAGGGCGGTGTCGGTAAAAGCTCAGTTGCCGTGAATCTGGCCATGGCACTCTCGATTGCCGGCAATGATGTGATGCTGCTGGACGCCGACATGGGTCTGGCCAATGTGGACGTGCTACTCGGCCTGGCACCATCGCGGCATATCGGTCACCTGCTGGATGGCACCTGCACGCTGGAGGACCTGCTGCTCACCGCGCCCCATGGCTTGCGGGTGATCCCGGCGGGCTCCGGCGCGCGGCGTCTGGCGCAACTGGTCAACGGCGAGCACGCGGCGATCATCCGGGCGTTTGATGAAATGGCGCAACCACCCAAGTACCTGCTGGTGGATACCGCCGCAGGCCTATCCGACAACGTGTCGATGTTTGCCGCCGCCGCCGATGATGTAGTGCTGGTGGTGTGTGACGAGCCCGCTTCGCTGACCGACGCCTACGCCATGATCAAGGTACTCAGCCGCGACTTTGGCGTACGGCGTTTTCGCATGGTTGCCAACATGGTGCAGAACGAGGGTGAAGCGCGCCAGTTGCACCGCAAGCTGTCGCGTGTGTGCGACCGCTTCCTTGAGGTGGTGATTGATTTCAGTGGCTGGGTGCCGCACGACGAGCGTTTGCGCCAGGCCATCCGGCGCCAGCGCGCGGTGGTTGATCTGTGGCCGTCCAGCCGTTCGGCATTGGCATTCAAGCAATTGGCCACAGCGGTCGATACATGGACTGAGCCTGAGCGTGCAGGTCTCGACCGGATTGCGTTTTTTGGTGACCGGGCGACGCCGGCGGGCAAGGTGACAACATGAGTGTGGCTTCGGAATATCTGCAGCACTCACGCGAGAGTGCCGACGAACTGGTACGTCGGCATGCCACGCTGGTAAGACGCATTGCCTATCACTTGATGGGGCGTTTGCCGGCCAGCGTGGATGTGAGTGATTTGATCCAGGCGGGAATGATTGGCTTGTTGGAAGCATCGCGCCATTTCGCCACCGATCGCGGGGCGAGCTTTGAAACGTATGCGGGCATCCGCATCCGTGGCGCGATGCTGGATGAATTGCGCCGCACCGACTGGACCCCCCGCTCGGTGCATCGCAAATCGCGTGAAGTGGCCGAGGTGATTCGCCAGATCGAGACCGAGACCGGCGCCGAGGCCGAAGACGCCGAGGTCATGCGCCGGCTTGGCATCAGCGCCGAGGAATATCACCAGGTGCTGGCCGATGCAGCGTGTGTGCGGTTGCTGAGCCTTACTGCCGCGGACGACAACGAGGACAGCGCGGTGATGGACGTGGCCGATGAGGCTGCGCTGGAGCCGGCCCAGAGCATTGAACGCGACCGCATGCGCGAGGCGCTGGCCGCGGCCATCGGCAAGCTACCCGAGCGCGAGCAATTGGTGATGTCGCTGTATTACGAGCAGGAGTTGAATCTGAAGGAGATCGGCGCAGTGCTTGGGGTGACTGAATCCCGAGTTTGTCAGATTCACGGGCAGGCGGTCATCCGGTTGCGCGCGCGCATGACCGACTGGCGCGGCTGAACGCTGCGCTGACCCAAAACGACCTCGGCGCAGAGACGCCGCACAGAGCACGTGGAGAAGGTGTTGGACAAGAACATGAAAATCCTGGTGGTGGACGACTTTTCCACCATGCGCCGGATCGTTCGCAACCTGCTGGTGGAGCTGGGCTTCAGCAGTCCGCTGATCCAGGAGGCTGACGATGGCGACAATGCGCTGGCAATGTTGCGCAGCATGCCGTTTGACCTGGTCGTCACCGACTGGAACATGCCCAACATGAGCGGTATCGACCTGCTGCGGGCGATTCGTGCCGAACCGTCGATAAAGGCGCTGCCAGTGTTGATGGTTACCGCGGAAAACAACCGCGACCAGATCATCGCGGCGGCCCAGGCCGGGGTGAACGGCTACGTCGTCAAACCCTTCAGCGCCGCCACGCTGGAGGAGAAACTTGCCCGCATTTTTGAACGTCTCGCCGCCAGCGGAGCCAAAGCATGAACGCAGAATTTCCGCTTGCCATCGATGAGGATCTGCCGCCGCAGTTGCGCGACTTGCTCAACAGCGCCGATGGTCCCGCGTTTGAACAAGCACTGGATGTCATCGTGCGCCAGCGCGAGCAGCATCTGTTTCGTGCGCTCGGCCAGCTCGCGCGCGATTTGCACGATGCCGTGCGCCGCCTCGGCGGCGAGTTGGCGCACGACGGTGTCAGCGCCATCGTTGCGGACGCGCGGCAACATCTGCAGGACGTGCTGGAGATGAGCGCGCAGGCAGCCAATCGCAGCCTGGACTTTGCCGAGCGTATGCGTCCACAAGCCGATGCCCTTTCGCAAAACGCCAGCGAAGTGCTGGCGTGGGCAAGTGGCAGTGATGCTGCTGCGGTGCTCGCGCGACAGGCGCTGGAGTTTGCCGACGCCAGTCGTGCCGGATTGGCCGACATGGTGCTGGCGCAATCGTGGCAGGACCTGACCGGACAACGTATCAAGAAAGTGGCGGCGTTCATCGGCTCGGTGGAGTCGTCATTGCTGGAGTTGGTGCGGCTGACCGGCGCGCTGGCCGGCAGCGAAGCCCCCGCGCACACGGCGCAGGTATCCAGCCAGGAAGATGCAGATCGACTGCTCAGCGAATTCGGTTTTTAAGGACACCGCACGTGAATGCCGAGTTTGACAACGAGCTGCGTCAGGATTTCCTGGTCGAAGCTGGGGAGCTTGTGCAGCACCTCGGCGAGCAGCTGGTTGGCCTGGAATCGGCACCGGGTGACAACGAGTTGTTGAATGCGGTATTTCGCGCCTTTCACACGGTAAAGGGCGGCGCCGGATTTCTGGCGCTGGAACCGATGGTGGAATTGTGTCATCACGCCGAGGATCTGCTCAACGAGGCGCGCAATCACACCGTGGTGCTGGCCACCGCGCAGATGGACGCGTTGCTGGAGGCACTGGATCTGCTCACCGCGATGATGGGCGCGCTGGCCGATGAGACGCCGTTGCTCGCCGCACCACCGGCGTTGCTGCAGCGGTTGCTACCGCCCAAGGCGGGGGCACCGGTAGTTGTCGCGGCAGTTGCGCCGCCGTTGCCACCGCCGGCTGCAGATGGCGCACCCATTGATGATCGCGAGTTTGAAGCGCTGCTGGACAACCTGTATGGCACCAGTGCCCCCGGTTTGGCAACGCCGGCCGTGGCGTCGGCGGTCAGCACCGGCGCCACCGGGGCCACGATCAGCGACGACGAGTTCGAAGCGTTGCTGGATACGCTGCACGGTCAGCCGGGGCAGCCAGCATCCCCGTCTCCGGGTGTCGCAGTGCCAGACGCAGTGGCACCCACTGCTGTTGTTTCCACTGCGTCGGTGGCGCCACCGGCGCCACCGACTGCCGTCGCCGCGCATCACGCCACGGCCGAAACTACCGTGCGGGTGGATACGGCGCGTCTGGATGTGTTGGTCAATCGCACCGGCGAGCTGGTGCTGGTGCGCAACCGTTTGCTGATGCTGGCGGCGCGCGACGGTGGCGAGGCACTGCTGCTTGCTGCCAACGAGCTGGATCGCGTTGCCGACGATCTGCAAACCGCGGTATTGGGTATGCGCATGCAGCCCATCGGTCGGTTGTTTCAGCGTTTTCCGCGCATCGTGCGCGATCTCGCGCGCCAGCTTGGCAAAGAGGTGGAGCTGGTGCTTGAAGGTGAGGACACCGACCTCGACCGCAGTCTGGTGGAGGCGCTCGCCGATCCACTCGTGCATTTGTTGCGCAACGCGCTGGACCACGGCATCGGCATGCCCGCTGAGCGCGAGCGACGCGGCAAACCACGCAAGGGTCGCGTGGGTCTGTCGGCCAGTCAGCGCGGCGAACACATCGTGATTACGGTGAGTGATGACGGGCACGGCATGGACCCGGAAATCCTGCGTCGCAAGGCGTTGGAAAAAGGCTTGCTGGATGCCGCGCAGGCCGCGCGGTTGAGCGAGGCCGAGTGCTACGAATTGATCTTCCGCCCCGGTTTCAGCACGGCGGCCGTCGTGTCCGATATTTCCGGGCGTGGCGTCGGCATGGACGTGGTGAAAACCCGGGTGGCCGAGCTGGGTGGCAGTTTGCAGGTGCGCTCGCAACTTGGCCACGGCACCGAACTGGAGCTGACCGTTCCGCTCACACTGGCCATCCTGCGCGTGTTGATGGTGCGCGCAGGAACGCAGTTGTTTGCCCTGCCGCTATCCAATGTCGAGGAGGTATTCGAGCTGGCCGCAGGTCAGGATCAGGCGCTGGACGGCCGTCTGGTGGCGCGTCATCGTGGCCGCGCGTTGCCGTTGGCCAATCTCTCGGGGTGGGCCGGCGCCAGCAGCGCGGCGGGTCGGCATGTGGTGGTGCTGCGCATTGGCCACCTGCACCTGGGCTGTCTGGTGGACGCGATGCTCGGCCGCGAGGACGTCATCGTCAAACCGCTCGGCCCGTTGTTTGCCGGCGTGCCGGGGATCGCCGGGGCCACCGTCACCGGTGATGGCCGGCTGGCGCTGGTGGTGGATCTGGCAAGTCTGGCCGACCATGACGGCGAACTGCTTCCCTCGTTGCGGATGACGGGCTGATGCCATGGACAAGATAAGCACCGTAGGCACCGTGCTCGGCGTGCTGGTACTGCTCATTGGCACAGTACTCAAGGGTTCCACCATTGGCGCGTTGTGGAACGCTGCGGCGTTCGTGATCGTCATCTTCGGCACGCTTTCCGCGCTGCTCGTGCAGACGCAGGGACGGGTGCTGCGGCATGCCATGTCGATGGCCAAGCTGATCTACAAGCCGCCGCGACATCAGCCCAGCGACTTGATCGCGCGCATCGTCAGCTGGAGTGAGGTCACGCGCCGGCAGGGTCTGCTCGGCCTGGAACCACAGATCGATGCGGAGGCCGACACGTTCGTCAGCAAGGGTCTGCAGTTGCTTGTCGATGGCGGGGAGCCGGAGGCCATTCGCAGCGCGCTCGAGGTTGATCTGGGTACGCGCGAGGCGATCGATCTGGCTGGTGCCAAGGTGTACGAGAACGCCGGTATCTATTCGCCGACGCTGGGCATCATCGGCGCGGTGATGGGGTTGATGGCGGTCATGCAGAACCTGTCCGATCCGAGCAAGCTTGGTCACGGCATTGCTGCCGCGTTTGTGGCAACGATCTACGGGGTGGCATTGGCGAACATGTTCATGCTGCCAATGTCAGCGCGACTGAAGACACTGGTCGGCAAGCAGACGCAAATGCGCGAGATCCTGATCGAGGGCCTCGTGTCCATTGCCCAGGGCGACAATCCGCGCCAGATCGAAGCCCGCCTGCAAGGGTATCTGGAGTGAGAAAGAAGCACGAAGAGCATAGCAATCACGAGGCGTGGGCGATCCCCTATGCCGACCTGATGACGTTGCTGCTCGCGTTTTTTGTGGTGATGTATGCCGTTTCCGTGGTCAACGAGGGCAAGTACCGGGTAGCGTCGCAGTCCATGATCGAGGCGTTCCACGGTAGCAGTCGCGCGTTGGCACCGCTGGCACCGGGCAAAGCCGCGCCGCACACGCCGGAGCCGTCCATGTCGCGTCCGATCAGTGCCAGCGGCGCGTCACTGGCGCCAGTGAACGTACCGCTGCCGCAGCGACGTATGCCGTCGCAGTCTGCGGCCCGGCAGGTTCGCCCCGCGGCTGATTTGCGACGCTTGGAAGATCGAGTGCGCAAGGCGTTGCAGCCGCTGATCAACAAGCGAATGGTGGCGGTGCGGCGCGGTCCGGGCTCACTGGAAATCGAGATTCGCACCGACGTCTTGTTTCCCAGCGGCGTGGCACAGTTGTCAGTCCCGGCTACCGCGGTGCTGCGCAACATGGCAGCCATCCTGGCGCCATTTGGCAATCCGCTGCGGGTGGAAGGCTTTACTGATGATGTGCCGATCGCCACGGCCATGTATCCGTCAAACTGGGAGCTGTCGGCGGCGCGGGCAGCGACGGTCGCGCGCTTGTTTGCCGAGCATGGTGTCAGACCCGATCGTCTGGGCATTGTCGGCTGGGGTGACGTGCGTCCGATTGCGGACAACAGCAGCGCCGAAGGGCGCAACCAGAATCGCCGGGTGCTGGTGGTGGTGATGGGCGGGCAGGATCCCCCGGAGCGGCCGGTGCAAGACCTGGATCAACTCCAGGCCGGGTCGCAGCTGACTGCGGCCGCTGGGTCGTCTGCGCCGCACCGCGCGCCGGTACCAGCGCCAATGGCGACGCAAGGCGGGGCCAGGGTGTCGCCGGCCACCGCCGCTCCCGCCCCCGAACGGGCGCCCATGATGACAACGCCAACGCGGGACGCGAGCGTGGTTTCCAGTGTGCGACAAACGGCCGACCCGGCACCTGACACTGGCTACGCACCTGCCACACTGGCACGCTAGAGGAAGCACCATGAGCGCAAATCAAGGCGTACACAGCGGTGGACCGATGACGGTAGCCGCGGGGCAACAGTGGTTGTCATTCCGCGTGGGTTCGCAGTTGTATGCCGCACCGTTGACCGAGGTCAGCGAGGTTATCCGCGAGGGCGAGCTGACTCCGGTACCGGGAGCCGCAGCGGATTTGCTCGGCGTGCGGCCGTTGCGTGGTCGCATCGTGCCGGTACTGGATGGGCGCCGCCGCCTTGGTCTGGCGTTGCTGCCGCCACCCGAGCCGGCGCAAGTGCGGCTGGTGATGCTGGTGTACGGTCCACATCTGGTGGGCTTGCGGGTGGACGCGGTCGGCGAGTTGCTGTCCAGTGACGGCCTGGAAATCGCGCCACCACCGCCCGGCCGGGTCAACCGTGAGGAGGACCCGGTGAGCGCTGTCCTGCCTTGGCAGGGCGGCTTTGTCGCCCTGCTCGATGTGCGCCGGTTGTGCCGACTGGATCAGGGAAACGATGGTGTGGCTTGAAATCGGGATGCTGGTGTTGCTGCTGGTGGTGCTGCTGCAATCGGTGCTGCTGGTCCTGCTGTGGCTGCAGGCGCGACGTCTGCACGTCGCATTGAGTGCGCTGGGTCACAGCGCCGTGCACGCATGTAGCGACGTACCCACCTCGATGCTGGTGACGGCGCTGGACCGGCTGGAACATCGCATCGGCATGCTCGAACTGCCGGCGACCGCAACGCCGCGTCCGTCTTACGAACTGGCCCAGCAGCTGGCCCGCGAGGGCGCCGACGTCGACCAACTGGTCGAGAGGTGCGGGCTCTCGGGGGACGAGGCCAAGCTCATCTTGCAAATGCACTCGGCCACGCGCTGACGCGCGTTCATCGCCGGTTGGCGTCGCGTTGCCCTTTCCGCTTTACCTGGCGGGTGGACTTGCTGCGATGCCGTTGGAGCTTCAATGGCGATGTTGTTCATCGGTTTTGGCAAGCGCTTTCGTGTGCCTCCGATGCGCGAGTCACGTCCCACCTTGTGGACGGACCTGCTGCGTGCTTGTGGGGACTCCGGTCACGGCTTTCGGATTGCTGAAAGCCCTTGCCTAAAAGAGTGCCGCGGGCGCACGAAAGCTCTTCCCGGCGCGACGGCCGAACAACGCCCCAAGCGTCCCCCGGAATATCGCGAATGTAGTCGTTCCTGCGGAAAGGAGCAGACGCGGCGTTACTCCTCGGCGGCGTCATACACGGCGGCCAGCACGGAGGCGGCCGCCGCATACAGCAGCACGGGTACGTCGTCACGCATGCGCAATGCCACCAGCAAAGCCGCGATCTGCGGATCGTGGTGCACAGGCACACCAAGGGTACGGGCCCGTGCCAGCAAGGCCTCCAGGGCTTCGGCCGGCATGGCGTTGAGTTGCGTTTCGCCGTTGGCCAGACGCAGGGTGACGCGACGCTGCGCGGGTGGTGGCACGCTGTTCATGCAATGGCCTGCAGCAGCACGGCGCTGTGCCGGCTGGGTTGTTGAGGCATGCCGATCTGACAACTGAGCTGATCCAGCAACACACCGCATGCGGCAAGGCGCTGACGCAAGGATGTGCACTGACGTTCCAGGCGTTCGGCAGTGTCCGCACGTTCGGCCCACAGGCGCACTGCCAGGCGCGGTTCGCGCAGCTGCAGTTCGCCTTGCACGGGTCCCAGTGCGGGTAGATCCAGCGCGAAGCCGAGGGTCCAGCCATGGTCACCGTCCGCCGCATCCGTCACATATTCGAGCTGCAGTTGCAGTACGTCGTGACCGTCGGCGCCCTGCAGGGGAATCTCGATCATCCAGGCCGGTACCGCACTCGCTTCCAGTTGCGCCACCTCCAGCCGAGCCAGCGCGGCCTTGACGTCGCCGTGCAGCCGAGTAACCAGCGGTGCCACGTCTTCGCTGCCGGCCAGCAGCGGCAGGGGGACACGCCCCTGCGCCCGCAAGCCGCGCTGCAACAGTGGTGGGGGGGTGTCATTGCGCCCGCTGGGTGGTGGTGGGGGGGCTTGTTGGTCGAGCAGGCTGGCCAGGCGCAACAACGCGCCCTTCCAGTCGTCCTGCACGACGGCTGGCAGAGCCTCGACCGCGCGCGCCAGTCGGGATTCCAGAAACAGGCCGCTGCGGCTGATGGCTGTGCGCAGCCCCTCGCCGCGGGTCACCTCCGCGGGCGTCGGCATGGCGTGCTCAAGCAGCGCCAGCGCGGTGCGCAGCGCTGGCGGCAGTTGGCGCACCATGGGCCGTTGCGCCAACGCACCAATTGTTGCCAACAGTGGCGCGTAACCATTCTGCTGCGGCAGCAGTTCGCGGAGTGCGCGCTGAAAGGTCGGATCGGCCGGGTGCGCCGGCAGCACTTCCAGATGCGGTTGCGCGCCAAGGCTGAGTATGCGTACCTGGAATTGCGCCGGCAATGTGTTGCCGGGCACTTCGGTTTCCACTGCCAGCGCGCCGACTTGCAACACCAGCAAGCCTTGCGGATTGACCCCCAGCGGCCGCGCTGACAGCACCGCGCCGATACGCCAGCTCTGAGCCGTCGTGCCGGCCGCGGCGCCGGCCCAGGTGAGGGCGGCAAGGCTGGTGGGTTGGATGATCATGAGGCTCCTGCGCTCGACTATCTAGCGCGGCTGGATGGTCCGTCCATGAGAACATCGGCATCCCATCCGGAAACTTGAGCACTGCTGTCGCCACCACTCGAACGCGCCATGGGGTGGCTGTCGGGCTGGCGCGTGGATGAGACCAGAATCCGTGTCTGGCGCGACCTGTGCGGCGGCACCGGTGCGCGACGGTGCAACCATTCCTGCGCAATGGTCCGATCCGCTTTCTTTCTGGTGGCGCTAAAGCGATTGCCCAAGCCGCCGATAGCCTCTCGTCAGCGCAGACAGCGCGAGCCGCAGACGGGGTGAGAGCAGATGGCTGGACAACGTGGTGCCGAGCACGGAGTGGCCGCTGCGCGACAGCAGAAGATGCCGGTGACCGGCGCGTCGGATGCCGCGTCGGCAGGGGTCGAGGTGGCGACGCCAGTGGTGTTTGCATCGAAAGAAACGGCTGGCGCGGCTGTCGTCGCGTCAGCCACGGTGGCGCTGCCGGCTGATTGTCGGATGAGTACCCAGGGCGGTTTGATGGCGGAGCTGCTGCGAGCGCTGGATGAGCGTGTGATCGTGCTTGACGGCCAGGCCGTGGAGCGGATCGACACGGCGTCGCTGCAGCTGCTTGCGCTGTTTCGCCGCGAGGTCAACACGCGTGGCGGCACGGTGAGCTGGCGCGGACCGAGCGTTGCATTGCATGAGGCAGCCAATCTGCTCGGGTTGGCCCCGTTACTGGAATTGCCGGCCACTGCGCCGGTCTGAATGAGGCAATTGCGACATGGCAAAGATTCTTGCGGTGGATGATTCGGTGTCGATGCGCGGCATGGTGGCGTTTACCTTGCGCGGCGCCGGTCACGAAGTGGCCGAGGCGGAAAACGGACAACTGGCGCTGGATCTGGCGCAGGGCGGTACGTTTGATCTGGTGCTGGCTGATGTGAACATGCCGGTGATGGACGGTCTCACGATGGTGCGTGCGTTGCGTGCCATGCCTGCCTACAAGGGTGTGCCGATCCTGATGCTGACCACCGAGTCGCATACCGAAAAGAAGATGGAAGGCAAGGCTGCAGGTGCCACGGGCTGGCTGGTCAAGCCGTTTGATCCAGACCAGTTGCTGGCAACTGTCAAGCGCGTACTCGGCTGATCGCTCATGGGTACGGTTGATCTGACCCAGTTCCATCGCACGTTCTTTGCGGAAAGCCTGGAAGGGCTGGACGCGATGGAAGCGGCGCTGCTGGAACTGGATGGCGGCGCCAGCGGCAGCGACCTGGTGGACACGATCTTTCGTGCCGCGCATTCGATCAAGGGTGGCGCTGCCACGTTCGGTTTTGCCGACATTGCCGCGTTCACTCACGTCGCCGAATCGTTGCTGTCGGAGGTGCGTGACGGGCATCGCGCGGCCGATCCCGAGCTGATCGAATTGATGCTGCAGGTGGTCGACTGCCTGCGCGGCATGATTGAACGTACGCGCGCCCATCAGCCGGTGGCCAATGCGGACAGTGAAGCGCTGCGGGTCGAGCTGCTCCGTCTGGCCGGCGCTGCGGC
>DATCWU010000085.1:0-2214 GCA_036566165.1 Rhodanobacter sp. | reverse complement strand
CGCGGCAAGCAGAAGGTCGAGGTGTTGCACCACGTCAACCTGGAGATTGCCGAGGGCGACTTCCTTGCCTTGATGGGCCCGTCCGGTTCGGGCAAGACCACCTTGCTCAATTTGATTGGCGGGCTGGACGCGCCCAGCGCCGGCAGCATCAGCGTGGGTGGTCAGCGTATCGACCAGCTTGGCGGTGGTGCGCTGGCGCGGTGGCGCGCATCCAACGTCGGTTTCGTGTTCCAGTTCTACAACCTGATGCCGATGTTGTCGGCGCAGCGCAACGTGGAATTGCCGTTGCTGCTGACCAAACTGTCCGGCGCGCAACGCAAGAAGAATGCCTCGATCGCGCTGCAACTGGTTGGTCTGGCTGATCGCGCCACGCACAAGCCGGGTGAATTGTCCGGCGGCCAGCAACAACGCGTGGCGATTGCCCGCGCCATAGTTTCCGACCCCGCCTTGCTGGTATGTGACGAGCCGACGGGTGACCTCGATCGGCAATCCGCCGAAGACGTGCTGGGCTTGCTGCAGCAACTGAACCGCGACCATGGCAAGACCATCGTGATGGTCACCCATGATCCGAAGGCGGCCGAATACGCCACCCACACGCTGCAGCTGGACAAGGGCACCCTGGTCGAACCGGCCACGGCGTGAGGAAACCGCCATGAAATATTTCCATCTGATCTGGGCGGGGCTGTTCCGGCGCAAGACCCGTACCTTGCTGACGCTGGTCTCGATCATCGCCGCGTTCCTGCTGTTCGGCATGCTCGATGCGGTGCGCACCGCGTTTGACTCGGGCAGCCAGAGCATTGCCGGCGTCAACCGGCTGGTTACGTCGTCGCGCTATTCGATCATCCAGCCGTTGCCGGAGTCACTGGGCACGCGTATCGCCGGCATACCCGGTGTGCGCGACGTCGGTCACGCGAACTGGTTTGGCGGCATCTACCAGGACCCGAAGAATTTCGTGTTCAGCTATGCAGTCAGCCCGAACTACCTGGATCTGTATCCGGAAATCCATTTGCCTGCCGACCAGCGCAAGGCATTCGACAGCACGCGCACCGGTGCGGTGATTGGCGAGCTGCTGGCAAAAAAATATGGCTGGAAGGTCGGCGACAAGGTGCCGCTGCAGTCGACCATCTTCCCGCAGAAGAATGGCGATAAGACCTGGACGTTCGACATTGTCGGCATCTATACCGTGGGCAAGGATGCGGCGAACGGGCTGGACCAGTTGTTCATGCTGCACTGGAAGTATTTTGACGAGTCCAATGCGTTTGGCAGTGGCACGGTTGGCTGGTATGTCGACCGGCTGACCGACCCGGCGCTGGGCGATCGTGTGGCCCAGGCGATCGATGCGCTGTCAGCCAACTCCGATCACGAGACGAAAACGCAGACCGAGCAGGCGTTCAGTGCGTCCTTCGCCAAGCAACTGGGTGACATTGGCCTGATCGTCGGTTCGATCATGGGCGCGGTGTTCTTCACGCTGATCCTGCTGACCGGCAACACGATGGCGCAGGCGGTGCGCGAACGGACGTCCGAACTGGCGGTGTTCAAGACCATCGGGTTTTCCAGCACCAGCGTGCTGGCGATGGTGCTGGCCGAATCGGTGCTGCTGTTGTTGCTCGGTGGCGTCATCGGCGTCGGCCTGGCAGCGGTGCTGGCGCCAGCGGTCAGCAAGGGCAGTGGCGGCATGCTCAACCTGCCTGCGGTCGGGGCCGGCAGCTGGGCCGTCGGCATCGGGCTGATGGTGGTGATCGGGTTGGTGGTGGGCGCGTTGCCGGCGTGGCGGGCGATGCGGCTGAACATTGTCGATGCACTGGCCGGTCGCTGAGGAGACGGGACATGCGCAAACTGCTCGCATTTCTGCGCGGGTTCGGGCTGGTGGCCGGGCTGGTCGTGGGCCTGCTGATCTGGTCCAAACTGCCCTGGCCGGCGGTACTGGTGTTGCTGGTGTTGCTTGGATTGTGGCTGGGGCTGACCCGGCGCGGCCGGCAGACCTTGTCGATCACCGGGGTCGGCATCAGCACGCTGCGCCAGCGGGTGGGGGCGTCGCTGGTCGTGGTCATTGGCATTGCCGGCGTGGTGGGCGTGCTGGTGGCGATGCTGGCAATGGGCGAGGGATTTCAACAGACCCTGCAGCAGACCGGAACGGATGACACCGCGATCGTGCTGCGCGGCGGCTCCAACGCGGAGTTGAACTCGGTGCTCGATCGCGACAGCGTCAACGTG
>DATCWU010000061.1:0-2199 GCA_036566165.1 Rhodanobacter sp. | reverse complement strand
TTTCCAGCGTTCCCATGGCGGTCACCATGGCCGGCGAATTGCAGGCCAGCCCGACCAGACTCGGGAACGTCGCCGCGTATATGGCGCTGTACGAGGGCAGGTAGGTCTTTCCAGTGGGGTCGGTAACCACAAGCGTGTAGGCGGAAGCTTCCAGCCAGCAGAAGCCCTGGGTGGGATTGGCCTGCCAGTCCGTCATCAAACCGATCTCGAACTTTGCCAACCAGTCGCGCAGCTCCGCGGCTCCCGCAAAACCCAGCTCTGCCGCGTGGCCCGCCGACCAGGTGAAGAAGTTGTGCATCCACGGCGCCATCGCGTTCCTGGTGCCACCGTTCACGCTGTAGCTATGACCGCTGTTCATCAGTCCCAGCGAATTGGCGCTCGGATTGTTGATGTATTTCCGACCCCAGTCTGCCAGCGAGTTATTGACATTCGCATTGAACTCGGCCTTCAGCGGGTAGCCATCGGGCAGCAACCACGCCGCATCGGCCATCTGGCGCAATGCCCAGGCCTTACCGCGCACCTGGCTGTAGCTGTCGTCAATCAACCCTTGCGAGTAACCACGGTAAACGGGGTTCGGCGTAAGCGCGTTGATCGAGGCCGCAAACGCCAACTCGGACATGTAGTAATACGAGCCCGTCACCATGTATGGCACGTACGACTGCGCCGGCTGGTGCGCGTTGTCCCATTGCGCTGGGTTCCCGGTTCCGTAATAGGCCTCGGTACATCCCGTCACCACGGCGTTGTTCGTGCAGTTTGGCAATAGGTCGCGCCGATAGGCAGCGATCTTCTCCTGGTTGGCCGCAGACCCGGTCATTGATTGCTTTGCGACGCCATTTGCATAGGTCCAGGCCGCGGTCGTGACGTAGGGGTGCTTCTGGATGCTGATTGGCCAGCCGGTCGCCTGGTCCCGATAATGAATGCCGTAGGCGCCGAGCGCATCCGTGTTGGCCAGCATCCAGTTGTAGGCCCGTACATCCGGGGCGACGATGTACACGCTGGTCCAGCGCGGCAACGGACCGATCGCTGCCTGTGCGCCTGCCATGTGCATCTTCTGGGTCTGATCACAATGATCCAGGGGCGCGCAGGTCTGGCGCAAGCTGGCCAGGAACTTCTCATCCGGCGTCAGCGGCATGTAGCGCGACACCGCCTTGCTGTCCTGGATATATCCGGTGTTCTGCCGCAAGTAGACTTGCGGCTCGGCATGGTTCCACCACAACACCTTGTGCCAACGCGTGTAGGCGTACTGGGTAAGTGCCGGACTGGAGTAAACCTCGTTTCCGGAAGTCAGGGTCGCGGTGTATTGCGGCTGCGCCTGTGGCGTGTAGGCCGAGGTGTTTTCCACGATGACATCGGTTTGTACTTGGCGCACGGTGCCATGCGAGCCGTCTGCGTAGACTCGCACTGCGAAGTAGATTCTCAAGTTTGGGTCGGTCGTGCCATCCGCCGCCGTCACGGGGCCGTTAACGATCCACTCGCTGGTCTGGGGGCCGGAAAGCCACTGGTTGCATTGGGTGCCCCACGGCTTGCACGCATTCGTGTTGTTGGCCGTCTGCAGCAGTGCGCGGGCATTTGCGGTGTATTTGCGATCGCCGATGTTGAGTGATACGTCGGCGTCGTAGTTTGTCGCAAGCAACTGCGACAAGCTGACGGGCTGATCAAGTCCCGTCGTCGTTGGCGCCGGTCCGGTAGACAGCGCCAAGGGTAAATTTGCATTACCTGGCAGCGATGGAACCATCGTCGTCAGCACCGCGTGGCGCAAGCTGCCGTCGGGATGGGTCGCCTTGATATCCACCTGCAAGGCGACTGGCTGGCCATTGAGGGTGGCGGTAACCGTCTCGCCCTGGGGTATGTCGCCAGCCTTGAAGATCTGACCGAAGGTGACGGGGACATGGGTCTGCGCTTGCGTAACCGTGCTGATCACGTGGTCTGTCACTACCATGCCGGCTCGCGCCTGTGCCGCACTGAGCAGCAACACGCAGCCTGCGCACCTACACAAAACCTTCACAAAGACTTGATTCATGGAGACTTTTGCCCAGTGCCGGACGTCCGCCAGTAGAGCGCTTTCATGGTCGCATTTGCAAGCTCACGCGGGGAACGGCCATGGATGGCGGTGGTTCAGAGGAGCTTGGAGGTCGAGGCCACTGGATAGAGATACCTTTCGATTTCGCCTCTGAATGTTCTGGCCTGTCCTGGGTTGCC
>DATCWU010000042.1:0-16125 GCA_036566165.1 Rhodanobacter sp. | reverse complement strand
AGCAAGCTGCGCAGGTCGGCTTCGGCCTGTTCGGCCATGGCGCCAAAACGCTGCCCACGATGCGACTGTTCCATCACCGACGCGCCGCTGCCGTTCCAGTCCAGCATCTCCCGCTGCGCGCGCTCAAGTACCTCCAGCGGCAACGCCGCCGGACCCGCGCTGAAATTCCACACTCTGCTCATCAGGCACGTCCGTGAAAGCTCCCGTGCATTATGCCGCGACGCAGCATGGAGCGGTCAACAAGTACCGCGACCTTGCGCTCAAAAGCGGATCAGCAATACCAGGCCGATACCCAGCGCCAACACTGCAGCAGTGAGAATTAGCCACCAGGCGCCACCACTCGAATGGGGCACGGGTTCGTCTTCGCGCGCGGGTATCGATGGCGGCGCAGCGATTTCCGGTTCCGGCTGCATTCCCGGTGCTTCCACGACAAACCGGTGCATGGCCACGCCAATCTGGTCCCCCGGCTGCAGTGCAACGGTCTGCACGCGCGCGCCATTGACCCGCAGGGGATGGTTCGCGGACGGCTCCAGTACCTGCAACATCAGCCGGCCATCCCGCCAGGCAAGACGCAACGATACGGTTTCGCCCTGCGGCAACTCCAGCGGAATCCGGCCATGCGGGCCGAGCTCAAGGTGTCCATGCACCGGCAACACCTTGCCTGACAACGGACCGGCGACTGCGCGCAACGCCACGGTGCACGCTTCGAAATCGTTCACTGCAGCACACTGACGCTGACTCGGGTCCACGTCGGCACACAGCAGCAGGCGGCAATCACCCACGCTGACCACATCGCCAGCGCGCAGCAAGGCCCGTTCATGCACCGGCCGGGCATTGACGTAAATGCGTCCCGCGCCGGGCAGCACCTGCAGCACCCAACCCCGGCGGTCATGTTGAATGCACAGATGGCGCGGTGCGGCCTGGGTCACCGCCAGCACCAGGTCGTTGTCGGGTGCGCTGCCAATACGCAATTGCGCCTGCGACCAGTGAAAGTCCTCGCGGGCGGCATGGGGGAATTCAATACGCATCAATCAACCAGCCAGGTGACGCGGAAACTTTATCATGCGCCACTGCCGGGCCGAGCGACCCACCATGTCGCCGGGCCTGACTCACCTGCCTGCGCGCCATGGCTGAGTCGACACGGGTGACAGTCGGCGATGCCGCCGCGTTCGCAGCGAACGTGGCACTAAGATGGATACCTGTCCGGGAGATCAGCATGACGAAAATCGACATCGAGCGGCCCCACCATCTGGGCACCTCAGCGGCGCGCCTTGTCATTGAAAAAGTGGCTGTCGACCTGCAACAAAAGTTTGGTCTGACCAACCAGTGGCGCGACGACGTATTGCAATTTTCCGGTACCGGCGTGAACGGAGCCATCGCCGTCAGTGACCATGCCGTGCACGTCACCGCGCAACTGGGCCTGTTGTTGAGCCCATTCCGTGGCAGGATCGAGCAGGACATCCGCGAAAAGCTGGATCAGCATTTCGCCTGAGCCGCCCAGCGGAAGTTCTTCAATTGAATCCATATTCGTGGCATACTTGACGGCTTACGCGGCTGCAACGGCTGCGCGTGAAAACCGAGACACATGGCCAAAGACGACGTCATCGAAATGGAAGGTACGGTCCAGGAGACCCTGCCCAACACCATGTTTCGCGTGCAACTGGAGAACGGGCACGTCATCATCGCCCACATTTCCGGCCGCATGCGCAAGCATTACATCCGCATCCTCACCGGCGACAAGGTGAAGATCGAGATGACTCCGTACGACCTGAGCAAAGGGCGTATCACCTACCGCATGAAGTAAGCATGCCCGCTGGCCACGCGTGGCGTTGGCTCTTGCCGGCAGCCCTGCTGGACCAGCGCACGGGCAGCGTTCGGCCGGATTGACCGCTGAAAATTGCGCCGCAATATCGCACAGGCGTGGAAGGCAAGGCGCGCCACGAAGCGCTGCTGCCGAACTCTACCTTCCGCCCAGCCAACACAACAAAAGCGGCGACCCCACTAACAAGGCAGTCACGTTGCGTCGTGTGCCATGCGGCAACACTGGCGGCCAACCGCTGGCGGAACGGCCGGATAAAACAAGCCGTTCCGCCCAGCACGATCCATGTGGGTTACCCGACGATCGCGGGCAGCTGTTCCAGCGCTTCGCTGTCTACCTGCAGCTCACCATCACGCACGCTCAAGTGAACCACGCCGCCACCGGCCAGCTTGCCGAACAGCAGCTCGTCGGCCAGTGCGCGCTTGACCTTGTCCTGGATGACGCGCGCCATGGGCCGGGCACCCATCTGCGGATCAAAGCCGTGCTCGGCCAGCCAGCGCCGCGCAGCGGCGTCCACATCCAGGGTGACGCGCTTCTCGGTGAGCTGGCTTTCCAGTTCGATCAGGAACTTGTCGACCACGCGCAGGATGTGCTCGAAGCCGAGCGCGCTGAACTGGATGACGGCATCCAGCCGGTTGCGGAATTCCGGCGTGAACAGCCGGCGAATCACTTCCATTGCGTCGGATTCGTGCTTCTGCTCGACAAAACCCATGCTGCGCCGCGCGGCAACCTGCGCACCCGCGTTGGTCGTCATCACCACGATCACATTCTTGAAATTCGCCTCGCGCCCGTTGGTGTCGGTCAATACGCCGTGATCCATGACCTGCAACAGGATGTTGAATACATCCGGGTGCGCCTTTTCGATCTCATCCAGCAGCAACACGGCATGCGGATGCTTGACCACCGCTTCCGTAAGCAGTCCACCCTGATCGAAGCCGACATAGCCCGGGGGCGCGCCGACCAGGCGTGACACGGAGTGCCCTTCCATGTACTCGGACATGTCAAAGCGAATCATTTCAATGCCCAGCTGCAGCGCCAGCTGTTTGGTGACCTCGGTCTTGCCCACGCCGGTGGGGCCGGCCAGCAGAAAGCAGCCGATCGGCTTGGATGGATCGGCCAGACCCGAACGCGCCATCTTGATGGACGCTGCCAGGGCCTCGATGGCCGTGTCCTGGCCAAACACCACCATCTTCAGATTGCGCTCCAGATTGCGCAGCACATCACGGTCGGACGCCGACACCTGCTTGGTGGGAATACGCGCCATCTTGGCAACGATGTACTCCACTTCGCTGACGTCGATTTTGCCGGTGCGTTGATCTTCCGGCAGCAAACGCTGGCGGGCACCAGCCTCGTCAATCACGTCGATGGCCTTGTCCGGCAACAGGCGATCCGGAATGTGCTTGACCGACAGGGCAACGGCCGCCCGCAACGCCTCGTTGGTATAGGACACATGGTGGTGCTCCTCAAAGCGCGAGCGCAGGCCCTTGAGGATCTCGATGCTGTCCTCCACCGTCGGCTCCACCACGTCGATTTTCTGGAAACGCCGCGCCAGGGCACGATCCTTCTCGAATACGCTGCGGTATTCCTGGAACGTGGTCGAACCGATGCAGCGCAGTTCGCCCGACGCCAGCATCGGCTTGATCAGATTGCTCGCGTCCATGGTGCCCCCGGACGCCGAGCCAGCACCAATGATGGTGTGGATCTCGTCAATGAACAGGATCGCACCCGGCTGCTGCCTGAGTTGGGAGATCACGCCCTTCAGGCGCTTCTCGAAATCGCCACGGTACTTGGTGCCGGCCACCAACGCGCCCAGGTCCAGCGACCAGATGGTGGCGTCTTCCAGCACCTGCGGCACCTCGCCGTCGACGATGCGCTTGGCCAAGCCTTCAGCCAGCGCCGTCTTGCCCACGCCAGCGTCGCCAACGTACAACGGATTGTTCTTGCGCCGGCGACACAACACCTGGATCGTCCGCTCGATCTCGTCAGCACGACCGATCAGCGGATCTATCTTGCCCTGCAACGCAAGCTCGTTGAGGTTGCTCGCAAACTCGTGCAACGGATTGCCTTTCGGCTCACCACCTTCCTCACCTTCGCGCTCGCTGCCACCGGCAGTGCCAGCGGCCGGGTCGTCACCGATCTTGGCAATGCCATGCGAGATGTAATTGACCACGTCCAGCCGGGTGGTTTCCTGCTGATGCATGAAATACACGGCGTGTGAATCCTTCTCGCCAAAGATCGCCACCAGCACGTTCGCCCCCGTCACCTCCTTGCGACCGGACGATTGCACGTGATAAACGGCCCGCTGCAACACCCGCTGGAAACCAAGCGTCGGTTGCGTGTCGCGCTCATCACCCTGCGGCAGTACCGGCACGGTTTCGGCAATGATGCGCTCCAGTTCCAGCGTCAGCCGCGGCAAATCGACACCGCACGCACGCAGCGCACCGAGCGCGGACTGATTTTCCGTCAACGCCAGCAACAGATGCTCGACCGTCATGAACTCGTGATGCTGCTCGCGAGCCTGCTTGTAACAATGGCCGATGGTGACTTCCAGATCCTTGCTGAACATGGGGATCGTCTCCGCTAGGTGATGCGCGGCCTGCTATGCCGCACTGTACACAGAATGGGGCTCTTCACAGCTTTTCCATAGTGCACAGCAACGGGTGTTGGTGGGAACGTGAAAACTCGTTGACGTGGACAACCTTGGTCTCGGCGACCTCACGGGTAAACACCCCGCACACCCCGCGACCCCGTGTATGCACATGCAGCATCACCTGCACTGCCCGTTCCTGGTCGAGATTGAAGAAAGCCCGCAACACCTCGACCACAAAATCCATCGGCGTGAAGTCATCATTGAGCAGCAACACCTGAAACAGCGGCGGACGCGCCACTTCGGGTCTGGCTGTCTTGAGCGCCAACCCGCGATCGTTATCGTGCTCGTATTCGTGTTCGTGCGACATGACTTTGGCGACAAATACCCGTTGCATCTGATTATACGCTGCGGCCCGCGCCTCCCGGCAACGCGACCGCTACCTGATGTAATGGCACAATGACGTCTTTTCCAGCGTCGATGCACCGCATGTCCCAAGCTGATTCCTCCGCTGCTGTCTGGCGCCCGCATGCCACCGTAGCGTGCGTCGTCCCGCGCGACGAACGCTACCTGATGGTGGAGGAGACAATCAACGGCCGGGCCATGTTCAATCAGCCGGCGGGTCACCTGGAAGACGGCGAAAGCGTGTTTGCCGCCGCTGTGCGCGAAACCCTGGAGGAGACTGGCTGGAATGTCGAACTGCAGCACCTCATCGGCGTTCAACAGTGGCGCAGCAGCGAACATGGCGACATGGTGCTGCGTTTCAGTTTTGCGGCGCGCACCCTCGATCACGACGTGGAGCGTGCGCTTGACCCGGACATCACCCGTGCGCTGTGGATGACGCGCAATGAGATTGCCGCGCTTGGCGACCGCCTGCGCAGCCCGCTCATCCTGTGCAGCATCGACGCCTGGCTGGCCGGACAACGCTTGCCGCTGACCGTTATTGACTACCTTGCTGCAGGGTCCGGCACGTGAAGGTGATGTTGGGCATCTCCGGTGGGGTCGACTCCTCGGTAGCGGGCTTGCTGCTGCAACGTGCCGGCCACGAAGTCGAAGGCCTGTTCATGCAAAACTGGGAGGAGGACGACCGCTCCGCCCCGTGCACCACTGACGCCGATCGCAAAGACGCGGTGACGGTATGTGGCCAGTTGGGCATCCCGTTCCATGCACGCAATTTTTCCACCCAGTACTGGGACGGCGTGTTTACCCACTTCCTGGATGAATACCGGGCCGGACGCACACCGAACCCCGACGTGCTGTGCAACCGGGAGATCAAGTTCAAGACGTTTCTGGACGCCGCACGCGCGCTGGGCGCAGACAAGATCGCCACCGGCCATTACGCCCAAGTTGGCGAACACGATGGCGTCTACCAGCTGCTGCGGGCAGTGGATACCGCGAAGGATCAAACGTACTTTTTGCACACACTGGGCCAGCAGCAGCTCGCCGCCACGCTGTTCCCCGTTGGCGCGCTGGAAAAGCCGCAGGTACGCGCACTGGCGCGCCAGGCACAGCTCTCCACGTCGGCGAAGAAGGATTCCACCGGCATCTGCTTCATCGGCGAGCGCGACTTTCGCAGCTTCCTTGCGCGCTACATCCCGGCCCGGCCCGGAGACATGCGCACCCCGGCGGGCGAGCGGGTCGGGACGCACCAGGGTGCGATGTATTACACCCTGGGCCAGCGCAACGGGCTTGGCATTGGCGGCCGGCACAACACCAGCGGCGCACCCTGGTACGTCGTGGGCAAGGACGTCACGGCGAACGTATTGTTTGTTGCCCAGGGTGGCGAAAACCACTGGCTGCAGTCGCGGCGGTTGCGGGCAGAGCCGCCAAGCTGGGTGGCCGGTGCAGCGCCGGCGCAGCATTTTCGCTGCACCGCACGTACACGCTATCGTCAGGACGACCAGAGCTGTACCGTCGACATCCTTGCCGACGGGATCGAAGTGCATTTTGACGAACCTCAACGCGCAGTGACTCCGGGACAGTCAATCGTGCTCTACGCTGGCCCTGTCTGTCTGGGCGGCGCAGTGATCGCCGCTACCGACGCGGCGTTTGGTGGACTGTCACCAGCGTCCGTGCCGATGGCAGCGAAGTGAACCCGGTGCAACGTTCCATCCGCACCATTGTCGTGACACCGTCTGCAGGAGAACCGCAACATCGTGTTTGAAGTCTTTGCGATGAATGAGGAGCGTGTCATCGCGCTTGCCGGCTTGTTCCAGGCTTGCACGCTGACCCAACAGCTGGCCACCAGCGGCCGCTGCGACGAGGCGGCCATGGAAACGGGCGTGGCCAGTGTGTTTCGTATTGATGCGCCCTCGGTGGTTGCCGTGTATGGCAACGTCGCCGACCTGCACATCGGGCTGCGCTCGCTCGTGGCCCAGCTCGACGAGACCGACCGCGAGATGTCGGTGACGAAGATGGTGGTTACGGTCATGCGCCTGGAACGCAGCCTGACCGGCCGGCCGGACCTGCTGGACAAGCTGCAGACCGGCATCGTTGCGGCACAGCGCCAGGTCGAGCATTTCGGGCTTGCCTCCACTCAGGTCACCGGGCGGCTGGCGGAGTTGTATACCTCCATTCTTTCCACGCTGCGACCGCGGGTGATGGTCAGCGGCAACCCCGAGCAGCTGCAGCAAGCACCGGTAGTCGAAAAGATCCGCACCAACCTCCTGGCCGCAGTGCGTTCGGCCGTGCTGTGGCGACAGATCGGCGGGCGCCAATGGCAACTGCTGTTGTACCGGCGGCAATGCTCCATGCTGGCGCGTGGATTGCTGACTGGAGCCACACTGGACAACCGTTGAACACGGTGGCACCCACGCTGCAGGCAACGCACTGATATGCTGCAGTGATGGAAATATCGAGCAATAGCGCGACGCTGCACATGGCGGAGCGGTTCAGGGGTTTTTTGCCGGTGGTGGTTGACGTGGAGACCGGCGGTTTCGACGACGAGCACGACGCGCTGCTGGAAATCGCCGCCATCCCGCTGGCGATGGATGCGGACGGCTACATCAGTTCACTGCCGACCCTGCACACGCACGTGGAGCCATTCCCGGGGGCGAATCTGGACCCACGCTCACTGGAAATCACCGGGATCGACCCTTACAACCCGCTGCGCGGCGCACTGGATGAACGCGTAGCGCTGGACTTCATTTTCCAGGGCGTCCGCGAAGCCGTACATGCAGCCGGTTGCCAACGCGCCATCCTGGTTGGCCACAATGCCGCGTTCGACCTGGGCTTTCTCAACCAGGCTGTGCGCCGCTGCGGGCACAAGCGCAACCCGTTTCATCCGTTCAGTTGCTTTGACACGGTCAGCTTTGGCGGTCTGGCCTACGGTCAGACAGTGTTGAGCAAGGCCGTGCTGGCTTCCGGTCACAAGTTTGACAGCCACGAAGCGCATTCCGCGGTGTATGACGCCGAGCGCACGGCGGAACTGTTCTGCACGGTCGTCAATCGCTGGCGCCAGCTGGAAGTATTCGAACGCGCACATGGCGGATTCGAGGCGGTCTGACGGCGCGACATGCGGGTGCGGCCCGCCTTCGTCGCCTCGACCAACTGCAAACACGCCTGGTCGCCAACATCGGCTGCATCAAGGTCGAGGCGTTGACTCGCGGCGCAAGCGCCAGCCGCGCGCAATGCCGTACATACTGATCGCCAGCCACGCCGCTTCCATCGCAAACGCCGACAGGTTGAAACTGCCAAACAGCAGTGACAGCAACACCCCGAGTGCGCCAAACAGGTTCAACAACTGGTAGGTCAGGCCATTGCCATGCAGCTTGCGTGCCTGCAGCAGCAAATACGCCAGCAGGACCAGAACCACGCCGATATAGCCGACCCAGTCATGCCAGAACAGTGTGGTCATCCGTTTGCACTCCGTTGACGCAACGCCTCGAACACGACGATGCCGGTGGCAACGGAAACGTTGAGGCTCTCCATCACGCCGGGCATCGGAATCTTGGCCACGAAATCGCACAGCTCGCGGGTCAAGCGACGCATGCCATCGCCTTCACTGCCAAGCACGATCGCCACGGGTCCGGTCAGATCCACCGCGTAGATCGACGTTCCGGTATCGCCAGCCAGCCCGGTAATCCATACGCCGGCATCCTTCAACTCGCGCAGTGTACGCGCCAGATTGGTCACGGCGATCAGTGGTACGCGATCGGCACCGCCGGCCGATGCCCGGCGCACTACCGGCGTCAGCCCCACCGCCCGATCCTTCGGCACGATCACCGCGGTGGCCCCGGCGGCGGCCGCACTGCGCAGGCAGGCGCCCAGATTATGCGGATCGGTCACACCGTCCAACACCAGCACCAGCGTGCGGTTGCCATCGCGCGCGAGTAACCCGGCCAGATCACTCTCGTGCCCGGACGGTGCGGCCTCATAGCGGGCAACAATGCCCTGATGCCGGGCGCCACCAGCGTGCTTGTCCAGCTCCGCGCGCGGTCGATGCTGCACCGGGATAGTCAATTTCTGTGCGCGCTCGGCGAGCTCGAGTACACGCGCGTTGCGCTGGCCGTTCTCGACCAGCAGCTCGCGCACGCGCTCGGCATCGTTGCTCAGCGCGCCCTCGACCGGATTGATGCCGACAATCCAGCTCTCGGTCATGACTGACCCACTGGCTTCGGCCGACGGCCGCGGCGCGGGTGCCGCCCGGATGCTGCCGGCGTGACCGTGGCGGCGGTCTGCCCTGTTGCCGGCTTGCGACCCTGGCCTTGACCTTGCCGTTGCGCGCCCGCCGCACGACCCGGTCCGGCGGACTTCGTCCGCCTTGACTGGCTTGCGCTTTTGCCGCGCGTCGGCGTGCCTGCCGCCAACTTGCCCGTCGCTGGTGGCGACGGTTGGCGCTGCCGGGCATCGCTCGCGGCCGGTGGTTTGGCTGCGCGCTGCCGCGACCGCGTTGGCTCGACCACGGCGGCTGGTACCGGCGCCGCCACCGCTGGTGCGTGGCGGCCAAACACGCGGCCGATCGCTTGCGCTGCGCGGTTCAGCATGCTTGGGCCCTTGACCGAAGCGGACGCCCGCTTTGGCAGCGAGTAGCGCTCGCCACCCGCCGCGTAGTCATACGCCTTGCTGCCAGCAGGCGGCGGGGCGGACCCTGCGCGCGGTGCCACCAGCCGAAAGTCGATCTTGCGGTCTTCCAGACTGGCGCGCAGCACCTGAATGCGCACGTGGTCGCCCAGGCGGAACTGCGTGCCGGTGCGCTCGCCCTTCAGCAATTTGCGGATCGCATCGAAGTGGTAGTAATCGTTGACCAGCTGGCTGATATGCACCAGCCCGGACACCTTCGACTCGTCCAGTTCCACGAACAGGCCAAACGAGGTGACACCGGTGACGACGCCGTCGAACTCGCTGCCAATGTGCTTTTCCATCCAGGCACACTTGAAGCGCTCATCCACGTCACGCTCGGCTTCCTCGGCGCGGCGCTCGCGCTGCGAGCAGTGCACCGCCATCGCCGCCATCTCGGTGGGACTGTAGTTGTAGTTGCCGGGCTTGCCACCGCTGAGCGCATGGCGGATCGCCCGATGCACCAACAGGTCGGGATAGCGACGAATCGGTGAGGTGAAATGTGTATAGGCCTGCAACGCGAGGCCAAAATGCCCGCGATTGTCCGGTTGATACGCCGCCATGCTTTGCGCGCGCAACAGCACCGACTGGATCAACTCGCGTTCCGGGCGGTCCTTCACCATGCGCAGGATTTCGGAAAAATCCGCCGGTGTCACTTCGTCCACCGGCGGCATGCGCAGCTTGAACTCGCGCAGAAACTGCTGCAGATCCTCGTACTTGTCGGCCGGCGGCGGCTCATGCGCACGGAACAACGCGGGGATTTTTTTCTTCTCCAGGAACAACGCCGCCTGCACATTGGCGGCGATCATGCATTCCTCGATCAACTTGTGCGCGTCGTTGCGTTCGGTGGCGCCCATGGATTCAACGCCGCCAGTCTGGTCGAGACGAAACTTCACCTCGGGCGTCTCGAAATCAATCGCACCGCGACGCCTGCGCTGGGCTGCCATCGCCTGGTACAGCGCATGCAGATGTTCCAGCTGCGGCAGCACGTCGGCTACCTCATGCAGCGCATCCTTTTCGCGCAGGCCGACCGCCTGCCACACCTTGTCGTAGGTCAGCCGCGCATGCGAACTCATCACCGCGTCATAGAACTTCGCCCGGGTGACCGCACCTTCAGCATCCACCTGCATGTCGCACACCATGCACAGGCGATCGACATTCGGGTTCAACGAGCAAATGCCGTTGGACAGCGTCTCCGGCAACATCGGTACCACGAAGCCGGGGAAATACGTCGACGTGCTGCGCTCGAACGCTTCCTGGTCCAGCGCGTTGCCTACCTGCACATAATGCGACACGTCGGCAATCGCCACGAGCAGACGCCAGCCACCACCGCGACGCGGTTCGGCATAAACCGCATCGTCGAAGTCGCGCGCGTCGGCGCCATCAATGGTCACCAGCGGCAACTTGCGGATATCCGCGCGGCCATCACACTCGGCCGCGGTCACCGCGCCCTCCACCCCGGCCGCGTCGCGCAGCACCGCAGCCGGCCATTCGTGCGGGAGGTCATGGCTGGCAATGGCCATTTCCACCACCAGCGAGGGCTGCAGGCGTTCGCCCAACACTGCGCGAATCTCGCCCACCGGGCCACGTTGCGACGTCGGCGGCGCGGTGATCTCGACCACCACGATCTGGCCGGCCTGCGCACCTTGCTCCTGTCCCGGCTTGATCATGACGTCGTGGCTCAGACGACGGTCGTCCGGCGTTACCAGGGTCACGCCATTCTCGATCACCACCCGGCCGACCAGCCGCGGCGAACGCCGTTCCAGCACTTCCGCGATCGCCCCCTGCCGGCGGCCACGACGGTCGATACCGACTACACTGGCCAGCACGCGATCGCCATGCATCACGGCGCGCATCTGTTGCGGTGACAGGTACAAATCGTCACCGCCTTCATCCGGCCGCAAGAAGCCATAGCCCTCGGCATTGGCCAGCACCACGCCGGCGATCAAGTCGAGTTTTTGCGTCGGCGCATACCCGCCACGTCGGCCGAGCAGCAGTTGACCGTCGCGCACCATGGCGGCCAGGCGTTTGCGCAAGGCTTCAAGGTCGACCGCTTCGTCGATGGCCAGGGCCGCCGCAATGCGGGCCTCAGTCAGCAGCTCGCCGCGTTCCTCCAGCAACGCCAGAATGGCTTCGCGGCTGGGAATGGGACGCGCATAGCGCTGGGCCTCACGCGCAGCCTGCGGATCGCGCACGGCCGGCGCGCCACGTGCTGCCGACGCCGCGGAACGCCGCTTCGACCCGGCTGATTTGGCTTTGCCCTTGTCGGGCTGCGGACCTGTGCCGGCGCCGGACTGTGGGGTGGTTTTTCTGGTCACTGAATATCCTGGTGATGTGCGTGACACGCAGAATGGCACGGCACGAAATACGGGGGTAAAAAGGTTGACAACCCGGGATCGGGTGCCTACATTACGCGGCTCACGTCGCTGGTACAGCTGCGTGTACCTGCCCGGGTGGCGGAATTGGTAGACGCACTAGCTTCAGGTGCTAGCGGGGGCAACTCCGTGGAGGTTCGAGTCCTCTCCCGGGCACCAATTGTAAACGAAGGCCGCCCCTCAAGGCGGCCTTCGTCGTTTCCACGTTTGATTAGAGTCAGGAAGGCCCACAGCGATGCGGGCCTTCGTCGTTTCCGGATGTGCCCGAAGTCAGAAAAAGCCGGCAGGCACGGCCCACCCGCTTTTCAGGCAACTGCTGGCCCCTTCAGCTCGATCATGTTGCCTTGCGGGTCGTACAGGTAGATCGACGGGCCTTCGCCCTGCGCGCCGTAGCGCGAACCCAGCTCGCCGATGCGCACACCATGCGCCTTCAGGTGCGCCAGGATTGCCACTTCGTCGTAGCCCTCCACGCGCAGGCACAGGTGATCCATGTTGTGACCCTCGCGGCCCGGTGCCGCGCCGCCATGGCGGCCGAGCTTGCCATCGATGGACACCAGGTCGATCAGCGAGGCGCCAGCGCGTAGTTGCACCAGGCCGATCTCGTCCTGCCGGCGTTCCTCGCGGCAGCCGAGTACGTCGCAGTAGAAGCGCTGCATCGCGGCGATGTCGATGGCGCGCAGCACCACGTGATCGATTTCACTGATACGGATCATGGGGGCTCCGGCGAGTCATGGAGTGGAGTACCCGAGCATAGCGCGGGCCGGCGGCCGGGATTCCCTGAACCCTATCCCGGCATGCTGCAACACGCCACGGATCCCCCCTGTATAATCGTCGTGGTAAACCCATGGTGGGAGAAGCGGACGGCCTCCAAAGGCCACAGCCGCTGCCGAAGGCGCAACGCCCGTAATCGCTCAGGCCCCCATACCACCAGACGCAAACACTCTGGAGAGACCGGTTGAATCCGGCGCCGAAGGGGCACGAAGCGCACAGCGCGCTTCCAAACTCTCAGGCAAAAGAACAGAGGGGCGCCCCACGTGCGGCACGGCACGTTACTTCCGGACGCCCAGTCATGAGCCAGCATTCCACTCCTTCGTTGCGCGAACTCGAGCATCACCACGAGTTCATCGAACGCCATATCGGCCCCAACGATGCCGAAATCCACCAGATGCTGGCCATCCTTGGTCAGGATTCGCTGGAATCGTTGACCGATGCAATCGTGCCCGCGGCGATCAAATCGACCGCGCCGCTGGCATTGCCGCGGGCGATCACGGAAGTGGACGCGTTGGCCAAGATCCGGCGCATCGCGGACAAGAACCAGGTATTTCGCAACTTCATTGGTCAGGGTTACTACGGCACGTATACGCCCAACGTCATCCTGCGCAACATCCTGGAAAACCCGGCCTGGTACACGGCTTACACGCCCTATCAGGCGGAGATTTCGCAAGGTCGCATGGAAGCGCTGATCAATTTTCAGACCATGGTGAGCGATCTCACCGGCATGGCGATCGCCAACTCGTCACTGCTGGATGAAGCCACCGCCGCGGCCGAGGCGATGACGCTGGCCCGGCGCTCGGGCAAATCCAGATCGAACGTGTTCTTCGTTTCGCGCGACGCGCACCCGCAGACGCTGGAAGTGCTGCATACCCGCGCCGAGGCGCTGGGTATCGAGCTGCACGTCGGCGCCGATGCCGACGCGGCGACTGTCGACAGCTTCGGCGTGTTGCTGCAATACCCCAACACGTTTGGCCAGGTCAACGACTATCGTGCGCTGACAACGGCGGCCCACGCGCGCGGCGCGCTGGTTGCCGTAGCGACCGACTTGCTGGCGCTGACCTTGATCGCCGCCCCTGGCGAGTGGGGCGCAGACATCGTGGTCGGCAACAGCCAGCGCTTTGGCGTGTCCTTTGGCTACGGTGGCCCACACGCCGGTTTCATGGCCTGCCGCGATGCGTACAAGCGCTCGATGCCCGGCCGTTTGATCGGCGTGTCGATCGATGCCGAAGGCAAGCCCGCGTATCGGCTTGCCCTGCAGACACGCGAGCAACACATCCGTCGCGAAAAAGCGACTTCCAACATCTGCACCGCGCAAGTACTGCTGGCGGTGATGGCCAGCATGTATGCGGTCTATCACGGCCCGGTCGGGTTGACCCGCATCGCCCAGCGCACGCATCGCCTCAGCGCGATCCTCGCCGCAGCACTGCGCATGGCTGGCGCCAACGTGGACAACAACTTCTTTGACACGCTGCACGTCACCCAAGTGGACGCCAACGCCATCCACGCCAAGGCTGAAACGGCGGGTATCAACTTGCGCCATATCGACGACCGCAGCCTGGGCATCAGCCTGGACGAAACTGCCACGCGCGCCGACGTGATCGCCATTGCCGCACTGTTCGGCGTGCGCATCGATGACGCCGCGGCGGCGGACTCGACAGCGCAAACCACGATCGACGCCCTGGATGCCGCCACCGCCGATGCCCTGCCCGCGGACTTGCTCCGCCACAGCGCATTCCTCGCCCACCCGGTATTCAACACCTACCAGAGTGAGCACGAATTGCTGCGTTACCTGCGCGCGCTGGCCGACAAGGACCTGGCGATGGATCGCACCATGATCCCGCTCGGCAGCTGCACCATGAAGCTCAACGCCACAGCCGAGATGATCCCGATCACCTGGCCGGAATTTGCCACCATCCACCCGCTGGCGCCGGCCGCACAGACCACCGGGTACAAGGAGTTGACCGACAGTCTGGAAGCGATGCTGGCCGAACTGACCGGCTACGACGCCGTCAGCCTGCAACCGAACGCTGGCGCCCAAGGCGAATATTCCGGCTTGCTGGCGATCCGCGCCTGGCACTGCTCGCGTGGAGAAGGCCAGCGCGACATCTGCCTGATCCCCGAGTCTGCGCACGGCACCAATCCGGCGTCGGCCCACATGTGCGGCATGACTGTCGTGGTCACCAAATGCGACGCACAGGGCAACGTCGACATCGACGACATTCGCGTCCAGGCGGAAAAATACGCCGACCGACTCGCCGCACTGATGATCACCTACCCGTCCACCCACGGTGTGTTCGAGGAAGACATCGTCGCCATCTGCGACATCGTGCACGCCAACGGTGGTCAGGTGTACACCGACGGCGCCAACATGAACGCGTTGGTGGGCGTGGCCAAGCCGGGCAAGTGGGGCTCGGACGTTTCGCACCTGAATCTGCACAAGACGTTTTGCATTCCGCATGGTGGTGGCGGCCCGGGCGTCGGACCGTGCGCGGTCAAAGCACATCTCGCACCGTTCCTGCCGCGCAAACTGGGCGAGGGCAGCCCGGTAGGCATGGTCAGCGCCGCCAGCTATGGCAGTGCCAGCATCCTGCCGATCTCGTGGATGTACATCACGCTGATGGGCCAGCAAGGCTTGCGCAAGGCCACCCAGGTTGCGCTGCTCAACGCCAACTACATCGCCAGGCGTCTGGCGCCGCACTACCCCACCCTGTACACCGGTCGCAACGGGCTGGTGGCGCACGAGTGCATCCTTGACTTGCGCGCGCTGAAAGACAGTAGCGGCGTCGAGGCCGAGGACGTGGCCAAGCGGCTGATCGATTTCGGCTTCCACGCGCCGACGCTGAGCTTCCCGGTCGCCGGTACGCTGATGGTCGAACCTACCGAGAGTGAATCCAAGGTAGAACTGGATCGGTTCATCGACGCCATGATCCAGATTCGTGACGAAATTCGTGCGGTGGAAGCAGGCAAGCTGGATCGTGCGGACAACCCGCTGAAAAACGCGCCACACACTGCGACCGCGGTCAGTGCCAGCGAATGGACGCACGCCTATCCGCGGGAACTTGCCGCCTTCCCGCTGGCCAGCCTCAAGCTGCAGAAATATTGGTCACCGGTGGCCCGCGTCGACAACATCTACGGCGACAAGCACGTCATGTGCGCCTGCATTCCGGTGGATGCGTACAAGGACGAAGTCGAGGCGTAAGACAAATTCATCCGCACCAACTGTAGACAGCCAGAGGCCCCGCGTTGCGGGGCCGCTTGCTTCAAGCCGTACGACCACCCAGCTACCCATGCGTCCCAGGCATGACCGCTTCGATCTTCTGCAAATCCAGCATCACCACCACCGGGTCGAACGGGACTCGGCAAAACCGTGCTGAAGATGGAACGCCTTGGCGGACGCCGGCCGGCTCTACGCTTTCCCGGGTCACACGGACTTATGTCATTCGCGGTGCTACCTTCCGCCCATGATCCGCTGTCTGCTGCTCGCCATCCTGCTGATGCCACTGTCAGCCAAC
>DATCWU010000040.1:0-3181 GCA_036566165.1 Rhodanobacter sp. | reverse complement strand
GCCGCATCCTTCTTCAGATCCACCCCTATCAGGATGCCCCCGGCTTCGCCCATTTCCTTGCGCATCTTGCGCAGCAGTTCCGCTGCCTCACGGCTCTCGAAGTTGCCAATGGTCGAGCCGGGAAAGTAGATCACCGTGCGCCGCGGTGCGCTGGGCGCGACCGGCAAACGCAGGGGTTTGCTGAAATCCGCGCACAACGGTTGCAGCGGCAACTGCGGGAATTCCGCCGCCAGCCGCGCAATGCTCGCACGCAACGGCGCCGGGGAAATCTCCACCGGCACGTATGCCACCGGCGCCTTCAGGTGTTGCAGCAACAGCCGCGTCTTGCGCCCACTGCCGCTGCCATATTCGACCAGACGCACTTCACTGCCCAATGTGTCGGCAATGCTTTGCACGTGCTCACGCATCAGTGCCAACTCGCACGCGGTAAGGTAATACTCCGGTTGCGCGCAGATCTTGTCGAACAGCGCCGACCCACGCTCGTCATAGAACAACCAGGACGGCAGGCGCTTGGCCTTCAGGCTCAAGCCGCGCTGCGCCGCCTCCAGTACCTCACTTGCACCCACTCCGGCATCATCGCCGCTTGCGCCACACGGTTGCACACTGCTCATCGGTCCTGTCCCAGTCGTAACCCGGCAAATTGCCAGCGGGCATAGGGTGGAAAGAAATTGCGGTAACTGGCGCGGATGTGCTCCGCCGGCGTGGCGCATGAACCGCCACGCAATACCCATTGCCCGCACATGAACTTGCCGTTGTATTCGCCCAGCGTGCCGGGCAACGGCCGGAACCCCGGATAACTGACGTAGGGCGACGCAGTCCACTCCCACACATCGCCAAACAGCTGCTGGATGCCGTCCGCAGCGCTCGCCCGCCGCGGTTGGAAGCGCTGGGTGTCTTGCAGATTGCCGTCGACCGCCACGCGCTCCGCCGCCGATTCCCATTCCGCTTCGGTGGGCAGGCGCGCTCCAGCCCAGCGCGCAAATGCCTCGGCCTCGTAGTAACTCAGGTGGCACGCCGGCTCGAGTGGATCAAGCGCGCGCAGGCCTGCCAAAGTGAACTCGCTGGCCAAGTCGTCCTGCCAGTACAACGGATGCTGCCACCCTTCGCGCTGCACGGTGTCCCAACCGTCAGACAGCCACAGCGTCGGCTCGCGATAACCACCCTCGCGCACGAAGGTCAGATACTCACCATTCGTCACCAGCCGATTGGCCAGCGCGTGGGGTTGCAGCAACGCGCGATGGCGTGGGGTTTCATTGTCAAACGCGAAGTCCTCACCGCGATGACCGATCTCCACGATGCCCTCGTGCCCGCCGATGAAACGCAAGGGTGCCGCCGTTGCCGCGGGAGCATCCGGCAGGGGCGATCGATATGCCGGCTGCAGCGGATTGCACCAGAATGCGTGCTTGATATCGGTCAGCAGCAACTCCTGGTGTTGCTGTTCGTGCTGCAAGCCCATGACCACCAGCGTGGCCACATCCGGATCATCGCTGCGCGCCAGCAACTCGCTCACCGCGTCATCCACGCGTGCCCGATACGCCTGCACCGCTTCCAGCGACGGGCGCGACAACAACCCGCGACGGGCGCGCGCATGCATCGGCCCAACCGTCTGGTAATAGGAGTTGAACAGGAAGCGAAACGCCGAATCCGGCGACACCCAGGAAGCGTCGCGGGCCAGCACAAACTGCTCGAAAAACCATGTGGTGTGCGCCAGGTGCCATTTGCCGGGGCTGGCATCGGGCATCGACTGCACCTGCATGTCTTCGGCGCTCAGGTTGGCACACAAGTCCAGCGTGCGCTGACGGGTGCGCCGAAACCGTGACCCGACTTCTTCGGCACTCACGGGTAAAGGAATAATCAAAGACGACTCCATAAAGACTGCACTGACACGGCCCCAACCACGACCGCGCAGCACCGGATGGAAACCCAAAGCATGCTCCCGGCGGCATGCACATCATGTGATTGCACGCTGTCAGGCCCTGACGATTACACCCGAACCCGTTTCGGTGCAAACCGCGGTCCACTCGCGCCGCTGCCGACAGGCAAGCCGCGCGTGCTCGAAGACCGCCATCTTGCGCCGTCAGTCAACCGGATCGACGAGCGCCATGCGCGCCGTCCGCAGCGGGCGCAAGGGTCAAGCCGACCGTGGCGCTCCGCTGATCATGGAGTCACCGCACCGGCGGCCTGCGTCAGCAGCCCGGAACGCAAAGAGCCCGGACCAGCCGGGCTCTTTGCACGTGCAGCTGCGTGCGGACTCAGTCGCCGCTCACTACCAATCGCTGCCAATGTAACGCGTCTGGTACGGGTCTGCGTAGATCGTCCGCGTCTCTACCACCCGCTCGCGCACCACTGGTGCGGGGTAATAACTGTCATAGACCACACCGGGTCGGCTGTAGACCACCGGCGCTCCGTAGTACACCGGTGCCGGGCGCGTCACGTCGCTGATCAGCCCGATCATCGCGCCAGCGACGATGGCGCCGGCGATCCAGCGACCACCTTCCCAATGGCCACCGCGATAATGGGAACCATGTCCGTAGCCACCGTGGCCGTAATACGCCCCGGAGTAGCCACCACGATACGCATCATGATGACCATGACCGCCCCAGCCGCGCGCCGCAGCGCCCAGCGGCAACGCCAACGTGGCCGCGAGAGCAACACCCAGAATCATCAGCTTGCCGCTACCAACCAAACGTATGCTCATGACGCGTTCTCCTCAGTACGGTGGCGATGTTCGACTGCTTCCGCTTAATGTGAACTGAAGGGTTTACTTTTTGATCTGCGCCGTATCCCACGGGTTGGCACCGACGGTCGGCTGACGCTTGCGCAACAGCCAGCAACCGTGGATGCCGGCGCGCCGCGCAAAGTCGAACGGGATGCTCGGTGCGGTCCAATCCTCGATGTCAAAGCGCTGTTCCAGCTCCGCGCGGTCGAGCTTGAAGCGCCGGAAATTGTTGGAAAACAGGATCACGCCATCGCGGGTCAGTCGTTGGCCGCAGGCGTCCAGAAGCTTGACGTGGTCGCGCTGCACGCTGAAGTCGCCGGTGCGCTTGGAATTGGAAAACGTCGGCGGGTCGACAAAGATCAGCCCGTAGTGGCCACGGTCGCGGCGCAGGAAATCCAGTGCATCGAACTGCATCAAGCGATGGCTGGCGCCAGTGAACCCATTCAACGCGAGATTGCGTGA
>DATCWU010000033.1:0-8366 GCA_036566165.1 Rhodanobacter sp. | reverse complement strand
AATCGGCTGCGCAGGCAGTTTCAAGCCGAACGCCCAAACCAGTGCTGGGTAGGCGATGTGACCTTCATCAGCACCCGCGTCGGCTGGCTGTACCTCGCCGTGCTAATTGATCTGTGCTCACGCAAGGTCGTTGGCTGGGCCATGTCTGACCGCAATGATGAATCGCCCGTCTCGGTGGCCTTGCGCATGGTAATCACCCACCGCCAGCCTGCCGCGCGCTTCATCCATCACACGGATCGTGGCAGCGCACTTGGCAACACCAACCGTAATGCGCGTCAGGCTCGTGGCGAACTAACGGACTCAGATTCTTCCAGCCTCGACCAGGTGAACCTGACCCCGTTTTGGAGCACGCCCTACCTGGCTTTCTCCGTCTCGTCACTACCCGTCTTCATTTGCTATCGGGTTCGGCGTGGGCTCAAGCCGCCTTGCGCCTGCGCAACATCAGGCCACCGAGAACCAAGCCAAGGCCAAAGAGGCCAAGCGATGCCGGCTCGGGGACATCCGTCGGCGGCAAGGTGCCCCGGTCCAGCGTGGCGTAGCTGATCGTGCCACCCATGACCAGGTATTCGCCCCAGCCGTCGCCCCAGAAGTGCACGGTGTCGAAGATGCCGCTGTCATCGAAGGCGGCGACATACACGCCGGCACCACCATTGGTAAGGAACTGGTCATTGGAGTTGATGGAGGACCCCACCCTGATCGGCGCATTGTTGCCGAAGGAGATGTAAAGATCCGACTGCTGGCAGCAGGTGGCCCAATCGCCCACTTCAAAACCGAGCGAATTGATCGCGTCGTTGAAGACGAAGGTCAGACCACTTCCCTTGGAGCCCAGACCGTCATTCGCACCATGTCCGGTGTCCGAGCTGTCGCCGTAGGGGTCGATACCGAGCGTGCGGCCGGTGGTATTGGCGTTTGGGGAAGATCCAAAAGCTGCATAGACGCCTTGGTCGGAGAGTGCGCTTCCATCGGTCTGGGTGACCGTGTAATCGGTGCGCACCAGTGCCAGGTTACCGGGCGTAAACGCGAAAGATGCCCAATTGTCGTGAGTCGCGGTGGCGCCGGCATCACTCACGGCCTGGTTGAAGTTCGCCAGTCCGACATCCCAGCTGTCGAACACGGTGTGGATGGTGGCATTGGCGGTACCTGCTGCTCCCAGTGTCAGCAGGACTATCGAAGTGAGAAGGGGCATCTTTCTCATGTTGGTGCTCCAGCCGCTGGTGGTGAAGGACACGTGAAGCACACCCCATGCCACATCAAGTATTGTTATGTAACAATTTGTTTATGTTGTATTTTTTATCCGACGAATAGATCGGGACAAGTATTCTTTTAGCTTGAAACGTAAAGGGAACCGACAGTTTTCCCTTTCCAAATGGAAAGAATGCCTACGCCCTGAGCGAACAGCTGCCGTTGGTCAGATCGCTCGCTACCGCCGGCGATCGGCATAAAGGGCAACTGCAGTACCGGGCGGTTTTCAGAAGCCGCGAAACGACTGACGTCGCCGCTGAAAGGATGTGGTGTGCCCCGATCAACAGCACGCGCCGCGTTTTCCAAATGCAAATCTGCCGCAGCGCACATGGCCTTCGCATGATTCTTGCGGCAAGATATTGCGACTTCAGGGGGAAGCACATGGATGATTTGCAGGGGATGGGCGCGCTGACTCGCGAGACCGGCGACTTTCGGTTCAAGCCGTGTGCGATAGCATTTACCGTGGCGCTGGCACTTGGACTATCGGGTTGTGGCGGTGGGGGTGGCGCAAACGTCAAACCCACACCCTCCACACCACCACCGGCAAGCGGAACTGGCTTTGCCGGTGGCGAGATCGTCGTCGGTGCCAACGATGTCACCGTCTTGCCTGACGACATCGGGGGTTCGATCGACCTCATCAAAGGCGGAACTGGCACGTTGGTGTTGACCGGTACGGACACTTATACCGGCGGGACCACGATCAACCTGGGCACGTTGCAGATCGGCAATGGTGGCACCACCGGCTCGATCATTGGCGACGTGATCGACAACGGATCGCTGGTGTTCAACCGTAGCGACGACGTGACGTTCAACGGCATCGTCAGCGGCAGCGGTTCGCTGGAACAGGCTGGGAAGGGCACGCTCACCCTCACTGGTGCCAACGGCTATAGCGGCGGCACGCAAGTCAGCGCCGGCAGCCTGTATGTGGACGGCGACCAGTCAACCGCCACCGGTGCGATCACGGTCGCCAGCGGTGCCACATTGGGCGGCAAGGGCATCCTGGGCGGCAACGTCACAGTGGCTGACGGTGCCACCCTGGCACCGGGCAGCAACGGTGCCATCGGCACGCTCGCCATTCATGGTGACCTTGGCCTGTCTGCCGGCACGATGCTTGATTACACCTTTGGCCAAGCCAACACGGCCGGCGGTCAGTTCAATGATCTCATCAACGTCGATGGCAACCTGGTGCTGGACGGCATCCTCAACGTCGGCGTCGCCCCGGGCGGCAGTTTCGGCCCCGGTGTATACCGCGTATTCAACTACACCGGCACGCTGGCCGACAACGGCTTGGCCTTGGGCACCATCCCCTCCTCCGCCTCGCTGGTGCAGACCGGAGTGACGCATCAGGTCAACCTGATCAACACCGAGGGCATGGTCTTCAGTTTCTGGGACGGCAATGCCGGCCCCAAACGCAACAACGTGATCAATGGTGGTAGCGGCATCTGGGAAAGCGGCAACTCGCGCACGCTCAACAACTGGACTGACGCCAGCGGTGCGGTCAATGCGCCCTTCGCCGACCGCACATTTGCCGTATTCCAGGCCACGCCGGGAACGGTGACCGTGGACGACGGCAACGGTGTCGTCAACGCTGCCGGCATGCAGTTCGCCAGCGACGGATACGTGGTATGGGGCGATACGATCCACCTCGTCGGCAGCGCGGAGGATCCGGCGCACTCAACCATCCGCGTGGGCGACGGCACGAACGCTAGCTCGGGCTACAGGACCACCATCCACAGCATGCTCGACGGCGACACGACGCTGGTCAAGGCCGACGCCGGCACGCTCGTGCTGACTGGAGCCAACACCTACACCGGCGGCACCACGATCAACGGCGGCGCTTTGCAGATCGGCAATGGAGGCACGACCGGTTCGATCACCGGTAACGTGATCGACAACGGGGCGTTAGTGTTCAACCGCAGCGACAGCGTGACCTTCAACGGCAGCGTCAGCGGCAGCGGTTCGCTGGAGCAGGCCGGTACAGGGTCGCTGATTCTCACGAGCGCCAACGCATACATCGGCGGCACCACGATCAGCAGCGGCACGTTGCGGATCGGCAATGGTGGTACGACCGGCTCGATCATCGGTGATGTGATAAACAACGGATCGCTGGTTTTCAACCAAAGCGACGACCTAACCTTCAACGGAATCATCAGCGGCAGCGGCTCGCTGGCGCAGGCCGGCACAGGGTCGCTGATCCTCACTGGTGCCAACACGTACACTGGCGATACCACGATCGGCGGCGGCACCTTGCAGATTGGCAACGGCGGGACGACCGGATCCATCCACAGCGATGTGACCAATAACGGTTATCTCGTTTTCGACCGCAGCGACACTGTGATTTTCAACGGCATCGTCAGCGGCACTGGTTCGTTAGAGCAGGCGGGTACGGGCAAGCTGATTCTGACCGGCGCTAGTACCACTACCAATATCAACTTGGTCAGTAGTGGCACGATGGAAATTGCAGCAAGCGGCGCTCTGGGCACGGGCGATGTTGACGTGGACAATACAGATGGACAAAACGCCACTCTGAAAGTTGATAGTGGTGCGTCCATCGGCAATAGGGTTTTTCTTAAAAATGCGGCAACACTGGATAACAGCGGGACAATTACTGGCTCATTGGGTAACGTGGTGGAAGGGACTTACATCGCGGGCAGCAATGCCCAAGTGACGGTATCCAATCGTGTTGGTGGCGTCATCGAGGGCTTGGGCAATCAAACTGTGGCCATGATGATGGGGTGCAACGCCTCAATCACCAACCAAGGCTATATCGGAGGTAATGCCACAGCAATCATTCTGGTTGGCGGCGGGGCCGTGGATAATGATGGCGGAACGATCGAGGCTCTTCCGACCTTTTACAATTCCACGATCGCAACTTTTTATGGGGCCACGGTCACAAATAGAGGTGGAGGTAAGATCATCAGCAGTGGTAGCGGCGCGCTCGACGCTCTGCACATGAATGGAGGAGGTAATGTCTACAACGATGGGCAGGGCAGCAGTATCCGTGCGGACCTTACTGCCATATATATGGAAACCGCCCCGGGCTTTGTAAAAAACAGCAATGGTGCTTCGATCGTTGGTCAGCTGGGCGGTGTGTATTTGTCATACAGTGGCGAAGTCGACAACGACGGCAAAGACAGTGTCATCGGCGCCACGCTTCCATCGTCGGTAACGGTGTACATCGGTGGTGGTGGCAGCAGCACTGTTCGCAATAACGAAGGGGCAACCATCTATAACGAAGGAGCGGATGGGCGGGCTGTTATGGCACCGGCCAATGTCTTCAATGACAAAAGCACCATCAGCGCTACGGGCGTGGGCTCGCTAGGCATCGAGCTATTAGGGACCGGCCTTGAAGTCGTCAATTCCAACGGTGCAAGTGTTACAGGGCAAAGGGTAGGTATCTTTCTCTACCACGGTGGAACTGTAACCAATTCGAGTGGTTCCACCATCTCGACGACCAGCGCTGTTGCTGGCAATTGCTTTGCCACTGGGTCCTGTGCTCTTTTTGTGCCGGTGTACAGCGACGACCCCAGCAACGGCGCTGGCGGCGCTCTTACGTTCCGCAACGCTGGCAGCATTTTCGGCAACGTGCAGATGGATACGGCATCTCCGAATAACACGGAATTGACCGCTGGTGGCTTTATTCAAGGTGATCTGTCGATTGGTACCAATACGCAATCCACGCTGACCCTCGATGGTGATAGTGCGACGTCGCAGTTGTATTCGCATGCAGTCACTGGCACCACGACATTCAACGGAAGCCTCATCAAGGACGGAGGCGGGACCTGGATTCTGGACAGTAGCGATCTCTTCAGCGTCTCCGACACCGAGGTCAACGATGGAGTGTTGCAGGCGACCAACATGCTTGCCGGTCCGGTCAGTGTGGTTGCCACAGGCACGCTAGATGGAGTACCCGGCATCGTCGGCAATCTCACCAATGCCGGCAAAGTGGCTGTTCACGGTGGTGACTCCACCGTAGGTGGCAACTATGTCCAGTCGTCGACAGGCACGCTGGCGGTCAGCCTGGGCAGCAAGCTCGATGTGGCCGGCGCCGCCACGCTCAGCGGCGGCACGCTGGAAGTGACCGGCGCCGATAGCGGCTATGTGAGCAATACCCACACCGACATCCTTGCTGCGAGTGGTGGCGTCAACGGCACCTTCGACCAATTGGTCAAGGGCACGGGAGTGGTCTTCACCGCGACCACCATCAATTACGACGCCAACAGCGTATGGCTGGACACCACCGGTCTCAATGTGACCACGGCGGCCGCGGGCAATGGCGTGAGCTACACCGCGGCTTCCATGGGCAGCGCGCTGCGTGTGCAGGCTGCGTTCGAACAATTGAACGGGAAGATTGGGACCGGCGACCTTGCCGGCGTGTCGGGCAACTTCCTGCAGGCCGCCGGGCAGTTCCAGCAGTCACCCACCCTGCTAGCTGCGCAAGCCTCGCTGCAAAGCCTGTCCGGCCAGTTGCACGCGGACAGCGCGGCGATGACCTTCAGGGCCATCGATGCATCCAGCCGCGCGTTGTCGGATCGCTTCGACAACCTGCTCGACAAGGGCACCGGCTTCGGCATGTGGACGCACAACCTCAGCGTCGGTGGCGACATGGCACGCGTCGGTTTCGACAGCGTCGGCTTCCAGTTGAACGGTTGGCTGGTCGGCAGCGACCGCCGGATCGGCCAGTCCGGCGTGGCCGGGTTCGCGTTTGGCCAGAGCCAAGGTCAGCAGCGGCTGGATCAGGGTTACGACCACGACAACAGCCGCAGCACCGAGGGCATGCTGTACGCCGGCTGGCTCAACGGCAATTGGTATACGCAGGGTCGTATCGGCTTCGGCCATTCCCGGCAGGACGTCAGCCGACAGATCCTGCTGGGCAACAGCGCGCAGGGCGTGCAGACTCAGTACAACGGCAGTTACGACGTGGCCTATGGCGAAAGCGGCCTGCACTTCGGTCATGGCAACAATCATGTCGCGCCGTTCGTCAACGTGGAGTACGCGCGCATCGATCGCGGCGACTTCGCCGAGCAGGGTGCCGGCGGCTTTGGCCTGCGCAGCAACGCGCAGACGCTGGATCGCTGGCAGGCTGGCCTCGGTGTACGCGCGGGCCATCACTGGGTATTGAAAGGCGGCGGCACCGTGGACTTCAGCGCGCGTGCGCAGTGGCAACGTACCCTGGCCTCTCACGGCGACGTGTTCGACGCCAGCTTCGTTGGCCTGCAGCAATGGCGGCCGCTGGTCGGCATCGGTCTCTCACGCTACAGCGGCCTGCTCGGCATCGGGCTGGACGCAACGCTGTCGACGCAGACGACGCTGAAGTTCGGCTACGACTACGAAATGGGCCAGAGCGACCATGCGCAGATGCTGTCGGCGCGTCTGCACATGGCGTTCTAAGACGGATAGCAGCGTTTACTTCGCCAACCGTGATAGGCTCGACCTCGAAGGGAAGTAGCTCCCAAGTGCTGTCGCCGTCATGACGAGCCCAGGCTCCGGTGCAGCAGCAGGTCGATCCGACCTGTGAGCAAGACCTTCGCCGTCCCACGGCGAAGGTGCGTCCATCCGATGCATGTCCGCCGCGGCCTTGCCCGGTGGCGCTCGCGTGGTGCCGCCAAGAACGCGCGACCTGCACAGTGCAGGTGAGCATCATTGAATCCGCGGAGCCATGGCAGCCCTGCCACTTCGCGATCCTGACGCACAACCAAACGGAACGCCCATGGACGCTCTACTGAACCCCGAGATCTGGATGGCGCTGGCGACCCTGACCGCGCTCGAACTCGTACTCGGCATCGACAACATCATCTTCATCTCGATCCTCGCCGCGCGGGTGCCCGAGGAAAAGCGCAATAAGGCCCGGCGGGTCGGCATCACCCTCGCCGCCGTCACGCGGCTTGGGTTGCTGTTCACGATCACCTGGATCATCGGCCTGACCGCGCCGCTGTTCACGCTGCTGGGCCAGGACTTCTCCTGGCGGGACCTGATCCTCATCGGCGGCGGACTGTTCCTGATCGCCAAGGCGACGCACGAAATCCATCAGAAGCTGGAAGGCGCGACGGAACAGGTGACTTCCGGCAGCGCCGCGGCGGCATCGTTCGGCAGCGTGGTCACGCAGATCATGTTTCTCGACATCGTGTTCTCGCTCGACTCGATCATCACCGCCGTGGGCATGGTCGACGAACGATGGGTGATGGTCGCCGCGATCCTGGTCTCGATCGGTTTCATGCTGGCCTTCGCCAAGCCCATTGGCGATTTCGTCGAACGCCACCCGACCGTCAAGGTGCTCGCGTTGAGCTTCCTGCTCATGATCGGGCTGGTGCTCATCGCCGACGGCTTCGGCCGGCACATCCCGAAGGGCTACATCTACGCCGCGATGGCGTTCTCCGTCTTTGTCGAGCTGATCAACCTCTGGATCCGCAAACGCAGCGGAGCCTCGGTCGGCGCCGTGAAGCTGCATGAACGCTACGAGGGCCAGGCGCCGGATCAGCCATGACAGGTGTCAGCCCTTTGCCGCTGGTGTGCGGGGACGGGTTAGGTTCACCTTTCGACAAGCGCGGCAAGCCAGCTCCCACAGGAGCCGGGGCGACGGCGAACTCGCGTCCGCCAACCACAACGCGCGCGTGCGACGCGGCATCGCGCCATGACCGAGGTGAGAGCCCAGCGCTTCCCCTGGCAGCCACTGCGTACATTGTCCACCGCGAAACAATCAACCGCCGGTGGATGAACCCGGCACCGTTGTGGCATGCGTCGGAGTGACACGCCAGATGGTGTTGGACAGGTCGTCGGCAACAATCAGCGCGCCGCGCGGGTCGACGGTGACGCCGACCGGGCGGCCGTGGGTCAGGCCATCACTGGTGCGGAAGCCGGAGACGAAGTCGACCGGGTCGCCGGCCGGATGGCCGTCGCGGAACGGCACGAACACCACCTTGTAGCCCACCGGCGGATTGCGGTTCCAGCTGCCATGCTCGCCAACGAACACACCGTCGCCGAACTGGCCGCCCATCACCGGTACTGAGAACGCCACACCGAGCGCGGCGACATGCGAGCCCAACGCATAGTCGGGAGTGATGGCGGCTGCGACCTTCGCCGGATCCTGCGGCATCACCCGCGTGTCCACGTGCTTGCCCCAGTAG
>DATCWU010000005.1:0-4278 GCA_036566165.1 Rhodanobacter sp. | reverse complement strand
ACCACATGGCGCTACCGCTGGCATGCGCTGATCGTCACGTGGTGCGTGACGATCGTCGGCGCGCTGCTGGTGTTCAGCCTGCCGAACAAGTACGCGGCCAATGCCCAGGTGTATGCCGACACCGAGGCGTTGACGAATCCGCTGCTGCGTGGGGTTGCAGTGCAGCCGGATGTGCGTGGGCGCCTCCAGATCATTACCCAAACGTTGCTTTCGCGTCCCAATCTCGAGGCGGTGGCAGACAAGACCGGGCTGTCTCTGCGCGCCACGACCCCGGCCGACAAGGATGAGTTGTTGGTGAACCTTGGCGCTGCCGTCACGGTGAAGGGCGCTGGCCCCAAGGACCTCTACGACCTGAGCTATGTCGATCCCGACCGGCAGATGGCGCAGAAAGTGGTACAGGCGTTCCTGCAGATTCTCATGAACGACACGCTGGGCGCGAATACTGCGTCCACCGAGACGGCGCAGAATTTCCTGCAGCAGCAGGTCCAGGCTTACGCCAGCCGGCTGAACGAGGCGGAGCAGAAGCTTGCGGATTTCCAGAAGGCCAACGTCGGCTACATCCCAAGCCAGGGTGGCAGCAATTACTTCACGCGCCTGCAGGACGCCGAGGCCCAATTGCAGAACTTGCAGGGCCAGTACGACACGGCCGTCGCCAGTCGCGCAACCATCCAGCAACAGATGCGCGCCATGGCAAGCAGCAGCCCGACCTCATCGGGAATCGATCCGCGCACGCAGGAGGTCGACAAGCAGATTGCCGCCTACCAGCAGCAGCTCAACCAGCTGTTGCTGAGTTATACGGATGAATACCCGGACGTGATTTCCACCCGGCGCATGATCGCGCAACTTCAGGCGCGGCGCGAAACCCTGCGGAAGAATGCATCCGGGGCCTCGATGATGGGCGTGGTTTCGGACAACCCGGTCTACCAGGAGATGCAGAAATCCATGTATTCCACCCAGGTCAGCATTCAGACGCTGGCCACGCAAGTCGCCCTGCAGAAACGGCAGGTTGCCGACCTCAAGGGCAATGTGGACAAGATCTCCGACGTGCAAGCCACCTTGCAACGGCTGATGCGCAATTACGACGTCACCAAGAAACAGTACGACCAATTGGTGGAGCGTTTGAACACGGCCGAGCTGTCGCAGGACGCAACGCAGAGCGGCAACAATCTGAAATTCCGCGTTATCAATCCACCGGTCGTTCCGCCGCTGCCGGTGAGCCCGAAACGCGGGCTGTTGTTATTGCTGGTGCTCGTGCTGGCGCTGGCTATCGGCGGCGGGTTTGCGTATTTCCTGCATAAAATAAATCCGGTGTTCGTGAGTCTCAAGAGTTTGCGGGAGTACGGCGATTATCCCGTGCTCGGGGCGCTCAGCTTGATCGTGTCGCCGTCGCGGCGCCGCGATCAGCGCCGCGAGGTGGTCGGGTTTTGCACCGGGGCTGGTCTGCTGGCCGTGGTGCTGGTGCTGGGGTTCGCCTTTGACGGACAGCTTACCCAGCTGGTGCAGCATTTCTTCGTGGTGGGGGCCGCATGAGCATCGTTGAGAAGGCAGTCGAGAAGCTCAAGACCCTGCAGCCTGAACCACCGGTATCGCCACCTGTCGAGGCGCTAATGCCGCATTCGGCGTCGACGATCGAGCGTTTGTCCGGCAGGGCGCGGGCGGTGGAGCAAGCCACAGAAACCGCGCCGCTCTGGCACGTGGATCAAACGGCGCTCGAGCGCGCGGGTTTGCTCCCCGCTGGCGACGCGGCGAACGATCGGCTCGCGGATGAGCTGCGCCGCGTCAAACGGCCATTGATGGACAATGCCATCGGAAATGGCCCCAAAGTATTGGCGCATGCAGGGCGCATCATGGTGACCAGCGCGGTGCCGGGTGAAGGCAAGACCTTTACTGCGTTGAATCTTGCCCTGAGTCTGGCGCGCGAGCTGGATTTCGAGGTGTTGCTGGTGGACGGCGATATACCGAAATCCCATATCACCCGCGTTTTGGGGCTCAGCGGGCGACCCGGTTTGATGGACGTGCTGGTGGACGAACGGCGCCATCCCGCCGAGGTCATCGTGCGAACCGATGTACCGAATCTGCTGGTGGTGCCGGTAGGGGAACGCCATCCACTGACCGCCGAGTTGTTCGGCAGCCTCCGCATGGAATACGTACTTGAAGAATTTGGCGGCCGGAACCCGCACCGTCTGGTGGTATTTGACTCTTCGCCCTTGCTGGCGACTTCGGAGTCGCAGGTGCTGGCTTCCCACATGGGCCAGGTTGTTGTGGTGGTAGCCGCAGGTCGCACAGGTCAGCATACCGTCAATTCGGCTATGCAAAGTTTGAATGACTCGCAGTATGTCGGCCTGATTCTCAATATGAGCTGCTTGCCGGCAAGTGAGAACTACTACAGCTACTATGGCCTCTATTCCCGGGGCCGCCTTGCCGGGGAAGCCTAGATGCGTGCCCTGTCGGCGTCGGTTGTCTTGTCGTCGATCACCCTGGGCGGCTGGCTGGCCGGGGCTGCAGCCCAGAACGTGGGTATTGGGGCGTTGCCTGCGCCGAACTCAGCCCCCGGCGGACTCGCCGGGAGCTCCGAGAATCTGCCGCCGGGCGTCATCCCGCAGCCGAGCGTCGACTCTCCGGGGGTGGTCACGGGCGTCACGCTCGGCGAGTTGTACACCGATAATCTCATGCTTGCGGCCAGCGGCAAACCGAAACAAACGAGCTGGATCACCGAGATTCAACCGTTTATCAAGTCGGCCTACAGCGGGCCGCGGCTTTCCGGAGTGTTTGACTACACGCTCACTGGATATCTGTACAAGGGGCAATCGCGCCATAACCAGTTGGCGCAAAACCTCGACACTCACGGCACGCTCACCCTTCTTTCGCAGCATTTCTTCCTCTACGGCAGTGCGTTGTACGGACGCGAGGTCATCAATAATGAATTGCCGGCCGGATCCGGCACGTTTTTCCTGGACAATAACAGCGCCAATGTCGCGCGGGCCACGCTCAGCCCGTACTGGGTGCAGGATCTTGGCAAGGTTGGCACCGCGATGCTGCGTTACAGCTACGGGCGCGTGCGGTACAACAACAAAGGCATTCCCGCGCAAAACAACGATTTATTGATCGGCATATCCGACATCACCAGCAATGCGCTGCAGTTCAACCTTGTGAGTCCACAGTACCAAACGTGGAGTTGGAACCTCGGCTATTCCGATCAGCGTATCGAGTTTGATTCCGGCCGCAATTCGCGTTTTGCAATGGCCAAGCTGGGCGCCGCTGTGCAGATCCGTGACAACGCCAGCTTGCTTGCCGATGTCGGCAAGGAAAACAAGTTCCTGGCAGATGGTTCGGTGGACAGGCTGGGTGCGAGCTTCTGGGACGCCGGTGTCGAGTGGTCGAATACGCTGAATAATTTCAAGCTACTGGTCGGGCACCGGTTTTATGGTCGCAGCTACCAGTTGTCCTGGACGCGCACAGCCGCCTTGTTGACGACGGCCGTAAGTTATGTGGAACGACCAACCGACCTCAACCAGCAGTTGCTTGGACAGGGAGTGGACGCTATCCCGTCACTCGGATTCCCGGTGATTCCCTCACTCAGGGAGCAGCGGGTTTACCTTATGAAGCGCGCCACCGCGTCGGCGGCCTACGAGATGCCCAAAGGCATGTTGCGGGTGACGTTATACGACGAGCGACGCACTTATTTTCTGTTGGGCAGCGCTCAGGAAAGAGTGGCGAATGCGGATGTCGCCTGGCTGTTCAATATCGGGCCGTTCACCACGTTGACCCCGACTTATGGCTGGCAGCGTTACAAGCACCAGGATGGGCAGACCAACTACAACCAGTACGCGCAACTGGCGGTCGTGCACCAACTCAACCCGAAAAATTTCGCCAGCCTGCGGGCGCGCCGTGATTCCCGCAATGTGTCTACCGGATCGGCGGGCGCGCTGGGATTCCGCGCGAACGTGATTTTCCTGCAGTTCACCCACCTGTTCTGAGGACGACATGTATCAGGCGTTTTACAAGCTGCGCGGCAAGCCTTTCCAGTTGACCCCGGATCCGGGAATGCTGTTCCCCAGCAAGGGTCACAAGCGCGCCATGGCGTATCTGCTCTACGGTTTCGAGCAGGGCGAAGGCTTCGTGGTGATCACCGGCGCCGTCGGAACCGGCAAGACGCTGCTCATCCAGAAGCTGTTCGAAGCACTCGCGCATCGCAACATTGCCGTAGCCAGTATCGCCTCGGCCAATCTCGATGGCGACGATATATTGCCGGCCGTGGCTTCGGCGCTTGACCTGCCT
>DATCWU010000504.1:0-1354 GCA_036566165.1 Rhodanobacter sp. | reverse complement strand
TCTGTTCAACCCTGGATGAATGCTGGACGTCCGGCAACAAAAATCTCGTTGGTCCCACAACGATGCGGTTGTTGTTGCAGGTGCGGCCGGTCGATCAATGTCCGCGATTGCCACCGGCCGATACATTCAACAATTGAGGGAGTGCTCCTTGGCTGTGGCAGGCATTGGAGCATGCGGCTGTAGTTTGCCAAGCCAACAGAATTTCACTGATAGAGGTTTCCACGCATGAGCGACAACACTTCTCAAAACCTACCCAAGCCCAAGAAATCCGTTGCCCTGTCTGGCGTGGCCGCAGGCAATACGGCGCTGTGCACGGTTGGGCGCAGCGGCAACGATCTGCACTATCGCGGCTACGACATCCACGACCTGGCCGCCAAGGGCACGTTCGAGGAAGTGGCGTATCTGCTGGTGCATGGCGTGCTGCCGAACTGGGCCGAGCTCAAGCAATATCGTGCGCGCTTGAAACGCCTGCGTGGCCTGCCGGCGCCAGTCAAGGCAGCGCTCGAGTTGCTGCCTGCGTCCACGCATCCGATGGACGTGCTGCGCACGGGCTGCTCCATGTTGGGCACCGTGCTGCCGGAGAAGGACAATCACAACGTCACCGGTGCGCGCGATATTGCCGATCGTCTGATGGCCAGCTTCGGCTCAATGTTGCTGTACTGGTATCACTTCAGCCACAACGGCAAGCGCGTCGAAACCGAGACGGACGACGAGTCGATCGCCGGCCATTTCCTGCATCTGTTGCATGGCCGGGCGCCGAGCGAATTGCATGCGCAGGCGCTGGACAAATCGCTGGTGTTGTACGCGGAGCATGAGTTCAATGCGTCGACCTTTACCGCGCGGGTGATCGCGGGTACCGGCTCGGACATGTACTCGGCCATCACCGGTGCCATCGGTGCGTTGCGTGGTCCGAAACACGGTGGCGCCAATGAGGTGGCGATGGAAATCATCTCGCGCTACCGCACTGCCGATGCGGCGGAAGCTGACATCCGCGCACGTGTTGAACGCAAGGAAATCATCATTGGTTTCGGTCATCCCGTGTATACGGTGTCCGATCCGCGCAACGAGATCATCAAGGAACTCTCACGCAAACTGTGCACCGATGGCGGCAACCCGACCCTGTTTGACGTGTCGGAACGCATTGAAAAGGTGATGGCCGAAGTCAAGAAGATGTTTCCGAATCTCGACTGGTTCTCTGCCAGTACGTATCACATGCTGGGCGTACCCACGGCGATGTTCACGCCGTTGTTCGTGATTTCGCGCACGGCCGGTTGGAGCGCACATGTGATTGAGCAGCGTGAGGACGGCAAGATCATCCGCCCCAGCGCCAACTACACCGGCCCGGAAGACCTGG
>DATCWU010000495.1:0-1957 GCA_036566165.1 Rhodanobacter sp. | reverse complement strand
CTCACGGCGGTCGCAGGTGGTGACCGGCGATGAAGGGATGCTGACCGATATTGCCGAATTGCTGGAGCCAGTCAGCGCTGGTGGCGAAGCATGGGTGCTGGTGCGCGGTGAACGCTGGCGCGTGCGTTGCGACAGTGCGTTGCCGGCGGGAGCGAAAGTGCGCGTGGTACGGCGTGAGGGTTTGTTGCTGCGGGTAGTGCCGGTGTAATGGCTGGTGGCCAATGAGAGCGGCGCGCATCCGGGTGTGTCAGCGGTGAGTGGGCCAGCACTGCATGGTGGCATTGAGTGGTTGAGCTTCAACTGCAGTCGTACGCACTGGGCTTAGAGGTTTCATCAAGCGGTTTACGGGAGAGTGTCATGTTTGGATTTGTTGGTGTGCTGGTGATCATCGGCATCATGTTGCTGTTCGCGACGATCAAGATCCTGCCCGAATACGAGCGCGGCGTGATCCTCACTTTGGGCCGCTACACCGGCACCAAGGGACCAGGCCTGGTGCTGTTGCTGCCGGCGGTGCAGCGCATGATCCGCGTGGATTTGCGGGTCACGGTGATGGACGTGCCGCCGCAGGATGTCATTTCCCTGGACAACGTATCGGTGCGGGTCAATGCAGTGGTGTATTTCCGCGTGGTGGATCCGGAGAAGTCCGTGCTGGAGGTGGCGGAGTTTTTCCAGGCCACCAGCCAGTTGGCGCAGACGCGCTTGCGTTCGGTACTGGGCCAGCATGAGCTGGACGAGATTCTGGCCCAGCGCGATTCGATCAACCACACGCTGCAGGTGACCCTGGACGAAGCGACCGATCCGTGGGGCATCAAGATCATGAACGTCGAGATCAAGGACGTGGATCTCAACGAAACGATGATTCGCGCGATTGCCCGCCAGGCCGAGGCCGAGCGCGAACGGCGCGCCAAGGTGATTCACGCCGAAGGCGAATATCAGGCTGCGGAGAAGTTGCGCGACGCTGCCGAGTTGCTGTCCCAGCAACCACAGGCGCTGCAGTTGCGTTACCTGCAGACAATGGCGGACCTGGGCAACAACGGCAAATCGTCCACCATCGTGTTTCCGCTACCGCTGGATTTGATCCAGCCGCTGCTGGCGGCCTTGCCGGCCAAGTCGGTGCATGGCGATTCTTGACTCGCTGGCGCCGTGGCCGGCAACGGCGGCAATTCGATTCCCATAGTTCGCACGAGTGGCCTGCATGGAGGAAAGCCGTTTGTCCGGAAGCTTGGTCTGCGTGGGCCTCGGCATGACCCTGGGCGCGCATCTCGGACCGTTGTCGCGCAACTATATTGAGCAGGCCGACGTGGTATTTGCCGGGGTTTCCGACGGCGTTGTCGAGCTGTGGCTGCAACGCCTGCACAAGGACGTGCGCAGCCTGCAACCGTACTACCAGGAAGGCAAGTCGCGCCTGCAAACTTATCGGCAGATGGTCGAAGCCATCCTGACCGAGGTGCGTGCGGGCAGGAGGGTCTGCGGGGTGTTTTACGGCCACCCTGGCGTGTTCGCCTGGGCAGCGCACAAGTCCATCGAGATCGCCCGCAGTGAAGGCTATGCCGCGCACATGGAGCCGGGCATTTCCGCCGAGGATTGCCTGTATGCCGATCTGGGCATCGACCCGGGAAAATTCGGCTGCCAGCATTACGAAGCCAGTCAGTTGCTGTTCTACCAGCGCCGGATCGATCCGACTGCTTATCTGGTGCTGTGGCAGGTCGGTCTGGTTGGCGACCAATCGCTGGCACGCTTTTCCACCGGCCCGGCCTATCGTCAGGTGCTGGTGGACGTGTTGGCGCGTGACTATCCGCTGGACCATGAGGTGATCATCTATCGCGCGGCCACGCTGCCGATCCGGCAGGCGCGGGTCGAGCGGGTGCTGCTGGGTGATTTGCCGCGGGCGCAGGTCGGCATGGCCGATACGGTGGTGATCGCGCCAGCGCGGCCACTGCAAGCTGACTTGGCGATC
>DATCWU010000494.1:0-6580 GCA_036566165.1 Rhodanobacter sp. | reverse complement strand
CGTTGCGCGCCAGTGCGGCCTGACCAAGATACAAGGCTTGTGCGCATACTTCACCGGTGTGGTTGACCCGCATCAAACCGGCGACATGGCGGCGCTCCGTATCGTCCATGGCCGCCTCCGCCAGGTCCTCACCCGGTGACGGTCGGGCGGCCTGAGGGGCACCGGCCACCGCTTCCAGTGCACGCTCGAAACCGGCAAGTATCCGATCCAGCGGCGACAGTGTGCGAGCGTTCACGAGGTTTCCCTGGTTGGTTGAAGTGGGCAGCGTGCTGTGGCGGGGCTGGCGCCGGAGGGCCGTGTCGCTGGTCTGGGCGAGCGTCCGCGCACGCCGAACCTTGCTTGAGCAGCCCGTTGCCATGGCACCATGGCGGGCTGTCGGCGCCTGTCAGGTCGGCTGGCCAACCGCTTGCACCCCGCCGTTTCAAGGCTCCAGCCGCGCATGCTATCATTGCCAACCCACAAGCCGGCCGGTCGGCAGGCTTGCGCCGTATGTGACGGCTCCGTTATCATCTCGCGCCTTTGATCCATCGAATACGCGTACCGCCCAGCGGCGGCATATCAGGTATCTTGAAATGAAAACCTTCAGCGCCAATGCAGACACTGTCAAGCGCGACTGGTTCGTGGTTGACGCCACGGACAAGACGCTCGGTCGCCTGTCGACCGAAATTGCCCGGCGTCTGCGCGGCAAGCACAAGCCGGAATACACCCCGCATTGCGACACCGGCGATTATATCGTGGTGATCAACGCGCAGAAGGTGCATGTCACCGGGGCCAAGCTGGATGACAAGAAGTATCATCGCTTCACCGGCTACGTTGGCAACCTGAAGACCATGAGCCTGAAGGATCTGCTGGCTACCCACCCGGAGCGCGTGATCGAAATTGCGGTCAAGGGCATGCTGCCGAAGAATTCGCTGGGCCGCGAGATGTATCGCAAGCTCAAGGTCTACGGCGGCGCCGAGCATCCGCACAGCGCACAGCAGCCGCAGGCGCTGGAAATTTGAAGCGCAGTTTCTGCGCGTGAAAGTGGCCAGTGATGGCCGCACTATCAACAGGCAATCAGGCAACCTTCATGGCGATTCAGCAAAATTACGGCACTGGCCGTCGCAAGACCTCCGCCGCCCGCGTATTCCTGCGCAAGGGCAAGGGCGACATCGTGGTCAACGGCAAGGCGCTGGAGGCGTTTTTCGGTCGCGAGACCTCGTGCATGATCGTGCGCCAGCCGCTTGAGCTGACCGAGAACACCGACAAGTTCGACATCACCGTGACGGTCGCCGGCGGCGGCATCACCGGCCAGGCCGGTGCGATCCGTCTGGGTATTGCCCGCGCGCTGGTCGAATACGACGAGACGCTGAAGTCGCCGCTGCGCAAGGCCGGTTTCGTGACCCGCGATGCCCGTGAAGTCGAGCGCAAGAAGGTCGGTCTGCACAAGGCACGTCGCGCGACCCAGTTCTCCAAGCGCTGATCAAGCTTCCTTAGCCCCGTAGCCAAGTGGTAAGGCACCTGACTCTGACTCAGGCATCGGAGGTTCGAATCCTTCCGGGGCTGCCACATGCATGGTGACTCGCGTAGCCACCGGTTGCGACAGCTGAAAAACCCGCCGGTTGGCGGGTTTTTTGTGCGCGCGAAGGAGTGTCCGACGGTGTGCGTACGCACTACGCACATGGCGCTGGGCGTCGCGGCACCCGCTGGCCTCGTGCCGGCGACGTGGTTGGTTACACCTCGTGTGCGCCAACCAGTACGACATCGGCCGGGCGGCGGGCGAACAGACCGACGGTGACCACGCCGGCCAGCTGGTTCAGTTCAGTCTCCAGCGCCACTGGATCGGCGATCTGCCAGCCATGTACATCGATGATCCAGTTGCCGTTGTCGGTAACCACGCCGTCGCGCCACACCGGTTTGCCGCCGCGCTTGACGATCTCGCGCCCGACCAGGCTGCGCGCCATGGGAATCACTTCGATGGGCACGGGGAATTTGCCGAGGTGTTCCACACGCTTGCTGGAGTCGATGATGCAGACGAATTTTGCGGCCGCTGCGGCCACAATTTTTTCGCGCGTGAGCGCGGCACCACCACCCTTGATGAGGTGCCTGCCGGGATCGCATTCATCGGCACCGTCGACATACAGCGTCAGCGGTCCGACCGCGTTGAGATCGAGCACCGGGATGCCGAGCTTGCGCAGCTGGGCGGAAGACTGCTCGGAGCTGGAGACCGCGCCTTCAATGCGGCTTTTCAGGTCCGCCAGTGCGTCGATGAAAAAGGCCACAGTCGAGCCGGTGCCCACGCCGACGATGGCGTCATTCTCGACATAGCGGATGGCGGCCTCACCGGCCTGGCGTTTTTCGTTGGCGTGATCCATGAGTCGGTTCCGTGGAAGCAGATGATGTGTGAGTGGGCTTGGCGCCGGCCGCCGCTTCCAGCCCGAGAATGTACTGCCAGTGGGCGTGATCCACCGGCATCACCGACAAGCGATTGCCCTTGTGCAACAGCGCCATGTCGGCGAGCGCGGCATGCTGCTTGAGTTCATCCAGGCTGATCGTGCGTTTGAGTTTGCGCACGAATTTGACGTCCACCAGCATCCAGCGCGGCTTGCCACGCGTGCTGCCGGGGTCAAAGTATTTGCTTTGCGGATCGAACTGGGTGGGATCCGGATACGCATCGGTGGCTACTTCGGCGATGCCGACGATGCCCGGCACGGCGCAGTTGGAGTGGTAAAAAAACACGCGATCGCCAGGGCGCATGCCATCGCGCATGAAGTTGCGCGCCTGGTAGTTGCGCACGCCGTCCCATGGTTCCCGGCGCTTGCGCTTGAGGTCATCGATGGAGAACGATCCGGGTTCGGATTTCATCAGCCAGCAGGCTGCGGTGGCGGGGGTCATGCACTGGCTCCTTGCCCGGTCGAGGCGGCGTGGCAGTCGATCAGTTCGTGTTCGGTGGCGACGAAATCGAGCGCAACGTCCCATGTTCCGGCGTCAATCTGCGGCAGTTCCTGAAACGCATAGGCGATGCCGACCAGTAGTGGTTCCGTGGGTCGTGTCTGCGCGTTGAGAAACGCGAAGCTGCGATCATAGTAGCCGCCGCCGTAACCCAGGCGGTGGCCGCGCCGGTCGAAACCAAGCAGCGGCACCAGCACCAGTTCCACCTGCTCGGGCGCCAGCCAGGTTGCCGGCGTGACCGGTTCGGGGATGCCGTAACGGTTGGGCTGCACGGCGTCTCCGGCTTGCCATGGCGCGAACACCAGATGCCGGTCGGCGCTGACCACCGGCAGCAGGAACTGCTGGCCACGCGCCGCCAGCGGCGGGATCACCAAATTCAACGGCAGTTCGCCGCGAGATGCCCAGTAGCCGGCGACATGCGGGTCGGTGAGGTATTCGGGGAGTTGCTCCAGCGTGCGCCGCAGGCCTTGCGCTGCGCCCATGCGTGCAGGTGGCGAAAGTGCGCGGCGACGTGCGGCCAGTTGTTGGCGCAGTTCACGCCGTTGCGCGCGAGCATCCACGTCCGCGGATCTCCAAGGGGGGAAGCGCTGCACATCGTCAGGCGTGCTGCGCGAGAAGGGTGGCGTCACCGCGATGCCGCTGCCCACCGAACGACCTTGATCCAGGAGGATCAGGTGGGAGGGCTGCATGGTCGCAAAGGCTTTCCGCACGTGGCGGACATGCACAACAACCGATGTTGAGCCGACCCGGGGTCGTGTTTAGGAACAAGGCAAATGTCACAGTGTGCTGGCGCACATCGCAGAAACGCCGAGTTCATTCTAGGAGCGTGGACGGTAGAAACCAAGCCGGCGGGATAACGCCGTTTGGAGGCAGTTTAGGCGACGGTTTGCCGGCCCATGGTGGTGCCATGGACCGAAAAGCGGCACGAGAACGCCCGGCACGGCGAGGCCGCAGCTGCTGGCGTTGCCATCGCCACGCTCCCCGGTCTTTGCGCGCGAAGGCGCCATCGGTGCCGGCATCCGTTCATGGTTTGCGCGCGGTCTCGCCCAGCGCGGCTTCCAGCTTGCTGCGCAGTGCCGCCAGGCCATCGCCGACGCGCTGTTCCTGCCCCTCGTGCAACTTGCGCAGGGCCATCAGTTCGTGGGTGACACTGATTGCCGCCAGCACGGCGAGACGCTCGAAACTCGGTGCCTTGGCATTGGCGCGCAACTCGCGCATCTTGCGATCCAGGTACGCCGAGGCGTCGAGCAAACCATCGCGCTCCTCGGCCGAGCACGCAATCAGGAACTCGCGGTCGATCAGGCGCAAGGTAACGGGATCAACTGCTTGGTCGGCCATGGTCGGGAGCTGCTGTCATCGGTGGGTGGGGAAGCAAGTCTGCGCCGTACGCGTCGATGCATGGGCATCACGCGCACGGCCTCGGCTCAGCCGTTGTTTTCCAGCGACCGTAGGCGCTGGATCATGGCCTCGACGCGGCTGCGTGCCTGTTCATTGCGCGCCAACAGGCCGGCACGCTCGCCGCTGAGCTGTTCCTGGCTTTGCCGCAGGCTGCGATTTTCGTCGGTCAGGCGGCGCACTGTATCGAGCAGGCGATCCACCTGTTCGGCGAGTGCGGCCAGCTCATGTTGCACCGGGTCGGACGTGGTCATGGCCGAAACTATACCAGCACGTTTGCGCGAATCGGTGTGCCACCATGCGTTATCGGACGCGGTCGGCGCGTGCATTAAACTTGTCGTCATTCCCCTGTGGAGCGCGCCATGACCAGCACGCCGACGAATGATGCCGATGCGGCAATTGAGTACGAGCAGCTTGATGCACTGGTGCAGCGGTTGCACATCGGCACCACGGCGAGCGAGCTGCATGGCTCGCTGTGTGGTTACCTTGCCGGCGGCGGCAAGGTAACCGGCAACTCGTTGGTTGCGCAGTTGCAGCTTGACGGTGAAGGCGGCGCGCCGCCTGCTGCGGAGCAGGCCCTGCTCGAGCAGTTGGTGCAGCAATGCGCCACCGCGCTGGCCGATCCCGAAATGGGCTTCGCGCCGATGCTGCCGGCCGATGACCGCCCGCTGGATGAACGCGCCGAGGCTACGGCCGAATGGTGTCGCGGGTTCCTCGGCGGCTTCGGCCTGACCGGCGCCTCGACGCACGCGAAGTTGACCGACGAGGCGCAGGAAATGTTGCACGACTTGGGCGCCATCGCCAGTTCCAGCTTCGACTATGGCGACGAGAACGAGGACGAGGATGCGCTGATCGAGGTGCAGGAATTCATCCGCGTCGGCGCCATGCTGTTGCATGCGGAATGTTCGATACGTGACCGCCCGACCAGCGGCACCGTGCATTGAGCGTTGCGCCCGACGAGTTTGCCCGGCGCCGGCGGCAGCTGATGCAGATGGCGGGCGATGATGCGGTGTTGCTGGTCGCCGCGGCGCCGGAGCGCATGCGCAATGCCGACGCCGCATGGCCGTATCGCCAGGATTCGGATTTCCACTATCTGAGTGGTTTCCCCGAACCGGAAGCCGTGTTGGCGCTGCTGCCGGGGCGCGTACATGGAGAAGTGGTGTTGTTCTGCCGTGAACGGGACGCGGCGCGCGAGCGCTGGAACGGGATGTCGCTCGGTACCGAGCGCGCGGTCGCGGACTACGGCCTGGACGACGCGTTTCCCATCGACGATATCGACGACATCCTGCCGGGCATGATCGAGGGGCGCGCGCGGGTGTATTGCGATTTTGGTCGCGAGCCGGATTTCGATGCGCGCCTGCTGGGCTGGATGCGCCGCCTGCGCCAGTTGCGTGGCGGCGGCGTGGTACCCAAGGAATTCGTTGCATTGGGTCATCTGCTGCACGACTTGCGTCTGTACAAATCCCGTGCCGAGTTGAAGTTGCTGCGCCAGGCGACCAGCGTCATCGTGCAGGCGCAGCTGGCGGCGTGGCAGGTGGCGGTTGCCGGTCGCCACGAGTACGAGGTCGAGGCCGAGCTGCTGCATGTCATTCGCGGTCACGGCGCGGTGCCGTCGTTTGCGCCGACCGTCGCCGCTGGCGTCAATGCCTGCACGATGCATTACCGCGCCAATCGCAGTGTGCTGCGCACGGATGATCTGTTGCTGATCGATGCCGGCGCGGAATCGGAGTGCTATGCCTCGGACGTCTGCCGCACGTTTCCGGTGAGCGGACGTTTCAACCATGCACAACGCGCGGTGTACGAAGTGGTGCTGGCCGCGCAACTGGCGGCGATCGACGAAGTGCGGCCAGGTCGCGCATTCGCTGCCGCTCATGCCGCGGCAGTGCAGGTGCTGGCTGCGGGCATGTGCGCGCTTGGCTTGCTCAAGGGCAGCGCGGACGCTGCGGTGGCCGAGGGCAGTTACCGGCGCTTCTTTCCGGCCAAGACGGGACATTGGCTGGGGCTGGATGTGCATGACGTGGGCGACTATCGCGTAGGCGGCGAATCGCGGGTGCTGGAACCGGGCATGGTGCTGACGGTGGAGCCGGGGTTGTATATCGCGGCCGACGACCTGTCGGTGGCCGAGCGCTGGCGTGGCATCGGGGTGCGCATCGAGGATGATGTGGTGGTCACGCCGGATGGCAACGAAGTGCTCAGCGCCGCCTTGCCGAAAGATCCTGAAGCGCTCGAGGCATTGCTCGCCACGCGCTGATTG
>DATCWU010000481.1:0-2123 GCA_036566165.1 Rhodanobacter sp. | reverse complement strand
GGCGGCAGTGACGTGCGCATCGTCGGCGTGCTCAAGCCGTGGCGACCCGTGCCGTTGTTCTACGAAGCCTGGGGTGCCTATACCAAACCGCAGGACGTGATGACACCGTTTTCCACCGGGCTGGAGATCAATGACGGTCATTTCCAACAATACAATTGTTGGCATATTCCGGACAGGCCGGGGTATTTGCAGAATGCGCCCTGCAATTGGGTCACGTTGTGGGTACAACTCGACGACGCGGCCAAGGCGGCTGCGTATCGACGTTTCGTCGCCGACTACGCCGCGCAACAAAAAGCGGCCGGCCGCTTCACCAGCACCGTCACGCGCTTGCGCAATCTGATGCAGTGGCTGGACTACATGGGCGTGGTGCCGAGCGACGTGCGTCTGCAAATGTGGCTGGCGTTCGCCTTTCTCGCCATCTGCCTGTTCAATACCGTAGGCCTGCTGCTGGCGAAATTCCTGCGTCGTAGCGGAGAGCTTGGCGTGCGTCGTGCGCTGGGCGCAACGCGCGGCGCGGTGTTTGCGCAGTGCTTGGTGGAAGCCGGCCTTATCGGCCTGCTCGGCGGCATCGGCGGCTGGCTTTTGACGCTGACCGGCCTGTGGCTGACGCGCCGGCAGCCTACCGACTATGCCGACATCATCCATCTCGATTTGCCGATGTTCCTGACCACCTTCGCACTGGCAATCGCCACCAGCCTGCTGGCCGGGCTGCTGCCGGCGGTGCGCGCAAGCCGCGTGGTGCCGGCATTGCAGCTGAAGGTACTTTGAGGAAGCCCGCCATGCAGATACGCCCGATACTCTCCGCATTGCGTCACCATCGTCTCGCGACCTTGTTGATCGCGCTGGAAATCGCGCTGGCCTGCGCGGTGCTGTGCAACGCCTGCTTCCTGATCGCTGCACGCGTGAGCGCGATGGACATCCACAGCGGAGTGGACGAAAAAGCGCTCGCGCAAATCAAGCTGGACTGCGACGACTGCAACGCGAGCGACCTCAACGCGCGCGTGTTGTCCGGTCTGGGCAAACTGCCCGGCGTACAGTCGGTCAGCGTGATCAACGCGGTGCCGTTTGGCGATCACGCTGGCACGGCCGGCATCACGCTGGATGCGGCTGGTCAGCATCCCGGCGGGGTGGTGGACTTCTATGCCGCCGGGCCAGGCAGCTTCCAGGCGCTGGGCTTTCACCTGCTGGCCGGTGCGCCGCCCAAGCAGGATGATTTCCAGGCGATAGCCAATTTTCTTCCTGCGGATGCGTCGGTCTGGGTGACGCGCGCGCTGGCCGATCATCTGTGGCCTGACGCCAATCCGCTGGGCAAGGAATTCTGGATGGACAAGTTCCACTTTCGCGTGGCGGGCGTGTTGGAGCATCTCGCGCGACCGGGCGGCGGCGAGGGTGGGCCGCTTACCCGCGAATGGTCGGTCTACGTGCCGACGCAGCCGGGAGCGCAATTGTTCGGCAACTATTTGTTGCGCGCGGAACCTGCGCAGTTGCAGCAGGTGCTGCGTGACGTGCCAGCGACACTTGCAAAAATTGCGCCGGATGCCGTTTTCGACAAGATGGCCAGCCGGAGCATCGGCGAGCTGCGCGACGGCTACTTCCAGGCGGACCGCGCGATGGCGGGCATCCTGATCGGCGTGATCGTGGCGCTGTTGCTGGTCACCGCACTCGGCATCGTCGGCCTGGCCAGCTTCTGGGTGCAGCAGCGTCGTCGGCAGATCGGCATCCGGCGCGCGCTGGGTGCTACTCGCGGCGACATCCTGCGCTACTTCCAGACGGAGAATTTCCTGATCGTCAGCGGCGGCGTCGCGCTGGGCATGGCGCTGGCGTTTGCCCTGAATCTCGCGCTGATGACGAACTATGAAATGCCGCGTCTGCCGCTGTACTACCTGCCGCTCGGCGCACTGCTGCTGTGGACGCTTGGTCAGCTGGCGGTACTCGGCCCCGCGCTGCGCGCGGCGGCGGTGCCGCCGGTGGTGGCGACGAGATCGGTATGAAAAGTGGATTTGCGGGTATACGCATGACCATAGTCATGGCAACCTTTCGGGTCGGAGCGGCATCCATGTCCGCATGTGCAGAAGAAAGATGCGAACCGTCCTGATCATCGACGACAACCCGGCCGTGGGCGA
>DATCWU010000480.1:0-2055 GCA_036566165.1 Rhodanobacter sp. | reverse complement strand
GCGCCGTATTGCTGCACGATGCGGGCGTGTTCCAGGAACGGCGCCTCGCCTTCCTTCATCGAGATCGAGTTGACGATGCCCTTGCCCTGCAGGCAGCGCAGGCCGCACTCGATCACGCTCCACTTCGAGGAGTCGATCATGAACGGGACGCGGGCGATGTCCGGCTCTGAGGAAATCAGGTTCACGAAGCGCGTCATCGCCGCTTCGGAATCGATCATGCCTTCGTCCATGTTGATGTCGATGATCTGCGCACCGTTGGCCACCTGCTGGCGCGCGACTTCCACCGCGTCGGCGTAGCGCTCTTCCTTGATCAGCTTCTTGAACTGCGCCGAGCCGGTGACGTTGGTGCGCTCGCCGATATTGATGAACAGCAGTTCCGGGGTGATGACCAGCGGCTCCAGTCCGGACAGGCGGGTGTAACGGGGCTTGGTCATAAGTAGAGGTGTCCGGTATGGGAGAGTTGCTCTTGCCCGGGCGGCACGCGCGAGGACGGGAATTGCAGCTGCGTGCTTGCCGGTGAACCGCTGACTCCCTCTCCCCTGGCGTTGCCGGGAGAGAGGGCTGGAGTGAGGGGGTGGCCCTTGAGCGAGCGCACCGGCGAGAGCGCCCCCCTCACCCAACCCTCTCCTCCAAGCTGCGCTCGGGGGAGGGGGCTTTTCAGGTGCGTGGTTGCGGTTGTCTTGCTGACTCCCTCTCCCCTGGCGTTGCCGGGGGAGAGGGCTGGGGTGAGGGGGTGGCCCTTGGGCGAGCGCACCAGCCAGAGCGTCCCCCTCACCCAACCCTCTCCCTCAAGCTGCGCTCGGGGGAGAGGGCTTTTCAGGTGCGTGGTTGCGGTTGTCTTGCTGACTCCCTCTCCCCTGGCATTGCCGGGGGAGAGGGCTGGGGTGAGGGGGCGGCCCTTGGGCGAGCGCACCGGCCAGAGCGCCCCCCTCACCGAACCCTCTCCCCCAAGCTGCGCTCGGGGGAGAGGGCTGTTCCACTGCGTGGCGGCGCGTGTCATGCCGCCTCCGCTGTGCGGGAGCGCAGTGCCCGTGGCGCGCAGTCGCGCACCGCCTCGGCGATGGCCTTGATATGTGCCGGCGTCGTGCCGCAGCAACCGCCGACGAGGTTGAGCAGGCCGTCGCGGGCAAAGCCGCCGATGATCCCGGCCATGTGTTCAGGGGTTTCGTCGTATTCGGCAAATGCATTCGGCAGACCAGCATTCGGATGCGTGCTGACCCGGGTCTCCACGATATCGGCGAGGGTCTGGATGTGTGGCCGCAGTTCCTCGGCGCCGAGCGCGCAGTTGAAACCCACCGACAATGGCCGCGCGTGCCGCACCGAGTAGTAGAACGCCTCGGGTGTTTGTCCGGACAGGGTGCGCCCGGAACGGTCGGTGATGGTGCCGGAAATCATGAGCGGCAAGCGCGCACCCCGCTGGTGGAACAGCTCGCTCAGCGCAAACAATGCAGCTTTGGCATTGAGCGTGTCGAAGATCGTTTCCACCATCAATACGTCCGCGCCGCCATCGATCAAGCCGCTGGCCGCTTCGGTGTAGTTGTCGACCAGTTCCTGAAACGTGACATTCCGAAAGCCGGGGTCGTTGACGTCGGGGGACAGCGACGCGGTGCGGCTGGTGGGTCCGAGTACGCCGATCACGAAACGGGGTTGTGCGGGCGTGTTTGCCGTCATCGCGTCACACGCGGCGCGAGCAATGCGCGCGCCCGCCTGGTTCAACTCGAAGGCCACGTGTTGCAGGTGATAATCCGCCTGGCTGATGCGGGTGGAGTTGAACGTGTTGGTTTCCACCAGATCTGCGCCGGCTTGCAGGTAAGCGTCGTGCACGCCACGAATGATGGCCGGCTGGGTCAGGTTGAGCAGGTCGTTGTCGCCTTTCAGGTCGTAGCCGCCGGGCGGGACACTCGCAGTGGCAGCGGGTGCCTGGCGGTCGACGCCGTGTGCGAAGCGCTCGCCGCGGAAGCCGGCTTCGTCCAGCGCCGCGGCCTGCAACATTGTGCCCATGGCGCCGTCGATGATCAGGATGCGTTGCAGCAGCGCGTGCTCAAGCAACGCGAC
>DATCWU010000499.1:0-5569 GCA_036566165.1 Rhodanobacter sp. | reverse complement strand
GGCCCGACCGGTGCCGACACCAATGGCGAGACCACCACCACCGCAGCCTACGTTTTCGACACGGTGAAGTTTGGCGCGCACTGGCAGCTCAATGCCGGCGCCAGGCTCGACCATTACCGCACGGATTTCCACAGTACCGTGATCTGCGGCGCCCGCAACGCCCCGGTCTGTGGCGCGCTGCCGCCCGGCACGAGCGTGCCGGGCATCGACACCGAGGTCGCCGACAACCTGCCGAACTACAAGCTTGGCTTGCTGTACAAGCCGGCGGCGACCGGCAGCATCTACGCCAACTTCGCGTTGGCGCAGGAGCCACCCGGCGGCAACACGCTGACCTTCAGCAGCGCCGCCAACAGCCTGGACAATCCCAACGTCGATCCGCAAAAGGCGCATACCGTCGAGTTCGGCACCAAGTGGGATCTGCTCGACGAGAAGCTGCTGCTGACCGGCGCGCTGTACCGCACCACGGTCACCAATCTGCTGGTGCCGGATCAGGTCGATCCGACCGTGTACTACCAGGTCGGCAAGCAGCGCGTGCAGGGCGTGGAGCTCACCGCCGTCGGCCGCCTGACCGACCACTGGGCCGTAAGTGCCGGCTACACCACGATGGACACCAGCGTGCTCAAGGGCGCCGCGGTGACTGCCGATGGTTCCAGCGCGCTGGCCTACACGCCAAAGACAGCCTTCACCGCATGGACAACTTACCATCTACCGTTTGGCCTCACCATCGGCGGTGGCGGACGCTACGCCGGCGAGCTCAAACGCGGCACGGACGGCGCCGTGGGTACGCCCGCATTCACCGAGGCGTACTGGGTGTTTGACGCCATGGCCAGCTACCCCGTCAACCAGCACTTCGACCTGCAGTTGAACGTGTACAACCTTTTCGACCGGGAGTATGTCGCCGGGATCAACAAGAGTGGCTACCGTTACACCCCGGCGGTACCGCGGTCAGCGATGCTGACAGTCAACGTTCGCTTCTGACGCCGACGCCAACGGCGTGCGTCACCCGGCGCCGAGCGCTACAGGAATTCGCCATGCTGCTGCACATCCCCGACGTCCTTGGCCAGGAACAAGTTTTGCAGATGCGTGCAGCACTCGACGGCGCGCACTGGACCGACGGTCGCGAAACGGTCGGCCCACAGGGGGCTCGGGTGAAACGCAATCAGCAGTTGCCGGATACCTCTCCGCTGCGGCAACAGCTCGCCATGACGGTCCTGGCCGCCCTGGCGAAACATCCGCTCTACCACGCCGCCACGTTGCCACTGCGCACCCTGCCGCCACGGTTCAATCGTTACGCGGACGGTGGCCATTACGGTTTGCACATCGACGGCGCGGTGATGCACCTGGGTGCTGACGCCGGCCAACTGCGCAGCGACATCTCCTGCACACTGTTTCTCAACGAGCCGGACCAATACGACGGCGGCGAGTTGATCGTCAGCGACACCTACGGCGAACATGTGGTCAAGCTGCCAGCCGGGGATCTGATCGTCTACCCCTCGAGCAGCCTGCATCGCGTGGAACCCGTCACGCGCGGGGCACGATTGGCTGCATTCTTCTGGGTACAAAGCCTGATCCGCGACGACAGCCGACGCCAGCTGCTGTTCGAACTGGATACGGCGATCCAGCGCCTGACCCAATCCGGGGCCGATGCCGCCGCGCTGCTGCAACTGACTGGCGTGTATCACAACCTGCTGCGGCAATGGGCCGAAACCTGAGGCGGCGGCGCGGCGATGGTTGCCGGTGTTCGTGCCGTTTGCCGCGGCAAGTGTTCCCAGCACGTGCTGCACAGCGGATAATCGGCAGCCCGCCGCTACAAGTAACTGCGCAATGTTCGTTCCTGGTCAACGCTGGATCTCTTCCGCCGAACCCGAGCTGGGTCTCGGCACTGTCTTGCGCGTTGAAGGACGCGGCGTACAAGTGCTGTTCGCCAAGGCCGGCATCCTGCGACCGTACGCAATCGACTCGGCGCCGCTGCTGCGCGCGGAGTTTCGCGCCGGGCAACGCGTGGCCGGCAAGGGCATCGCGTTCCTGGTTGAACGCGTGGAGATCCGTGACGAGATCCTGATCTACCGCGGCGAGGGTCGCGAACTGGAAGAAGGCCAGCTCGACGACGAACAAAGTGTGAGTCAGGCCGACGACCGGCTGATCGGCGGGCGCACGGACACCGTGGCCCAGTTCGAGCTGCGCGTGCAAGCGCTGCAACGTCGTGCCGAGGCGCGACGTTCACCCACCTGGGGCCTGGCCAGTGCGCGCATCGGGCTGATACCACATCAATTGCGCGTGGCTGGCATCGCCTCCGCGCGGCGTCCACCGCGCGTGCTGCTGGCCGACGAAGTCGGCCTGGGCAAGACCATCGAGGCGGGCATGATCATCGCCCGCCAGTTGGCCACCGGCCGCGCCTCGCGCGTCTTGCTGCTGCTGCCTGACGCGCTGGTATACCAGTGGTTCGTGGAGATGTTGCGACGCTTCAACCTGAGCTTTGCGATTTACGACCAGGAGCGCTGCGAAGCGCTGGAAGCCGCCGACGTTACCAGCGGCGCGCCAATCAATCCGTTCGAGGACGAGCAACTGGTGATCGCCGATTTCGGCTTTCTGCACAGCTCGCCGAAACACGCCCAGCAACTGCTTGACGCGCCGTGGGACCTGTTGGTGGTCGACGAGGCGCACCACCTGGCGTGGTCGCCGGACGTCACCAGTCCGCGTTACGCGCTGGTCGAACAGCTGGCCGCGCGTATCCCCGGCGTCATCCTGCTCACAGCGACACCCGAGCAACTGGGGCGCAGCGGGCACTTCGCGCGCCTGCGCCTGCTTGATCCGCAGCGCTACAGTAATCTGGACGGCTATCTGGCGGAAGCGGATACGTGGCAAGGACTGTCCACCATCGCTGACCAACTCCTTGCCGGCGCCGCGCTGGATGACTTGCAGCGCGCCACGCTGAGCGATGCGTTCCACACCGATCCGGAACTCACCGCACGTCTTGCCGATACCACCAACCCCGAAAACGCGCGCGAACTGCTGGCCGCGCTGATCGATCGCCACGGCACTGGCCGCGCGATGTTCCGCAACAACCGCGCTGGTGTTGGCGGCTTTCCGCAACGCATCCCGCAATGGCACATCATCCGCGCCGACACGCTGGACGAAAGCGCGCGCCAGGCGCTGCTGGCCGAGTTTCATGCCGATATCCAGCAACCGCCCACCGTCGTTGGCAGCGATTACAGTATCGATCCGCGCATCGACACGCTGGTCACGCTGCTCGACCAATACCCGCAAGACAAATTCCTGCTGATCTGCCGCAGCCAGGCCAAGGTCCTGGCGCTGGAAGAGGCGCTGCGCACGAAAAGCGGCGTGCGCGTGGCGCGATTCCACGAGGGCCTCGGGCTGGTACAACGCGATCGCAACGCGGCATATTTTGCGCAAGCCGACGGCGCCCGCCTGTTGTTGTGCGCCGAGGTTGGCGCCGAAGGGCGCAACTTCCAGTTTGCCCATCGCCTGATCCTGTGGGACTTGCCGCTGGACCCCGACTTGCTGGAACAGCGCATTGGCCGCCTGGATCGCATTGGGCAGAGCCACGCGATCGACATCCACATCCTGGTCGTCGCCGACAGCGCGCAACATGTGCTGGCGCGCTGGTACGACGAGGGCGTTGACGCGTTTCGCCACAGCCCCGTCGACGGTCGCGAGCTGCTGCGCCGCTACGCCGGACCCTTGACCCGGCTGGCCGACGAGCACGCGCGCGGCGATGACAGTCGCGACCAGGAACTGGACGCGTTGTTGATCGACACCCGCGCCAGCCACGAGGCAGCCGCCGAGTTGATCCGCCGCGGCCGCGACCACCTGCTGGAGCTGGCCGCCAGCCGCGACCTGCACGCCGATGAATTGCAACAGGCATTTGCGCGCGACAACATTGATCCGGGCCGCGACGCATTCGTGCAGCAACTGCTGGAAGCGTTCGGCATTCATGCCGAAGAACTGGGCGGACAAATCACCGTGCTCGACCCGCAATATCTGTCCACCGACGCGCTGCCGGGTTTCGCCGAAGGCCCGATGTCGGTCACGTTTGCGCGCGAGGTGGCGCTGGCCCGTGACGACCTGCCGCTGCTGCGCCTCGACCATCCGCTGGCGCTAGGGGCGCTGGAACTCGTGCTGTCCAGTGAATTGGGCAATGCCGCGTTCATGGTGGATGACGAACTGCCCGCACACACCGCATTGCTGCAAGCCGTGTATCTGCTGGAATGTGTGGCTGACCAGCGTCTGGATATCGAACGCTTCCTGCCCACGCAGCCAGTGGTCATCACGGTCGACACGCGGCTGGCCGAGCGCCGGCAATTCCAGCCCAGCGCCATTGCGTTGCAGCGCGCAGCCGGACGCTCCATCGAAGTGGCGCGCTACCGCAAAGTGCTTGGGCGTCTGGTACCGCCGATGCTGGAACGCGCAGAGACGCTGGCTACCGCCCACGCACAAGCCGCCATCAGCGCAGCACTGGCGATTGCCACCACGGCCCTGGATGCCGAGCTGTCGCGTCTGCTGGCATTACGCGCGGTGAATCCGTCGATCAGCGCGGCGGAAATTGCCGCCGTCACGGCTGAGCGCACAGCGGTACTGGGTGCACTACCAGAATCGCGCCTGCGCCTGGACGCCGTGCGCTTCGTGGTCAGCGCAGACTTCCTGTCGTTGCGCTGAGCCCAACGCGTCCCTCTACAAGAACACGTAACCTTTTCAGCGCATCAGGCGCCGCTTCGGCTTGAACGGAAACTTGCCGCGCCAGTATTCGATCAGCACGATGCCACCGACCATCCCGCCCAGATGGGCGAAGTGGGCCACGCCGGCCTGGGTGCCGGTAACGCCCATCCACAGTTCCACCGCCGCGTAGCCAATCACGAACAACCAGGCCGGCATCGGTATTGGCAGAAACATCAGGAACACTTTCTCGTGCGGATACAGCATGCCGAACGCCAGCAACAGGCCGAAGACCGCGCCCGACGCCCCAAGCGTGGGAAAGAACTTGTCCGGCGAGAAGTAATGCAGCACGAGCAACTGCGCGACTGCCGCGGCGACGGCGCACACAAAGTAATAGACGATGAAGTTGCGTGCGCCAAACGTGCGCTCGATCGCCCCGCCAAACATGAACAAGGCAATCATGTTGAACGCGATGTGCGTGAAGCCGCCATGCATGAAGGCATACGTCACCAACTGCCACGGACGAAAACCAATCGACAGCAAGCCTTGTGCGCTCTGGAATACCTGATCGGGTCCCCACGGCCACAACGCGAAGTATTGCAGCAGGGCATCGCCCATCACTTGCTGCAACGCAAACACCACGACGTTGGCGATCAGCAGGTTGCGCGTCACCGGCGGCAAGTCAAAATGCATCGGGCAACTCCGGCAAAGAAGCCAAGCGTACCCATGACCGCGTGATTTCACCATCGCCGCGCCAGCAGACCATCAGTTGCGGCAGATAGTCGCGCCGGGCCCGCCGCGATTTTCCGGTCAGTATGGTCAGCGTATGCTTGCAGCATGAGCGGCCTGAAGTTCCACGGAAAATCATTTCACCCACAGCTGCCGGCATGGCTGC
>DATCWU010000477.1:0-4257 GCA_036566165.1 Rhodanobacter sp. | reverse complement strand
AAGCCCGCCGCTTAAGCAAGGCAAAATTACGTACATGAGGAAGTTCCATAGACGATTTTTGAAGGGGTCTTCAAAGAATCGCCACGCTACGTTGGAGGTCAGAACGCCAACATAGATAGCCATGATGACCGAGAGAGTTAGCCCAACTATATTTGCCGGCATTGACGCGAAACGAGCGTCCACGTACTGAAACGCAACGATGACGATGAGCCACTCAGCAATTTGAAATATAACTGGGGCCGAATCGAGAACTCGTCGAGTGAATGCCGGGGCCGCAACGACTGATCCGTCGGTGTTGATCTTGTCGTAAGACACAGGACGCTCCTATTCCCGGAAAGGGTCTAACGCTAAGTAGATTTCAAAATGCAGTCTAATACAGCAGCCTAATCCCAGCGTTCAGTTCGCGGGCGGTTCTGTCCCCCTACACAAAACAGCGGCTTGTCCTACTTGGCGCAGCCTAATTCAGCAACCTAATCTCACCATCTCCACAGATGGCGGGCCGAGATGGCATCCTTTCACAGCGCCGGGGAACGGACAAGTGGCAAGGCGGGCCACCCTGCGCCGAAGCTGCTTGATCAGGTACGCGGGCGGATGCGTCGGTTGGGCATGTCCAAGCGCAGCGAGGAGGCTTATGTCGGCTGGATTCGCCGGTTCATCCTGGCCAATGACAAGCGGCATCCGGCCGGGCTTGGCGCGTCGGAAATTGAACGCTTCCTCACGGCGTTGGCGGTACACGGGAAGGTCGCTGCAGCGACCCAGAACCAGGCCTTGTCGGCACTATTGTTCTTGTACAAGCAGGTGCTGGGGATCGAGCTGCCGTGGTTGGACGGGATCGAACGGGCCAAGCGGCCGCAGCGGCTGCCGGTGGTGCTGACCAGGACCGAGGTCACCGCCTTGCTGGGCGAACTGACCGGCCTGCATTGGCTGATGGGCAGTTTGCTCTACGGCACCGGCATGCGGCTGATGGAATGCGTGCGTTTGCGTGTTAAGGATGTGGATTTCGAACGCGGCGAGATCCTGGTGCGCCAAGGCAAAGGGGCGAAGGATCGCCACACGATGCTGCCGCGTTCACTGCGCGAGCCATTGCAGGCGCAACTGGCCGAGGCGGCGCGGATTCACCAACGGGATCTGGCGGCCGGCTTCGGTCGGGTCTGGATGCCGGATGCGCTGGCACGCAAGTTTCCCAGCGCTGCACGGGACTGGGGTTGGCAGTATGCGTTTCCCGCCACGGCGCGCAGCGTCGATCCGCGCGACGGGATGGAGCGGCGGCATCACGTGGACGAGTCAAGACTGCAGCGCGCGATCAAGGCGGCACGCGACCGCGCCGGCATCGTCAAGCCGGCCACCTGCCACACGCTGCGTCATTCGTTCGCCACCCACTTGCTGGAGGCCGGGCAGGATATTCGCACCATCCAGGAACTGCTCGGCCATAAGGACGTGGCGACAACCCAGATATATACCCACGTGCTCAATCGCGGCGGGCACGGCGTGCTCAGTCCGCTGGATCGTTGAGCTGCTTTTCGCCCGACGCATGTGCTGCCAGCACCCCCAACCTGGCGCGCCGGATCACGTTGCCCGCGGCCAGTTGAGCTCCACCTTGTGCTCGGCCCCGTCGTCGACCAGCGGGACGGTGCCATCCACCTGCTGCACGCCATCCAGCCACACCGCGCCGGACGTACCCGGATCGCTCTGCTGCACCTCGATCCGGTACCACGTCTGGCGATAGCGATAGTCCAGCTCGAACCCGTCCCACTCGACCGGCAACACCGGCGCGAAACGCAGGTGCGCGGCTTCAAGGTGCAGGCCGAGCAATGACTCCACGATCAGGCGGTACATCCAGCCGGCGGAGCCGGTGTACCAACTCCAGCCGCCGCGACCCGTGTGCGGGGCGACGGCGTAGACGTCGGCGCTGACCACGTACGGCTCGACCTTGTAGATGTCCACGCGCGCCGAGTCGCTGCCGTGGTTGACCGGGTTGATCATGCGCAGCAATTCCCATGCCCGCGCGCTGTCGCCGAGTGCGGCGAACGCCATCGTCGCCCAAATTGCGGCATGGGTGTACTGACCACCGTTTTCACGCACGCCGGGGACATAGCCCTTGATGTAGCCGGGGTCGAGCGTTGACTTGTCGAACGGCGGATCGAGCAGTTGCACCAGGCCGGCGTCGCGGCGCACCAGATGCCGGTCGAGTGAATCCATCGCCTGCTGCTGACGCGCCAGCGGCGCCGCGCCGGACAGCACCGACCAGCTTTGCGCGATGGAGTCGATGCGGCATTCCGGGTTGCGGTGGGAGCCCAGCGGCGTGCCGTCGTCGAAGTACGCGCGGCGATACCACGCGCCGTCCCAGCCGTGCAGTTCGAGCGCGCTGCGCAGCTTGGCCACTTCGGCCAGGCAGCGCTGGGCAAATGCGGCGTCGTCATGCAGCTGCGCGACTTCGGCAAAGCGCGCGAGCACCTCGCAGGCAAAGAACCCCAGCCACACGCTCTCGCCACGGCCGTGTTCGCCAACCCGGTTCATGCCGTCGTTCCAGTCGCCACTGCCGATCAGGGGCAGATCGTGCGTGCCGCGCGTCAGGCTGTGCTCGATCGCGCGCACGCAATGCTGGTACAGCGATTCATGCCGACTGGACGGGTGCGGCAGGTCGTAATAAGACTCCTCGCCGGCGTGCAGCGGACGGCCCTCGATGTAGCCGATGCTTGCATCCAGCACCCCGGTATCGTGCGTGGCCAGCACGTAACGACTGGTGGCCAGCGGCAGCCACAGATAGTCGTCGGAGCAGCGCGTGCGTACGCCGCGGTTCTGTGGCGGATGCCACCAATGCTGCACGTCGCCTTCGGGGAATTGATGTGCGGCGCAACGCAACAGTTGCTCGCGCGTGAGTTCGGGCGCCGCGTGCAGCAAGGCCATGGAATCCTGCAACTGGTCGCGGAAGCCAAACGCGCCACCGGATTGGTAATAGCCGCTGCGCGCCCACATCCGGCAGGCGATGGTCTGGTAGATCAGCCAGCCGTTCGCCAGCACGTCCAGCGCCGGCTCGGGGGTGCGAATGTGCACGGCGCCCAGGGTGTGCCGCCAATGCGCATGCACTTGTTCCAGCGCCTGCGTCGCGGCAGCGACCCCGCGAAAGCGCTGCACCAGGGCCACGGCGTCGCTCCGGTCACGGCCGAGGCCAAGCCGGAACACCCGCTCGTGCTGCGCCCCCGGTTCCAACTCCAGCTTGACCTGCAAGGCGCCGCAAGGGTCCAGTCCGGCGCCAAGGCGCCCGGACAGATACTGCCGCAGGAGCGCAGCCGGTGCGCGCAAGCTGCCGTTGCGGCCGATGAACTCGCCGCGATCGCCACCGATGCTGCGGCTGGGGTCGTCCACGTCGAAAAACGCGACGCGCTCGGGAAACTCGGTGTTGTACGTGTTGTACGCCAGCAGCGCGCCGCTGACCGGATCAGCCTCGGTCACCACGTGCATGCCGGTTTTCTCCCGCACGTCGCCAAGCATCCATTCGACGTAACCGGTGATGCTGATGCGGCGCGCGCGGTCGGAGAGGTTGCGCAGCAGCAGACGCGAGAATTTCACCGACGCATCAAGGGCGACGTAAATCCACAGTTCGGAACGGATGCCGTCTTCGGTATGCTCGAAGACGCTGTAGCCGAAGCCATGCCGCGTGAGATAGGCGCCGGTACCCGGCGTGGGCCACGGCGCCGGCGACCATATACGGCCGCTCTCCTCGTCGCGCAGATACAGCGCTTCGCCGGCGTCGTCGATCACCGGATCGTTCGCCCATGGCGTGAGACGAAATTCATGGGCGTTCTCGCCCCAGGTATAGGCACCGCCGCTCTCGGAGATCACCGTGCCGAAAAGTGGGTTGGCCAGCACATTGGCCCATGGTGCGGGCGTGGCATCACCGACGCGCAGGCCGATGAGGTATTCATCGCCGTCGGCGCTGAAGCCGCCATGGCGGTTGGCCAGCTGCAACTCGGGTTCGGGTTCGGCCCAGCGCATGTGCACGACGTCATCGGCGAGTACCTCGGCGACGCGGCGTGGTCTGGTCGGGGTGAAGCGCGGCACATGGGTTTCCTTCACCTGGCGCCGCGTGAGCTGCTCGGCGAGTGTGCCGCGACTGTCGGCCAGGATGATGCGCGCGCTGGCCTGCACCACCATGCGGTCCTCGCTGGACAATTGCTGCGCCGGGCGCACGAAGATGCCGCCAGCGCGGTCGAGCAGGCTCGCTTCGCTGCCGGAGGCAATCAGGCCCATGATCTG
>DATCWU010000464.1:0-1235 GCA_036566165.1 Rhodanobacter sp. | reverse complement strand
AAGCCATGTGCCACCCCCTCTGCTCAAGCAGCTAAAACCAGGCGGGCGCATGGTGATCCCGCTCGGTACGCATTTTCTGACCCAATATTTGATGCTGGTGGAAAAACAGGCGGACGGCTCGGTAACGACCCATCAAATCGTGCCGGTCAGTTTTGTTCCGCTTACCGGCGGACATTAGCGGTGAACGCGCCGCGCCCGCCGTTTGTTGCCATTGGGTTGCTCTCTGCCTGCGTATTGGCGTATGAGGTGCTGCTGACGCGCTTGTTCAGCATCGTGCTGTGGCATCACTTCGCCTATATGATCATCAGCGCGGCGATGCTGGGCTATGGGGCGAGCGGAACAGTGCTAACGTTGCTGAAGGAAAAAATCATTCCACACGTTGGAACAGTCTACGTCATGGCTGCCACGGGGATGGCTTTTCTTATGCCTGCAGCGTTTCTACTGACGCAACAGGTTCCGTTTAATCCGCTCGAACTGCTGTGGGACAAAACACAATTAGCCAAGCTGCTTGCCATTTATCTGCTGATGATGCTGCCCTTCTTTTGTGGAGGGTTGGGCATCGGCCTCGTCTTGTGGCGCTTCGGCAAAGAAGCAGGCCGTATTTATGCCTTTGATATCCTGGGCGCGGGGGTGGGCAGCCTGGGCGTTATCGGCGTGTTGTTTCTGGCGCCGCCGAATAAGGTGCTCATCATCCTTGCGGCGCTGGCGCTGCTGGCGGCCGCCGTCGCTATCATCGAGCTGAAGGCGCGGCCGAAATGGTTGGCAGGCGTGTTTGCAGGGCTGGCTTTTCTGGTGGCTGTAGCGCTGCCCGGCGACTGGTTGCAAGTGCACCTTTCGCCCTATAAGGACCTGAGCGAGACATTGAATGTTGCCGGGGCAAAGGTGATCGAGCAGCGTTCCAGCCCGTTGGGGCAGATCACCGTGGTGGAAAACACCCGTATTCCCTTCCGCCATGCACCGGGGATGAGTCTCAACGCAACGGACGAGCCACCGCCTCAGTTGGGCGTGTTCGTGGACGGCGAGGGGCCGTCCGTCTTGACGCGGTTTGATGGCAACCTGGCGCCGCTGGCCTACTTCGACCAGTTTACGTCAGCACTGCCTTACCATGTGCTGGCACGGCCGCATGTGCGGCCACAGGTGCTGGTGCTGGGCGCGGGAGCCGGCAGCGACGTATTGCAGGCGCTCTACTTCCGCGCAGCGTCTGTCGATGCGGTGGAACTCGATCGCAACGTCAT
>DATCWU010000463.1:0-2357 GCA_036566165.1 Rhodanobacter sp. | reverse complement strand
GGTTTGCGGCAGGTTGATGGTGTTTTTGTAATCTTGAGTCATTGCCTGGTTGCCATTGCTGTATGTCGTTTCGCCGTGCGGGCGAATAAAAAGTGGAAGTTCAAGGCTCCGCGCAAGCGGTCAGTGCGTGCACCGACAGCTCACGTTGCGGCCAAAAGCGGATTCATGCCCAGCAGTTCGCGGGCCATTTTGGCATCCAGCGCCATCTGCGTCTTGAGCGGTTCCAGCCCGGCAAACTTCTGTTCGTCGCGCAACTTGGCGACAAACTCCACCGCCATGCGCTGGCCGTACAGATCGCCATCGAAGTCGAACAAGTGGACTTCCAGCAGCGGTTGCGCCACTTCGTTGATCGTTGGCCGCACGCCGAGACTGGCCACCCCCGGCCACAGACAATCGCCTTCGCCCAGCCCGACCCGCACCGCAAAAATACCTTGCACCGGACTGACGCGCCCCGCCAACCGGATGTTGGCGGTGGGATAGCCGAGCGTACGTCCCAACTGTTCGCCGTACGCGACCCGGCCCTCGATCACGAACGCGCGACCAAGCAACGGCACGACCTGCGCAAACTCCCCGGCTGCCAGCAATGCCCGCACGCGGCTGGCGGAAACGCGCGCGCCGTCGACTTGTACCGATGGCATCGTGCACGCGGCGAAACCCAGTTCGGCACCCATGCGTTGCAGCAGTGCCACATCGCCCGCGCGCTGGTGGCCGAAGCGGAAATCGCCACCTACCCACACCTCGCGCGCGGCCAGTCGAGCCACCAGCACGCGGCGCACGAATTCTTCGGCGGACATTGCACTCAGCGCAGCATTGAAGCGCAGCAACAAGGTGTGTGCCACGCCAGCGGCGGCGAAACCCTGCAATTTTTCGCGCAAACTGGATAACCGCGGCAACGGCTCGCGCGCGAAATACGCCCGCGGCAACGGTTCGAAACTGACGACCACGGGAGTGATGTCCAGTGCCTGGGCACGCTCGCACACGCGGGCCAACAGCGCCTGATGTCCGCGATGCAGACCATCAAACGCACCGACCGCGACCACACTGCCGCGCGGCGCCAGACAGGGGCCCGCGACATCCCGGGAAAGTCTCATCATCGCGCCAGTATAACGGTCATGTTGCGCAACTCAGGATGGTTTCGCGGAGGTCGGTGCGTCGAGCGGGCGCAGGTCGCGCGGACGCAAACCCAGCAGCAGCAAGGTGCCAACGTACACGCCGCCGCCGCCGCCCACCAGCACGGCCAGATGCCACAGCCGGGTGAACACGCTTACACCATGCGTCCACTGTGGCCACCACCAGCGCCCGAGCAGCAGCACCACGACCATCGCCGCACACGCCAGACCCAGGCGCAGCAAATGTCGCGCCCATCCCGGCTGGCGCTGATACACCCCGGCGACTTTCAGCCAGCGCCACAACAGCCACAGGTTGACATACGCGGCCACCGCGCTGGCCATGCCCAGCGCCATGTGCAAACCCGGCACGCGGCTGATCGCGTCGAACCAGCCGAGCGGCCGCAACGCCGCAGGCGCCCACAACTCGAACAACAACAGCACGAAGACGACGTTCAAGACCATGTTGGTCACCAGCGATGCCACCGCCGCGCGCACCGGCGTGCGCGTGTCCTGGCGCGCGTAGAACGCCGGCAGCAGCACTTTCACCAGCGCAAAAGCCGGCAGGCCGAGACTCAATGCGGTGATCGACAGGGTGGCCATGTCCGTGTCGTGCGCGGTCCAGCGACCATGCTGAAAGATCGCCGCCACCAGCGGTTTGGCCAGCAGCAACAGACCGAACATCGCCGGCAAGGCAATCAACGTGGCCAGCCGCAGCGCCCAATCCAGGGCGCGCGAGAACCCGCCATGGTCGATGGCCACAAAATGCCGCGACAGCGAGGGCAGGATCACCGTACCCAGGGCCACGCCAAACACGCCCAGCGGCAGTTCCAGAAAGCGATCGGCCTGCGACAACCAGGTCTGTGAGCCAACGATCAAATACGACGCAATCACCGTGTCGAACAACAAGTTGATCTGCGCCACTGACGAGCCGAACAAGGTCGGCACCATCAAGCGCATGATCCGGCGCACGTCCGGGTGATTCCAGCCCCAGCGCGGCAGCGTGAGCAGGTTCAATTGGCGCAGCGCCGGCAACTGGAACAACAACTGCAGGATGCCGGCCAGCAGGATCGCCCAGCCCATCGCCATGATCGGCGTGTGCATGTGCCGCGACAGCCACAACGCACCGCCAATCATGCACAGGTTGAGAATGACCGGCGTCAGCGCTGGCAACGCGAAGCGGTGGAAACTGTTCAGCGCTCCGCCGCACAGTGCGGTCAGCGAGACAAACAGGAGGAACGGAAACGTCAG
>DATCWU010000455.1:0-2598 GCA_036566165.1 Rhodanobacter sp. | reverse complement strand
CCAGTACACGTACGCGACGGGCGTCAAGCCCCCCGCTGCACCCTTTGACCAATAACCGCGCCAGCATCCAGCTTTCATGCCCACGCCAACGCTCTGTTGAAGACTCACGCGGGTTGCAGGGAAGAATCGGCGCGTTCGAAGGTGTGGTAGCTCATCACTTGCCCCGTGCCGAGATTCGGCTCATCTCGATACCAGCACGCACAAATTTTCGGCCGGCGCCACCGGGCACAAAAAAAACCCGGCCGAAGCCGGGTTTTTATTCACTACAGGTGAAACAGATCGAATTATTGCTGAACCTGCAACTCGGTACGACGGTTCTGTGCACGACCTGCATCGGTGGCATTGTCACCAATCGGGTTGGTCTCACCGTGGCCGATCGGCCCTTCCAGACGGCTGGCATCGATGCCATGGCTGGTCAGGTAGTTGTAGACGATCGAGGCACGACGCTCGGACAGGCTCTGGTTGTATGCATCCGTACCCTTGGAGTCGGTATAACCGGCAACCGTGACATGCACCTGCGGGTAACGCTGCAGGGTATCGACAGCCTGGCTCAGAACAGCCAGCGAATCAGCGGTCGGCGCAGCCAATGAGTTCGAGATGTCCGTCTCACCCGCCTTCGGGCGGTCGAACTTGAAGTTCACACCACGCAGGTCAATGACGACCTTCTGGGCGCAGCCATCCGGGCCCACGATGGTGCCGGAAGTCGTGCCCGGGCACTTGTCATCACAGTCGTTGACGCCATCGCTATCGCTGTCCATGGTCGAGCAGTCAGCCGGGGCCGGAGCCGGGGCAACTTCAGGAGCAGGCGCGGCAGCTGGCGCGCCAAAACGTGCAACAACACTGAAACCAAGGAACCAGTCGCCATAGCCGTCTTCCTGGGGCTGGGTTTTATCATCCCAGTCATGGCGATAACCGGCTTCAAGACGGACGTCAGTGCTGTCGCTGACGGTCTTGGATACACCGGCACCCACCTGCGCGGCCGGCGACCAACCGCTATCGGCGCGAGACTGATGACGACTGCCCATCACCCCAACCATCGCGTATGGGCGGAAGGAGTTCCAGTCACCCGCGAAAAAGCGAGCCGATACCCCAACATTGTTGCTCGCCCAGTTATCGTCGAAAGTGACACCGCCCGGGACTTCATCCACCCTTCGTTTGGTGCGGTCCACAAACGCCTCTACCGATACGTTCGGGGTGAGGAATTTGCCAAAGCCCAGACCGTAATAAATCTGACGGCTGTTGGTATTGCGATCGGTATCGTTGTAGTACCCGCCCACGGTCGGCGCAATGTACCAACGATCGTCAAAGGTGGACATCGTTGTGTCGCTGACACTGGTGTCAGCTGGCGTAGCCGATGGCGTGGTGTCTTGCGCATGAACGGCACCCACGCCGCCCAGGGCCAGCGCAATCAGAAAATACAAGCCCTTACGTTTCATCAGGTGTCTCCTCATGTTATTGGTTTTTTCGCGTCCGTTCCAACCAAACCGGAAATCGCGTCAGAACTTGATTGCATCGCTACAGAGCTCTCAAAGCCCCTGCTTGGCGTTTCTTCGGCAAGCGCGGCGATTGTAGCAAAATCGTTAAGTCTTTCGATGGTTCAATACCCCAGTTATCAACGGTTGGTGATAATCCGTTCAGGAAACTCCCGTCCGCCGCGAGCCTTGAACCAACCGATTCCCGCGTCGGACCGCCACCGGCAGGATTCTCGATCTGCCCGGCGATGGCTACCGACGGATTGACTCCAACCACAGCTGCCTGAACACCGTTAATATTCCAGTAACACCGTCTTTACAACGTGAAGAGAGCCAGGAATTTCTGTATCGGCATGGCATCGAGCTGCGCCGGATCACGGGTTGCTTCGAGAATGGCCGCGACCTGATGCGCCGGCAGCTGGCCGCGAATCGCGGCCTCGAATTTTTGCAGCAGCACCGGGATACCTTCTGCCCGTCGCTGGCGATGACCGATCGGATAGTCGACCAGCACCTTGTCCGTGTGGCTGCCATCGGTGAAGAACACTTGCACCGAATTCCCGATGTAGCGTTTGGCTGGATCAAAATAGTCGCGCGTGAATTGCGGGTTTTCCGCCACCGTCATTTTCTTGCGCAGCGTGTCAATGCGCGGATCAGCAGCCACCTCGTCGTTGTAGTCGCTGGCCACCAGGCGGCCGAAGATCAACGGCACCGCAACCATGTACTGAAGACAATGATCACGGTCGGCGTAGTTGGCCAATGGGCCGGTCTTGTCGATGATGCGGCAGCCAGCCTCCTGCGTTTCAATGACGACCCGCTCGATCCGGTCGAGCTTGTCCGCAACCTGCGCGTGCAGCTGCATGGCGCACTCTACCGCGGTCTGCGCGTGGAACTCGGCGGGATAGCTGATCTTGAGCAATACGTTTTCCATCACGTAACTGCCAAATGGCCGCTCGAATTCAAACGGCTTGCCGTTGAACGCCACGTCGTAGAAGCCCCAGGTTTTCGCGCTGAGCGCCGACGGGTAACCGACCACGCCGCGATACACCGCGTTGATGGCATGCGTGACTGCGCGGCGACAGGCATCACCAGCGGCCCAACTCTTGCGCGGCCCGGTGTTTGGTGCGTG
>DATCWU010000379.1:0-11247 GCA_036566165.1 Rhodanobacter sp. | reverse complement strand
CCGTCTGGCCGAGGCCGAACAATCGACGCGCGTTGGCGCTCGTAGTTGCGGCGAGCGCGGCAACCGGTTCGGCGCGCAACATTGCAACGCACTGCGCAATCCCGGCTACCCGCGCCGGCTCGTTGCGCTGACCACGGTGATCGACATCCGGTTGGTCTGGCGCGTCACTCTCCAGCAACAGGAATTCGCCCGGCATGTTGGCCACGATGCGCCGCAGGCGTTGCGCGCGCGGATAGGTGACCGTACCGCCGATGCCCAGGTGAAAGCCCATCTGCCATAACCGTTCGGCTTGTTGCTGGCTGCCGGAAAAGCTGTGAACTACGCCACGCAGCCCGCCAAAGTTGCGCAAAGTCATAATCACTTCCTCCAACGCGCGGCGCGCGTGCACAATCACCGGGAGATTGCGTTCATGCGCGAGTTGCAGTTGCGCGGTGAAGTAGTGGCGTTGCGCAATGCAATCTGTTGTGTCCGCGTGAAAGTCGAGGCCGATCTCGCCGACGGCCACGGCGTCACCGGCATCCAGCCACGACGACAGTGCGTCCACGTCGGTGGGCGCATGGTGTGCAACGAACAGCGGATGCAGGCCGTAAGCGGGAACGATACGGTCGCTGCGGGCGCTCAACTGTCTGATTTGCAGCCAGCTGGCAGCGTCCACCGCAGGCACTACAAGGGCTTCGACCCCTGCGGCGCAAGCACGGTCGAGCACCTGTGCCCGGTCGGTGTGGAATGCGGCGTGATCCAGGTGAACGTGGCTGTCAACAAACATGCGTGTGTGTAGGTTTTCGTGATGCGCGACGGAGGCGGGTTGCCTGATTCAATGTGACAATAACCCACGGATGACGATCTAAGTCCGATTCAGTTAGACATAGGTTTAATGAACCAGGCACACGATGACGTTGATGCGGGGGCGCATCACTCGTTTTGGCCAACGACAGAGGAGACACTGATGAACAAGACGATGATCAATGCACTCAGCATCGGTATCGCGGCAGCGTTGGCCGTGGGCATTTCCGGTTGTAACCGCAATGCCGACGCCGGCACGTCCGCCGGTGCGGCGATATCGTCCGCCGATGCGGCTGGCGAATCGGCCACCACTGCCACTGCTGATACCGGGATCAAGTATGCACAGGTGGTCAGCGTGGACCCGGTACGCAAAGCCACCCCCACGTCCAAGCAGGTTTGTCAGGACGAGGTGGTCAACCACACGGCGCCACCCAAGGATGAGCATCGGTTGGTAGGCACCGCCATTGGTGCGGTAGCCGGTGGCTTGCTCGGCAATCAGGTCGGCGGTGGCAAAGGCAAGACGCTGGCGACGGTGGCAGGTGCAGTGGGTGGCGGTTATGCAGGCAACCGCATCGAGGCGAAGCGACAGCAAGCGCAGGTGACGTCCAGCGTCGAGCGCCGCTGCCGCACCGTGGCGGGTACGGGCGAGAGCAAGATCGTGGGCTACGACGTGCGCTACGTCTACAACGGTGTAACCCGTACGGTGCGCATGGATCATGACCCGGGCGATCGCGTGCAGGTACAGGAAGGTGTAACCGCAGTCTCCGACGCGCGTTGAGCAGATTGGCAAGCGACGCACTCGGCCAGATACTCACACTGAGGAAGGATTGATCATGAATGCACTAGCAGGCAAGTTGACTTTCGCCGCCGTACTTGCGAGCGGCTTGGCGCTGGGTGGTTGTGCCACTCAGCCGTACGGCAACAGCGGCCAGTACAACCGTGGCTACTCCCAGTCCAACAGTTACGGCGATCGATCAGTGCGTTGCCAGAACTGTGGTGTGGTCCAGGAAGTGCAGCAGGTCTATACCGACGGCACCAGCGGCAATGGCGGCACCCTGGGCGCGATCATCGGCGCGGTGGCCGGCGGCGTGCTTGGCAACCAGGTGGGCAAGGGTGATGGCCGCAAGGTGGCCACCGTGGGCGGTGCGGTGGCCGGCGGTGTGATCGGCAACCAGGTGGGCAAGCGCCATGATGGTGGCGGCACCGCGTGGCGCATCGTGGTGCGGCTGGACGACGGTCAATATGCGACCGTTACGCAACGGCAGAATCCGGGTGTGCGCAGTGGCGACTATGTCCAGGTCAGCAATGGTCAGGTTTACGCGCGTTGAAGTTTGAGCGTATGCGTGGCTGGTACGTTTGGCCGTCCAGCCGTCCAGCCGTCCGTTGACACAGATAGCTCTACACGTCGCCAAACGCAACAGGCTCCCGATCGGGAGCCTGTTGCGTTTGCGGGGCGTATCGTTGCTGGCGCTGGTCAGTTCACCACGTAGAAGGCGTGGTCGCCAATCGTCGTGCTCGGCCGGTTGAGCGACCAGTCCGGAACCACGGCCAACGTCGCGAAGTGATCGGCACGTGGCACCAGCATCCGGCGTTTGGCGACGGGCAGTTCCCAGTTCCGGATTGAACGATCCGCTATCTCCCACGCCTTGTTGAACGCATCGAGGTTGTTGATGACGAAGGAGCCAGGCACCGTGGTTGTGGCGAACTGGTGCGGCGCCGTCACCACCTTGCACACCGTGTTGCCCCAGGTGCCGCGATCACGGCGACGCAAGGCAACCTCGGCAACGGCCAGTTGACCGTTGGTGCTTTCGCTGCGTGCCTCCAGGTACACCGTGGTGGCCAGGCAGACGTGATCGGCGACTGGCTGCGGCATGAGTGTGGTCAGCCACAACAACATGGAAAGGTTCATCGTTCTGCCTCCAGCGTGCTGTACGCGTTGAGTGAACACAACTCAACTTGCCGTTGCAGTGGACGGGCGGGCAGGCCGTTCCACCTGGATCAATCGCCACAATCGAATAGTCCACGATCGGGCGTTTGCCACGGGATTGTGGCATTCGCACGGCGGTAGCCTGCCGTGCGAGGTTGCTGTTGCGTAGCGCTGGTCAGTCAATGGTGACCGTGCTGCCTGCAATGCCTCCGCGCAGTCATGCGAGAGGAGGATCGCCATCCGGTAGCAAGCTGCCGGGTCGCGCCGATTCGGACACTTCCGATTCGTCGCGTGTTTCGACATCCGCCAGAGGGATGCCGCGAGATTCGATCGGCGGAGCCTAGTGGCGGATTGCGCCGTTGGCAAGTGCCGGGGACATGACGTTCACTTCACACTCATTCAATCCCGACTGTGATTGCTGGCACCGGAACCACGCCACAGACACGCTGGCGTCATGCATTCCAATCAGTGTGCAGTGCGGCAATGGCATTTTCATCATGGACGTTTAGACGTCCATTGCGAAGTTCAGCGGCAGCGGTGTCGGCGATCACCACGAGCGCTTCGACACGTCCGTCGTGAATGGTCGTGTCAAGTACGCAGCCGATATCCTGGTCGCCCAGCTGCAGCCGATCTCCCGCGTCCATTGGGCGCGACAGCGTGGCGCCGTGCAGATGCCACTTGTGCCCTCCACGGAAATGCAAGCGCGCGATGATTTCCTGACCGGGATAGCAACCCTTGTCGGTGACCGTTGCCTGCAATCGCTGCAGCGACAGTGCTGGCGCCAGCCATTTGTCCAGCTCCGTCGACGGCAACCACGGCCACCCGGCGCGCAGTTGTAGCTGGTGCCAGTGCGTATCGCCGGTTTCCGCGTCGCTGATGCGCAGACTGTGGTCACCGCAACCAAGTTCCAGCCCGTTGCCGCCGGCCTGGAGCGCGTACAGCGCGAGTGCGGGGCCGGTACTGAGCTGACGCGGGGCAGTCGCCGAAATGCTGACCTTGGCGCGGAACACATAGCGCTCCAGCGCCGCGGCCAGTGTGCTGGCGTCGCCGCCACGCAGCACTAACAACAATTGGTTCTCACCGGGGCGGGCCAGATGGAACAGTGCGCGCACTCGCCCCTGTGCGTTCAGCCACGCGCTGAACTGCCAGCGCCCACATTCCAGCGCGTCGACGTGGCTGCTGAATTGCGCCTGCGCAAACGCCATGGCGTCAGCGCCTTCGATTGATATGGACTGGGCGACAAGTGGAATGGACATGGCGTGGAGACCTGGGGATGCTTGCGCGGGAGTGCGAGGAGGATGGCGGGTGAGGCAGTTACGATAGCGTCTTCAGGTTGTGCCGGGTGGCCGCAAGTATTACGATTCGGTGGCTGAGATTACGCAATGACCAACACTTCTTCGCCTGTCGACACACCTGCAGATTCCGCTCCGGCGGAGGCGTTGGTGACGCCTGTCGAGGGCCAGGGGAACGCGGACGCGCGCAAGAAAAGCAAGAGCAAGGTAGTGCTGGCACGGGAGCCGTCGACTCTCGATCCCACTCGTTACGGCGATTGGGAAAAGAACGGACGCTGCATCGACTTCTGAGCGCGGTCCGTGGCGCGCGACGCCGGGGGCGGCAGAGGGGCTGGCGGACCGAACAATATCAGCGATCCCATACAGGATAGTCGCCATGGCAAATACGCAGCGCCCGCTTTCTCCGCATATCCAGATTTATCGCTGGCAGGCACAGATGGTCAGCTCCATCGTGCATCGTGCCACCGGCATCGCATTGGCCATTGGTACTGTGGTCGTCGTGTGCGGGTTGCTGAAGCTGGCCGGCGGCGAGGCGAGCTTCAATGAATTTCGCCGTGTCATCGGCAGCCCGATTGGCATGTTGTTGATGCTCGGTTGGAGCTGGTCGCTGTTCTATCACTTGTGCAACGGCATCCGGCATCTGATTCAGGATGGCGGAGCGGGCTACCAGATCGCGCAGTTTGTGCGTTCCAGCTGGCTGTCTGCCATTGGCAGCGTGGTCCTCACCGTGGTGGTGTGGGCGTATGTACTGACCGCCGGGGGTGCGGCATGAACACCGACAAGCTTGTCGTGACCGATCGGCGCCATCCCATCAAGATCGCGCGTGGACTGGGCTCGGCGTACTCGGGTGTGCATCACTGGTGGGTGCAACGGGTTACCGCCGCGGCCCTGGTGATCCTGGGCATCTGGTTCGTGATTCTGGTGCTCGGTTTGCTCGGCGCAGACTATGCCACGGCGCGCACCACGCTGGCGCGGCCGTGGAATGCGTTGCTGATGATCACCTTTGTGCTGACGATGTTCTGGCACGCGAAGCTCGGTCTGCAGGTGGTGATCGAGGACTACATCCATACCCGCTGGAAAGAAGTGTTCGCCCTGGTGGCGGTTTACTTCCTCGCGGTCATCGGTGCGCTTGCCAGCGTGCTGGCCGTATTGCGCATTGCGCTGACCCCCTGAGACGCGAGGAGCAGTTTCGTGGAAATTCAACAACACTTGTATGACGTGATCGTGGTCGGCGCCGGCGGTTCCGGTCTGCGCGCCACGTTTGGCCTGGCCGAGAAAGGCCTCAAGGCGGCGTGTATCAGCAAGGTCTTCCCCACGCGCTCGCATACGGTCGCGGCTCAGGGCGGGATCTCCGCAGCCCTTGGCAACATGCATCCGGACGACTGGCGCTTTCATTTCTACGATACGGTGAAGGGCGGCGACTGGCTGGGTGACCAGGATGCGATCGAATACATGTGCAAGGACGCGCCGCGTGCGGTGATCGAGCTGGAGCATCAGGGTGTACCGTTTTCGCGCACCGAAGCCGGCAAGATCTATCAGCGGCCGTTTGGCGGCATGTCGGTCAACTACGGCGGGGATCAGGCGCAGCGCACCTGCGCTGCAGCCGACCGTACGGGCCATGCCATGTTGCATGCGCTGTACCAGCAGGCGCTGGCGCACGGCGCCACGATGTTTGTCGAGTATTTCGTCATCGACCTGATCTTCGACAAGGAAGGCGTCTGCCGCGGCGTGCTGGCGCTGGACATGAACGAAGGCACGATGCACTTCTTCCGCGGACATGCCGTGATCCTGGCAACCGGTGGTTACGGGCGCACGTACTTCAGCTGCACTTCGGCACATACCTGCACCGGCGATGGTGGCGGCATGGTGTTGCGCGCCGGTCTGGCGTTGCAGGACATGGAGTTCGTGCAGTTCCACCCGACCGGTATTTACGGCGCGGGCTGCCTGATCACCGAAGGCGTGCGTGGCGAGGGTGGGTATCTCACCAATGCCACGGGCGAGCGCTTCATGGAGCGCTATGCACCACACGCGAAGGATCTGGCCTCACGTGACGTCGTCAGCCGGGCGATGACGGTGGAGATCAATGAAGGGCGCGGTGTGGGTGAGCACAAGGATCACTTGTTGCTCAATCTGATGCACCTGGGCGCTGAAGTCATCCATTTGCGCTTGCCCGGGATTGCCGAGTCCGCGCGCATCTTTGCCGGCGTTGACGTCACCAAGGAGCCGATTCCTGTATTGCCTACGGCGCACTACGTGATGGGCGGCATTCCGACGGATATTCACGGTCAGGTGGTACAGAAACGCGGAGATGACGTCAACGCCATTGTGCCCGGCTTGTTTGCGGTGGGCGAGGCGGCGTGTGTTTCCGTGCACGGCGGCAATCGCCTGGGTTCGAACTCGTTGCTTGATCTGGTGGTGTTCGGGCGCGCGGTGGCCGAGCGGTGCGCCGAAATCATCAAGCCGGACACTCCGCACCGGGATCTGCCGGTGGGTCTGCTGGACAAGGCCATGGAGCGTTTCGAGACCCTGCGCAATGCCAATGGCAGCACGCCGACGGCGGATATCCGCCTGGCGATGCAGCGCACCATGCAAAGGTACGCTGCCGTATTCCGCTCCGGCGATACGCTGGCCGAGGGTAAGGCGAAAATTTCCGAAGTGTTCGATTCGTTCAGCGACGTCCGCGTCACCGACCGGTCGTTGATCTGGAACTCCGACCTGATCGAGACCCTGGAGTTGTCCAACTTGTTGGAGCAGGCGGTGGCGACGATGCATTCCGCCGAACAGCGGCCGGAGACGCGTGGCGCACATGCGCGGGAGGACTACCCGGAGCGCGATGACGTCAACTGGCTGAAACACACCCTGGTATGGGTGGATCCGGCCGGCAAGACGCGCTTTGACTTTCGCCCGGTGCACATGCATACGCTGACCGATGAGGTGGCATCGGTGCCGCTGGGCAAGCGCGTTTACTGATCTGGCGCAGACGATTCCAACCGGCGCCATCGTAAAATCCATGTGACAGGGTTGGCCCATGTCACGTTTCCAAGACCATCGAAGGGTAAGACCATGGGTGAATTCACGCTGCCACGGAACTCGAAGATCCAGCCGGGCAGACGCTACCCGGCGAAAGATGCGAAAAAACCACGCACCTTTCGCATCTATCGCTGGTCGCCCGATGACGATCAGAACCCGCGCATGGACAGTTTCGAGATCGATCTGGCGTCATGCGGGCCGATGGTTCTCGATGCGCTGCTCAAGATCAAGAATGAGATCGACCCGACACTGACCTTGCGGCGCTCCTGTCGCGAGGCCATTTGCGGCTCGTGTGCGATGAATATCAACGGCGTCAACACGCTGGCCTGCATCTGCTCGATCAAGGAACAAGCGGCGGGCGACATCAAGATCTATCCGCTGCCACATATGCCCGTAGTCAAGGACCTGGTGCCTGACCTCACGCATTTCTATGCACAGTTTGCGTCGATCAAGCCGTGGATTCGCACGCAAAGCCCGATGCCGACTCGCGAGCGTCTGCAGTCGCCGGAAGAGCGTCAGCGCCTCAACGGCCTGTACGAGTGCATTCTGTGTGCGTGTTGTTCTACCAGCTGCCCCAGTTATTGGTGGAATGGCGACAAGTACCTCGGACCGGCCATCCTGCTGCAGGCTTATCGCTGGATCGTCGACAGTCGTGACGAGGCGACCAACGAGCGCCTGGACGATCTGGAAGATCCGTTCAAGCTGTACCGTTGCCACACCATCATGAATTGCACACGCAGTTGCCCGAAGGGTCTGAATCCGGCCAAGGCGATTGCCGAGATCAAGAAGTTGATGGTCGCGCGGCGCGGTTGAACCACACAGTAGTGGGGCGTTGGTCGCGGCGCGTCGCCATGGGCAAGCCGGAGCCTGCGTAAACACATGCGCGGCAGTTGCAGCTGCGGAGCGCAAGGGATCGACGACATGTCTGCTGAAGCACTGGACGAAGCTCGCCGCAAACGCCTGAGTTGGCGGGTTCGACGCGGTACGCGCGAGCTGGACGCCTTGTTTGGCGGTTGGCTGGAGGAGTCGTTTGCCGGCGCGGAGCCGGCACAGCAGGTCGCCTTCGACGAGCTGCTCAACGAGCAGGATCCGGATCTGTGGGATTGGGTCATGGGCCATTCGCGTGCGCCACGTGCCGACTGGCAGGCCATCATCGATGCCATCCGCACCCGCCATCGGCTTTGAATACCGGCCGTCAAGGCAGTTGCACCGGGCAGTCATCGTGGTGGCAGCACTGGCGTTGCTTGCCATCGGTTTGAGTGCGTTACCGTGGTGGGGAAAGGTTGTGCTGGCCGCGGGGGTGCTGGCAGCAACCTGGCGGGCCGCACGCAAGTTGCGGCGTAATCCGGTGGTTGCTGCGGGTTGGGGCGCGGACGACTTGTGGACGCTGCGCGTCGTTTCTGGCGATGACGTCGCTGCGACGCTGCTGTCATTCCGTGTGCTCGGCGCGTTTGTGCTGCTGCGCTTGCGCGCGCCGGGACTGGGCGTACCCGCTTTGCTGCTGGGGCCGGACAACAGCGACGCAGACATTCGGCGGCGCTTGCGCGTGCGACTGGCAATCAAGCAGGCTGATGAGGCGCTGCCGCGCATGTAAAGCCTTGGCCGGCGACGGCTTTACCGATCGCCGCGTTGCAGCGCCTGGCCGCTTCGGGCACTCTGCGCCGGCGGCGCTCCCAGGTTCGCACCGCAGCGCCGCCAGTGTCAGAATGGCGCCCTTTGTCGTAACCCACGTATCAGGTTGCCATGTTTCGACCGCTCGAACTCTTCATCGGCTTGCGCTACACGCGGGCCAAACGCCGCAACCAGTTCATCTCCTTCATTTCCACTGTGTCGATCGTGTGCATCGCGATCAGTGTGATTGCGCTGATCACGGTGATGTCGGTGATGAATGGGTTTGACTACCAGATGCGCACGCGCATTCTTGGCGCGGTATCGCATGCCACGGTATCCGGCATCGGCGAGAGTCTGCAGGACTGGCCACGCGCTTTGAAGATTGCCGAGGGCAATCCCCACGTGCTGGGCGCGGCGCCGTATGTGGAAACCGAGGCGATGTTGCTGGCCCGACGCTCGGGCGCCGCGATGGTGCGTGGCATCGAGCCGGCGCAGGAACCGAAAGTGGTCGACATTGCCCAGCACATGATCGCGGGCAAGCTGGATGAACTCACGCCGGGCAGCTGGAACATCGTGCTCGGCCGGGAACTGGCAATGAGCCTCGGCGTGGGCGTGGGCGATCGCGTCACCATGGCGGTGCAGGATCTGCGTTCCTCGCCGCTCGGCAGCGTGCCGCGCATGCGGGCGTTTCACGTTACCGGGCTGTTCGTGCTGGGCATGGAGCAGTTTGATTCCGGTCTTGCTTTGGTAAACATGAGCGACGCGGAAAAGCTCAACAGCCTGACCGGGCCTACCGGCATTCGTTTGCGTCTGGACGACTTGTTCAGTGCCCGGCCGGTTGCCGCACAACTGGAGAGCCAGCTTGGGCAGGTGTACCGCGTGCAGACATGGATGGACACCAACGCCAATCTGTTTTCCGCGCTGTCGATGGAAAAGATGGTGATGTTCATCATCCTGTCGCTGATCATCCTGGTGGCCGTCATCAACCTTATTTCCATGTTGATGATGCTGGTTACCGACAAGCAGGCCGACATCGCGATCCTGCGCACGCTGGGCGCCACGCCACGCAGCATCATGGGCATGTTCATGGTGCAAGGCTTGCTGGTGGGGTTTGTCGGCATTGGTTTTGGCGTGGGTCTGGGCTCGCTGCTGTCGTGGAAACTGCCGGGCATCGTCAAGTGGATCGAACACACGTTCAACGTCACCTTTCTCTCGCCGGACGTGTATTACATCAGCGAGGTGCCCAGCCGGCTGGACTGGCACGATGTCGGCTGGGTGGCGTTGCTGACGTTCGTGTTCTCGTTGCTGGCCACCTTGTATCCCGCGTGGCGCGCGTCGCGTACGCAGCCGGCGCAGGCGTTGCGCTATGAGTGAGAATCCGTCGATGCCGTTGAGCGAAAACGTGGTGCGCGCCAGTGGCGTGGCCAAGACCTACGCCGAAGGCGGCTTGCGCACCGAGGTGCTGAGCGGCGTCAGTTTTGCGCTCAAACGCGGGCAGACCATGGCCATTGTGGGCGCTTCGGGCTCGGGCAAAAGCACGCTACTGCATATTCTGGGTGGACTGGATACGTTGAGCGCCGGTGAGGTCGAGGTCGACGGTCGCGTGCTGTCGACACTCTCGGATGCCGAGCGCGGTCGCGTGCGCAATCGTTCGCTTGGTTTCATCTACCAGTTCCATCACTTGCTGCCCGAGTTCACCGCGCTGGAAAACGTGTGCATGCCGCTGTTGATCCGCGGCACGCCCATCAGTGCGGCCCAGGAGCGGGCATCCGCGCTGCTTGCGCGGGTAGGCCTGGGCGCACGCGTCGGGCACAAGCCGTCCGAGCTTTCCGGCGGCGAACGTCAGCGCTGCGCCGTGGCGCGCGCGCTGGTTACACGCCCGGCCTGCGTACTCGGTGACGAACCCACCGGCAACCTCGATGAGGGCAACGCGGCGCAGGTGTATGCATTGATGCTGGAGCTCAACCAGGAAATCGGCACCAGCTTCATCCTGGTCACGCATGACACGCGCCTGGCCGCACGCATGGATCGGACGCTGGTGCTGCACAACGGCGTGCTGCAGGAAAAGTCCGCCGCCTGACCGCATGTGTACACACCGTCAAGGGACACGACGGTGACCACGGATCCGTCCCTGTGCCGCGTCGTACGTCATTGCGGTGCCTTCGAACTCAAACTGCGGTCGCCAATCGTGGCCGCATGGGTGGTTGCTGCGGCAACGTAGCGCAGGGCGGACACTGCCCGCCGTGTTTTCCGCATTCGCCGGCACGCCGTCAACGCGAAAGCCGGCGGGCAGTGCCCGCCCTGCGGAGCATCGGTATCGGGATGTTTGCGACTTCGCCTCGTGGGCGGAATGTACGGCAAGCGCCACCACCCCGCCCGCAGCTCGGCGTCGCCACCGTTCGGATTGACCCTTGCGCTCACGTGCCGGCGCCGGCTTACAGCAATTTCATCCTTGTGGCAGCGCGTTGCGCGTTAGGCTCGACGCTATCCGATGGAACGAATGGCAAGCATGCCTCCCGCGCCGAAGCCGCTCAATGCCGGTGTTGCCGCACCGGCGTTGTTGTGCGGTGTTTTGCTGGTGCAGTGGCTGCCGCGTCTGCCGCC
>DATCWU010000485.1:0-2587 GCA_036566165.1 Rhodanobacter sp. | reverse complement strand
GTGCTGGTGGCGATGCTGGCAATGGGCGAGGGATTTCAACAGACCCTGCAGCAGACCGGAACGGATGACACCGCGATCGTGCTGCGCGGCGGCTCCAACGCGGAGTTGAACTCGGTGCTCGATCGCGACAGCGTCAACGTGATCACCCAGGCACCCGGCGTGGTGCGTGGCACCGATGGCAAGCCGGTGGCCTCGGCCGAATTGTCGGTGGTGGCCAATCTGCCCAAGCGCAGCGATCCCAGCGTGGACGCGAATGTGCAGATTCGTGGTGTCGGTGACGAGGCATGGACCTTGCGGCCAAACGTGCAAATCGTGCAGGGGCGGCGCTTCAAACCCGGCCTGCGCGAGCTGGTGGTGGGGCAGGGCGCGCTGCGTCAGTTTGCCGGGCTGGAGGTGGGCAGGCAGTTGCGCCTGGCTGGCCAGGAATGGAACATCGTTGGTGAATTTGTGACCGGTGATTCGCACGATTCCGAATTGTGGGGTGACGCGCAGACGGTGGCCTCGGCGTATCGCCGCGGCAGCAGCACGCAGTCGGTGACCGTGCGCCTGACTTCGGCGCAGGCGTTCGCCGCGTTCAAGGCGGCGTTGTCCAGCGACCCGCGCCTGAAGGTCGACGTCAGCACCACCCGCGAGTACTTCAGCAAGCAGTCCGAGGCGCTGACCAAGGTGATTCGCGTCGTCGGCATCACCGTGGGCGTGATCATGGCGATCGGCGCAATCTTTGGCGCGCTCAACACCATGTTTGCGGCGATCGCCGCGCGGGCGCGCGAGATCGCCACCTTGCGCGCGATTGGTTTTCGCGGCATCCCCGTGGTGGTCTCGGTGCTGCTGGAAACCATGTTGCTGGCGTTGCTCGGCGGCGTACTCGGCGGCCTGATCAGCTGGTTGATCTTCAACGGCTATACCGCGTCCACGCTCGGCTCCAACTTCAGCCAGGTGGTGTTCCAGTTCCAGGTGTCGCCGGCGCTGTTGTGGCTGGGCATCAAGTGGGCACTGGCGATCGGGTTCATCGGCGGCCTGTTTCCGGCAGTGCGCGCCGCGCGCCTGCCGGTAGCCACGGCGCTGCGGGAACTCTGACGACAAACTGTAGGAGCGCACCCTGTGCGCGATTGGTTCTTGGGAAATGTCTATCCGAAGGGCCCATCGCGCACAGGGTGCGCTCCTACAAAGGCATCACGGCATCACCGGCGGCACATAATCCAGCGTCATCCCGAACAACCACAACAGCACGAGCACCAGCGGCAGGTGCACCAGGAACTGCATGAAGGTGTAGCCAACCACATCGCGTGCGCGCAGGCCGAGCACACCAAGCAGCGGCAGCATCCAGAACGGATTGACCAGGTTGGGTATGGCTTCGGCGGCGTTGTACACCTGCACCGCCCAACCCAGATGCACGTGCAACTCGTTCGCCGCCTGCATCACGTAGGGGGCTTCGACCAGCCACTTGCCGCCGCCGGATGGCACGAAGAAGCCAAGCACCGCCGAATAGGCCCCCATCACCGCCGGGAAGCTCTCGGTGGTGGCGATATGGACGAACAGGCTGGACAACCGATGCGCCAGCGTCTGCCCGCCGAACCCCGAAGCCTGGGTAAGCAGCGCGGCAATACCGCCATACAACGGGAACTGGATCAGCACGCCCGTTGTGCTGGGCACCGCGCGGTGCACCGCGTCGAGGAAACTGCGCGGCCGCCAATGCAGCAGGATGGCAAGGGTGAGGAACAGCAGGTTGTAGGTGTTGAGGTTGGAGATGGCCAGTACCGGCGATTTGCTGGCAAACTCGTGCCCGAGCCAGCCAAGGCCGAGCAAACCAATTGCCAGCGACAGCAGCGGGCTGTATTCCAGCCATTCGCCGGGCCGGGTGCGGGGTGGCAACGCCGGCGTCGAATCCTCCTGGACGTCGAACGTCTGCGCGGTACGTGCGTTCGCATCCGATGGGGCGGTAAACCAGCACACCAGCAGTGACACCACGATCAGGATGGCGGTCAACGCGATCGACTGCCACAGGAAAATCGTCTGGCTGAAAGGCAGCACGCCGGTGATCGCCACCAGACCTGGCGGCATGCTGCCGGGGTTGGCCTGCAACTGCGCGGCGGATGAGGACAAGCCCATGGCCCAGATCGCGCCCAACCCGAGGTATGCGGCTGCGCCGGCCGCACGATAATCCATGTGCAAATCGGTGCGCCGCGCCAGCGCCCGCACCAGCAAGCCACCGAATACCAGCGAAAAGCCCCAGCTCAGCAGCGATGCCAGCATGCTGACCAGGGCGATGTACACGATCGCGCCACGACCTGTGCGCGGCGCCCGCGCCAGTACGTCGATGAAGCGCGCCACCACCGGTGCGGTGGCCAGTACGTAACCGCCGATCACCACGAACGCCATCTGCATGGTGAACGGGATCAGGCTCCAGAAGCCGTTGCCGAAAGCGTTCATCGTCGCCACCGGCGAGGCGCCAAAACCCAGCGCTGCCACGGCGACCACCACCACGCCCAGCGCGGCAAACACCCATGCGTCCGGGAACCAGCGTTCCGACCACGCTGCGCTGCGCAATGCCGCGCGTGCCATCCAGCCTTCTTTCGTTGCGTTCATG
>DATCWU010000369.1:0-1705 GCA_036566165.1 Rhodanobacter sp. | reverse complement strand
GGGCGGCAGCGCGGTGGCCGCGGCCCGCTCGATCGCGCGCGCGCCAAGGTCGTAAACCAGGGCCAGCACACAAGCCAGGACGAAACCAAGCGCGAGCAGGATGATCAGCAAGCGGTTGAACCACAGCGGCAACCCGAGCGGGACGAAGGTTGCGCTGGCAAGCTGGATCAATACCCAGCCGACCACCAGGTAGACCGCCGCAACCCGGAACGTGCGCCAGCGGCGGAATTCGTCGACAAACCGCTTCAGTGAACCGATCAAGTCACTCATGCGCGACGTCTCCGTGCTGCGTCCGGCCGCCGCGTTCCGATGGCGGCCGCAGACCTGTGCGACATACTACACATACCAGGCTGGATGCTGCGAAGGCTGCCCACGAGCAGCCTGGTCCGCCTGCCCCGGGGCAGAAGACTTTCGCTGTGACGCCAGGGCGAAACCGGGAAGTGGCCAGCGACACCGCCCGCATCAGTCCACCAGCTTCACCACGCTGCGCCCGCGACTGATGGCGGCGATGCGGGCCTGCGCATCGGCCAGCCGCGAGGTCGGCACGCGCAGGTGCAAATCCATCCCGTCGGCGGCACCGGTTTCGCTCTCGATACTTGCGCCCAGTTCCGCCAGACGCGCCTTGAGCAACGCGGCGTCGGCAAAATCACAATGCACGTGCAATCGCGTCATCGCCACGATGGGTATGCGCCCGGCGCGTCGCAGGCACTCGGCGGCAGTGCCGCCGTAGGCGCGGATCAGGCCGCCCACGCCGAGCTTGATGCCGCCAAACCAGCGCGTCACGATTACCATGACGCGGTCCATGCCCTGGCCCTCGATGGCCTGCAGGATCGGGCGGCCGGCGCTGCCGCCGGGTTCGCCGTCGTCGTTGCTGCGGTAGTCCGCGCCGATGCGGTAGGCCCAGCAATTGTGTGACGCCGATGGCGTGCTCACCTCGCGTAAAAACGCCAGCGCCTGCTCGGCTGACGCCACTGGCGCGGCGTGGGCAACAAAGCGGCTCTTCCTGATCTCCATCGCGTGCTGGCAGGGGGCAACCAGGGTGTGCAGCGGTGCATGCATGCGGGCGGTGATGGTGTGCAGGGTAGGCCGAGGAGTATTGCGCAAGCGGAGAGCCAGGTTGGGCGCATGCACGCCGCGGGAGCCGCGCCTACTACGCGAAGGAGTTCGCCGATTACCGGCGCAAGCTGCCGACGCCCTACATGGACCAGTTGCGCTTTGCGCCAGGCCAGGACACGGCAGACCCGGATGTGCGGATGCTTTCGGACGAGGATCTGGCGCGCGCGAAACAGGCCGGCGAAAAGAAGGCGGATTAGACCGAACCAGGTTTTCCTGACGCAGCGGCAATGTGGGCGCATCCGGACGTTCACTCCGGACTGGTGCAGGTAACATTGGGCGCATGCCAGTGCTCCAACGAATTTGCCCTACGCGTGACGTCCGGTCGGTCGCTGCATCCCGACTGGCGGCGCAATACGGAAATCCACTTGTGGTGCGGTCACCTTCCACTCCTGTGCGCGCTGCCACCGCAAGCACGACTGCCGCCGGTGTCGCGCGCGCCGTCCGTTGCCTTCCCAGCTGATGTTTTCCAGTATCCGCTCCTCGACGCCGCTGCTGCTGAGCACCGTCTTCCTGCTGATGGGGGTCAGCTTGCTCCACACGCATATCGCGTTGGAGGGACGGACGCTCGGCTTTTCTGTGGCGATGATTG
>DATCWU010000360.1:0-4062 GCA_036566165.1 Rhodanobacter sp. | reverse complement strand
AAGTTTCGCAAACAATTCGCGCCACGCGCGCAGACCGCCAGTGGCGCCAAACAGACCGGTGGACTTGTTGTCGTCACGGCCCAGCCAGAACACCGCCAGATGTTCGCCGGTGAAGCCGGCAAACCAGCTGTCGCGCGTGTCATTGCTGGTGCCGGTCTTGCCGGCCGCATGCAACCACGCCAGGCCCGAATTGCCGATCGCACTGGCGGTGCCGTACAACGCCACCTGTTGCATCGCCCAGGTCGTCAAGCGTACAGCCGGCTGGTACTCGCCGCGGCCGGACTGCACTTGATAGCGCTTGATCGTATGGCCGTTGCCATCGACCACGCCGCGCACCGCCACCAACGGCAGCGCGTGCCCGTCCGCAGCCAGATACTGGTACAACTGCGCCACCTGCAACGGCGACACGTCAATCGCGCCAAGCAACAGCGACGGGCTGGGATTGACGTTGGCGAGCCCGAATGATTCAAGGAACGCCTTGATGCGCGGCAGGCCCACCGCCAGCCCCAGGTGAATGCTGGCCAGGTTCCACGATCGCGCCAGCGCGTCGACCATCGGCACTTGGCCGTGGTTCTCGTTGTCGTCGTTTTGCGGCGTCCACATGGTGCCATTGGGCTGGCGCAGGCTGATCGGACCATCGTCCAACAGGCTGAGCAGGTTCCAGCGCTCCGGCTGGGTCAGTGCCACCAGATAGACAAACGGTTTGATCGTCGAGCCCATGGGGCGGCGCGCATCCAGTGCGCGATTGAAACCCTGGTCACCAGGCAGCTTGCTGCCGACCACCGCCAACACGCTGCCGGTTTTCGCTTCGGTGACCACCGCAGCCGCCTGCACCGCGGCGCCGCGCTTGCCCAGGTCCTTCAGGGTGCCGGTGATGGCCTGCTCGGCATACAACTGCGCCGCCGGGTCAAGCGTAGTGAATACCGACAGATTGCCCTGCCGCAGCGATTGCTCGTCAAAGTCGGCGGTGATCTGCTTGCGCACCAGTTCCATGAACGCGGGGAAGCGATTGTGCGGTAGTTGACCATTGCGAATGACATCCAGCGGGGCGGCCTGCGCGGCGTTGAGCTGGCCAGTGGTCAGCAGGCCAGTGTTGGCAAACTCCTGCAGCACCAGGTTGCGTCGCGCCAATGCACGCGCCGGGGCACGCCGCGGGTCGTAGTAACTGGGCCCCTTGACCATGCCCACCAGCAGCGCGATCTCCTGCGGCCGCAAGTCCTCCAGCCGGCGACCAAAGTAAAACTCCGCCGCCGCGGCAAACCCGTGCACGGCCTGCGCACCGCGCTGGCCGAGAAACACGTCGTTGACATACGCCTCGAGAATTCGCCCCTTGCTGTAATGCATTTCAAGCAACAAGGACATCAGTGCCTCGTTGACCTTGCGCGTGAGACTTTGCTCGCGACTGAGGAACAGGTTGCGCACCAGTTGCTGGGTCAAGGTGGAACCGCCCTGCACGGTGTGCCCGGCGCGCAGGTTGGCGAACGCGGCACGCGCGATGGCGCCAAAGTCGATGCCAATGTGATGCTTGAAATCGCGATCTTCCACCGCCTGCAACCCGCTCACCAGGAGCGCCGGCACATCGCCCAGATGCACAAAGCGGCGTTCTTCCTGATCGGCGCCATACAACGTGGCAATGCGCGCCGGGTCCAGGTGCGCCAGCGCCACCGACTGTTCGCCAACCACCTCGCGCACTTGTTGCACGATGCCGCGGCCCAGCGTGACCTGCAGGCGTTTGGGCAGCTCGCCACCATCCGGGCCGGCATAACCACGCGACGAGATGGTGTAACGCGATCCGCGTTTCGCCCAGCTGCCGGGCACCTCGCCATGTCCATCGCCGCTGTAACCGGCAAACGTCAGCTCAAGCTCGAGTGCCGCCGGTGTCATCGGCGTGCCGGCCGCCAACGGCAGCGGACGCGCGTACACCCGCGTGGGTACGGAAAACACCAGATCGTTGAAACGATCCTGCACGCGGCTGTTCAACACCAGCGTGTACGGCAGCACGAAGCCGAAGAACAGGCCAAGGCCAATCCACGCCGGAATGCGTAGCCACGGCCAGCAACGGCACGCGAACGAACGGGTACGAGCAAACAAAGCCAACGTCGGGATATCCGGCAAACAGACTGGCCAATGATAGGGCCTGCTACCCGGCGCGGATATGAACGCCGTCGAGGTTCAACCTTGCGCGGTGTGACGGCCATGACGCAAGTCACGTACAAGCAGCACGGTTGCAGGCGGGATTTGTCCGGATCCGCGCCAGCTGCAACCGCTTGCGTTTCTACCGCCCACGCTCCTGGGCCGGCGGCGACCACGCGGCGGCATCGGGCGCAAACCCGCGCGGATGGATGCCGAGCAATTGCTGCATCTCGTTGTTGTCGGCAATCAAATCTGTGTCCAGCCGAGTCAGCGGACCACGCCAGCGGGGGAACGCTCCGCGGCCACAGTGCAGCAGCCACGCCGGCAGCGGCACCGGCAGCGTGGCGCACGGCAAACTGCCGCGCACGCGCGCAAACATGCTGCCGGCGGTAAGCCGCTCGCCACCACCAATGGCGAGCACGCGTCCGGCCGCGGCCGGGCAATCCAGCGTCGCGAGTACGGCCTGGGCGAGATCGTCGGCATGTATTGGCTGGCGCAACCCCCGCGCCACTGGCAAGGGGAATACGCGCAGGCGCATCGCCCGGCGCGCAATCGGGGTCAGGCTCTTGTCCAGCCCGGCGCCATAAACCAGCGTGGGACGCAGCACGGTCCACGCACAACCCTGCCCGGCACAGGCGGCAGCCAGCGCCGTCTCGCCAGCGCGCAACTGTCGTGACAGTTCGCGCTCAGCCGGGACGCTGGACTCGCGTTTGCTTTCAGCGCTCATCGAGCTGGTGGCGACGATGCGTGGTGCCTGGCCCAGCGGCGTGCGGGCGAGCCAGTCGGCAAATGCCAGCAACGGCCCAAAGCTGATGATGGCCGACACTGGCGGCAATGCGGGGACGTCATCCGGCAGACGTCCGCGCAGCCAACGCAAATCGGGCTGCGCCGCGCGCGGCTGGCGGCTCACCGCCAACACTTGCTCACCGCTGGCCAGCAGCCGCGGCAACAGGAAGTGACCGATCTGACTGCTGGCGCCAAATACCAGTACGGTCATGCGGCGCTCACGAGCCGGCCAGGCGCGCGCTGAGGCTCGCCAGGCGGGAATCAGTCGGCGTCAACTTGCGCGCCCGATCCAGCGCTTGCGCCGCACCGGCACGATCGCCGCGCGCCAGTTGCTGCTCGGCCTGATCCAGCCACGCCGAAGTCAGGCGTGCGGCCATGCTGGCATGCTGCGCATCACCGGGCGCGAGTTCCGCGTAGTTGGCCAGCATGTCGTCGGCCTGATGCAGGTTGCCAGCGGCCAACGCGTGTTGAAACTGCTGCGCAACGGCGTCCGGCAAGGCCTGCAAACCCTGCCGCGCGGCGGCATTGTTGCCATCAATGGCCAACGCACTGCGGTACAAATCGAAAGCACTTTCGCCAGGCGGCATCATGATGTCGCCGCGCCGCGTGGCAGCGCGCGCGGCCTGCACAAGGCGGGCGATGTTCGCGCTTTGCTGTGGCGTCAGCACCGCCGCCACCGTTGCCGCAGCGTCGTCATCACCCACGCTGTCGGGCGCGGACAAGGGTGTATGACCGCTGTTCGCCACATGCGCGCGGGCTGCCGCCAGATCGGTCGAGCGCGGGGCCAGCAACGCGGCCTGATCAAGCAACCGGGTTGCCTGCGCGCTGTCGCCAGCATCCGCGGCGGCATGCGCCTGCACCGTCAGCGCCTGCGCGATCTTGCCCAGGCCGTCACGCGCTTGCACGTTGTCCGGGTCCAGCAGCAACGCGGCCTTGAAATGAGCAAGTGCCGTGTCGTTGCCGGCTCCGTTGATGCGGCCGGCACGCAGTGCCGCCTGACCTTGCTTGACCTCGCTATCCACGGCGCGGTGATCCGGCGCGGGCGCGGCCTGTATCGGTGCGGCCTGTATCGGTGCGGCCTGTATCGGCGCGGGTGGCGGCGGCAAGGTTGCGGCGACCACGGGCGTGGCGGCCACTGGTGCC
>DATCWU010000346.1:0-1412 GCA_036566165.1 Rhodanobacter sp. | reverse complement strand
GCCGGCGTTGCCGGTCGACTCCAGTCCCAGCTTGCGCGCCGAATAACTGCCCAGCACATAGCGCGCCAGCACGCCGCCGGCGATCAGCGCACTGTCGCGCGTGGCCACGCCTTCCGCATCGAAGCTGGACGAACCCTGACCACGGGGCAACAGTGGCCGCTCGTTGATATTGCACCATGCCGGCAACACCGACTTGCCCAGGTGATCGAGCAGAAAGCTGGACTGGCGATACAACGCGCCGCCGCTGACGGCGCCGAGCAGATGGCCAATCAATCCGCGCGCCAGTTCCGGCACAAACAGCACCGGACACTGCCGCGTGGACAACGTGCGCGCGCCGATGCGCGCGAGCGTGCGTTCGGCTGCCTTGTCGCCCAGCGCTTGCGCACTGATGAAATCACCCGCCGCGCGCACGCTGTCATACCAGTAGTCGCGCTGCATGCCGTCGTCATGGCCGGCAATCAGCGCCAGCGAAAGCGAATGTCGCGTGCCGCGCTCACGACCGACGAAGCCATGCGAATTCGCGTACACCGCCAGCCCTTGCCCGGCTTGCACGCCGGCACCCTCGGAATTGGTGATGCCGGCATGCGCACGCCCGGCATCCTCGATGGCGATGCCCAATTCAATCGCTGCCGCGGTGTCGATATCCCACGGATGCCACAAGTCCAGATCGGGGAACACCGTGGCCATGCGCGCCGCATCGGCGAGCCCGGCCGCCGGATCGGCTTCCGTATAACGCGCAATGGCGCAAGCCTGGTCGAGCGTGGCCTGGATGGAGTCGGGATTGAGGTCGGCGGTGCTGGCCGAACCCTTGCGCTGGCCAAAGTACACGGTCAGCCCGAAACCCCGGTCGCGCGTGTGCTCGACCGTCTCCACCTCACCCAAGCGCACGTTCACGCTCAGGCCAGTCTCGATGCTGGCCGACACTTCAGCCTGACTCGCACCGGCGCCGCGTGCCCGGTGGATCACGTCCTCGGCCAATTCGGCCAGACGATCCAGGTCGTGCTGGCTGTGATCCTGACTACGGTCCTGGCTGACGGCGACTTCGCTCACGTTGGGCTTTCCTGGAGGATTGACGGGTAGAATAAGCGGTCCGCACCCATCGAGGTGATCAACATGGGGCCGTCGCCGCGAAATGCAAAGCGCCACACCGAGTCCCGTACCACCTGCCACCGGCATCTATCGTCACTACAAGGGTCAGCGCTACCGGGTTCTGGGTGTCGCCCGCCACAGCGAAACGGAAGAGCTGCTGGTCGTCTATCAGGCACTCTACGGTGAGCGCGGCCTATGGGTGCGCCCGCTGAGCATGTTCAACGAATCCGTTGAACTGAATGGCCAACCCGTCGCCCGTTTTGCACTCGAACTGGCCGAACACGCACCCGCCTGGCCCGCCGCCCCCCGGGCCTGAAACCCGC
>DATCWU010000344.1:0-3586 GCA_036566165.1 Rhodanobacter sp. | reverse complement strand
GGGCGATTATGCTCAAACCTTTTCAACGGCAGGAAAATCATGGGCCAGCAGATCAACATTCCCACCGCCGGCACGCATTGCATCACCGCGTATCTGGCCAAGCCCGAGGGCAAACCCAAGGGTGGCATCGTGGTGATCCAGGAAATCTTTGGCGTCACCGAGCACATCCGCAACGTGACCGACCGCTTCGCCGCGCAGGGCTACACCGCGATTGCGCCGGCGTTCTTCGACCACTTGGAAAGCGGCGTGGAACTCGGCTACGACCGCGCCGGCTACGCCAAGGGCAAGCAACTGGTGACCGAGCTGGGCTTTGATCTCGCGTTGCAGGACGTGACCAGCGCCGCCGAGTCCATCAACTCGGCGGGCCGGATCGGCGCGGTGGGCTATTGCTGGGGCGGCACGGTGGCGCTGTTGTCCGCCATGCGTCTGGGGTTGCCCGCAGTGAGTTACTACGGCGCGCGCAACCTGCCATTTCTGCACGAGGTACCACAGGCGCCGGTGATGTTCCACTTTGGCGAAAACGATCCGAACATCCCGCCTGACGCCGTGGCCAAACATCGCGCTGCCTTGCCACAGATGGAGGTGTTTACCTACCCGCATGCCGACCATGCGTTCAATCGCGATGGCAGTTCCGCTTACCACGCGGCGAGTGCAAAGCTGGCGATGCAACGCACGCTGGCATTCTTCGAGCAACATCTCGCCAGCGCATGAATAACGTATTCACGCTTGATCCGCGCCTGGCCGCCGACACCGTGGCCGTCACCCGCCTGCCACTGTGCGACGTGCGCTTGATGAATGACGCACGCTTTGCGTGGCTGGTGCTGGTGCCGCGGCGCATCGGCATGGTCGAGATCAGCGACCTGAGCGACACCGAACAAGCCATGTTATGGCATGAGTCCCTGCTGGCGGGCGCCGCGCTGCGTGCCACGTGCCCGTGCGACAAACTCAATCTGGGTGCACTGGGCAATATCGTGCGCCAACTGCATCTGCATGTCGTGGCGCGGCATCGCGGAGATGCCGCCTGGCCCGGACCGGTGTGGGGTCATGGCGTACCCGCACCGTATGCCACCGATTCCCTGTCCACGCGGATAGCGGCCCTGCAAGCCCGGTCCTGGGGCCAAGGCGACCAAGCCTCAGGCGCCTGAGCCGCTCGTCGGCAATCAATACCGCTGTTGCTGCGACGGATCATACCCGCCGTGGCTGGCATCCCTGCCTTCCGAGCTGTCAGGCATGGGCTTCTTTTCGTGGCGGTCTTCCAGCTGTCGCGCCTTGGTGTCCCGCGGGTTGATTTCCTTCAGCGTACCGTCGTCGTCGTAGTACACGCGCAGGCCATAGTCGAGCTGCATCCGCGCCATGTACTGCAGATGCTGCTTGCGGATCTTGGACTCGTCGCTGCGCTCCAGCAGGACGGTTTTCGGCAATTTGCCCTGATCTTTCAAATAGGCAAAGTGGCTGCCGGTATCCATTGCCGAGAGCACGGCGCCATCGACCAGAAACTGCCCGTCCTTGTACGCCTTGATCGTCGCGTCAAACTGGCCTTGCATGCTGGCGGTGGTCACTTCACCACCCTTGGTACCGAACAGCGAACAGCCGGCAACCAGCACGCTGCCACCCAGCAGGATGGCCATCGCCGTGCCTTTGAGAAGTATGGAAAGTCGGATCATGGTGTCTCCTGGACAGTCGGCCATTGAATGCGAAGTGTAGTGGCGGGCTGGCCGGCGCGGTTGCGGGAAACGCGCGCCATTCAGCCAACCGGGGTTTACGCGCGTGGCAGGGTAACGCCGGTTTGTCCCTGGTATTTACCCAAGCGATCCTTGTAGCTGGTGGCGCATTCCTCGTCCGCCTCCAGAAACAGCAACTGCGCGACGCCCTCGTTGGCGTAAATCCTTGCCGGCAGTGGCGTGGTATTGGAAAACTCCAGGGTCACGTGGCCTTCCCATTCCGGTTCCAGCGGCGTGACGTTGACGATGATGCCGCAGCGCGCATACGTGCTCTTGCCGAGGCAAATGGTCAGGATGCTGCGCGGAATGCGAAAGTACTCGATGGTGCGTGCCAGCGCGAACGAGTTTGGCGGGATGATGCATACGTCCGCATCGATGTCCACAAAGCTGGAATGGTCGAAAGCCTTCGGGTCGACGATGGACGAGTTGATGTTGGTGAAGATTTTGAACTCGCGCGCGCAGCGCACGTCGTAGCCGTAACTTGACGTGCCGTAGGAAATCAGCTTCTGGCCATCACGTACCTTGATCTGATCGGGCTCAAACGGCTCGATCATGCCGTGGCTCTCGGCCATACGGCGAATCCACTTGTCGGGTTTGATGCTCACGCGTGCTCCACGGTCAGGCCCGTCCACCGACGGGCCAAAGATGGGCAAAATACCACGCGCCATGCACAACCACATGACCGACGGGCGCAACGGTGCGTGGCCAGCCTGTATCCAGACCGATGGGCGGCACCACGGCGCACGCGCATTGCGCTCATCCCAGCGGCATGCCCTCCACCGACACCTTGCTGAAGCCCAGTGATTTGTTGCGCGGTTGCAGCGACAAGCGCGCCGCCGTGTTGCGCGCAATGACCCGGTAGCGTGCCGTGAGTTCCGAATCCGGCATGGCCGCCACGGTGGGATTGCCGCCATCGGTCTGCTCGCGGATACGGATGTCCAGCGGCAGCGAGCCGAGATACGGCACGTGGTACTGCGCAGACATGCGCGCGCCGCCACCGGCACCAAAGATGTGTTCCTCGGTGCCGCACACCGAGCAGACATGCGTGGCCATGTTCTCCACCACGCCAAGCACTGGCACCTCGACCTTCTCGAACATCTTCAGCGCCTTGCGTGCGTCGAGCAGGGCAATATCCTGCGGCGTGGTGACGATTACCGCGCCGGCTACCGGTACCTTCTGCGAGAGCGTGAGCTGGATGTCGCCCGTTCCCGGCGGCAAGTCGACGATCAAGTAATCCAGTTGCTCCCAGCGCGTGTCACCCAGCAATTGCATCATCGCCTGGGTGACCATCGGTCCGCGCCAGATCATCGGCGTGTCCTCTTCGACCAGAAAGCCGATGGACATCACCGGCATGCCGTGCGCCATCATCGGAATGATGCTCTTGCCATCCGGCGATGCCGGTTTGCCGTGCACGCCCAGCATCGTTGGCTGGCTCGGACCGTAAATGTCGGCATCCATCACCCCGACCTTGGCGCCTTCCGCCTGCAACGCCAGCGCAAGGTTCGCCGCCACCGTGGACTTGCCGACGCCACCCTTGCCGGAAGCCACGACGATGATGTTCTTCACGCTCGGCAGCGGCCCCAGGGTGCCCTGCACCTTATGCACGTAAATGCGACTGGTGATGGACACCACGGCCGCGGCAATCGCCGGATCGGCCTGCAGCGCATCGCGTACGCGCCTGGTGAGTTGCTCGATCACGCCGGCGGCCGGATAGCCCAGTTGGATATCCACCGATACCTTGTTCCCGTCCACGCCAATCGCGCGCGTGACATTGGCCAGCGGCGCATCGGTGTGGGTATCGATCAGGTCGCCCAGAATGCGGCGCACCAGGGCTTCGTCGGCTTTCTCTGTCATGGGTTTCACGT
>DATCWU010000342.1:0-1447 GCA_036566165.1 Rhodanobacter sp. | reverse complement strand
CAATCGTTCCAGCGCGCCAGACAGGCTGGCTTCCGAGTCGAGCAGAAACTGACCGGACACCACGACGCGCTCGCCACCCTGCAGCCCGGAGAGAATGGCCGTATAGCCGTCCGCCGAGTGACCGGTACGCACCACCAGTGGATGGAAATGCCCGTTGCTGTCGGCGACGATCACCCGCGTCGCGGCACCGGTATCGATCACCGCACCGTCCGGCACCACGGGCACGGCGCTCCCCGCCGCCGGGTGCAGGGTGACCGTGGCAAACATGCCTGGTGCCAGTGTCGCGTCAGGATTGTGCAGCACGATGCGGGCGCGCCGCGTGCGACTTACCGTGTCCACCTGCGGCAACAGCGCCTCGACCGTGCCGTGAAAAATTCGCCCGGGTTGCGCATCCACCGTTGCCGTGACTGGCGTACCGGCGGCGACGCCGATACCGTCCGCCTGCGGCAGTTCGGCCTCCACCCATACCGTCGACAGACCATTCAAGGTCATCAGGGTCTGGCCAGCGTTGACGCGCTGACCTTCACGCACGTCGACCGTCACTACCACGCCAGCTTGCGGTGCACGCAGGATGATCGCGGACTTTGTGCCGTGGCCACGCACGGCGGTGCGGATGTCGCTCCCGGTCATACCCAGCACCAACAGTCGTTGATGGGCAGCTGCACGCAAGGCCTGCGCGTCGGGTGAGCGGGCCTGCAGCAACGCTGCGTATTCGGCGATGGCACTGCTCCACTGGGCGGAGAGCAGTTCCGCAAGCGGCTGGCCGGCAACCACCGTGGTAAATGGCGCGCGTACATCCAGGTGGGTCACGATGCCGTCGGCACGCGCGCTCACGGTGGTTGCCTGGCGCAGATCCCAGCTTATCGTGCCCGGTACGCGCAAGCTGCGCTCCAGTACCCGGCGTTGCACTACCACGGTACGCAGGCCAAGATTTTCGACGGTGCGCGGATCAATGCTCACCCCAGCCTGCGCTGCACCGGTGTCGGCATACTTGGGCACCATCTCCATGCCCATCGGCGACAAGCCGGGTTTGGGAAAGTGTTGCTTCGGCAGCATCGGGTCGTACCAATACAGGACTTTCCCGGCGCTGCCCGCGGCAGACGCCGACGTATTCGCAGCGCTTGGCGTCGTCGCACTCTGGTGTCGGCCACCGAGGTAGCCGGCAAGCAGCAGTGCCACCGCGAGCAGGATGGCAGCGAAGATGGACCACGCGCGATTCATGGCGTCACCTCCGCCGGCAACAGGTAGGCCAGTGCCACCCAGAGCCGTGCGCGCGAGGCGAGCGCGTCGGCATAGCCAAGACGCAGTTCAATCTCGTCGCGACGGGCGTCAAGCCACGCTTGCAGTGTGCCGCCCCCGCGATAGCTGGCCAGTGCGGTTTGTGCGCGATCACGGGCCAGCGGCAGCAGCGTTCCCTGATAGCGCTCGATCTGGCGGTTCCAGCCTT
>DATCWU010000332.1:0-1957 GCA_036566165.1 Rhodanobacter sp. | reverse complement strand
TCGGTGGCGATGCGCTCGGTGTGCACGGTGAGCTGGCCCAGGCCTTTTTGCAGCGACGCGAGCGCGACCAGCGTGTGGCCGAAGGCGACGCCAAGCGCACGCAGTACGGTGGAGTCGGTGAGATCGCGCTGCCAGCGGCTGATGGGCAGTTTCTCGGCGAAATGGCCGAGCAGGGCATTGGCCACGCCGAAGTTGCCTTCGGCATTCTCGAAGTCGATCGGGTTGACCTTGTGCGGCATCGTCGAGGAGCCGACTTCACCGGCCTTCAGCGTCTGCCCGAAATAGCCCAGCGAGATGTAGCTCCAGATGTCGCGCGAAAGATCGATCAGGATGGTGTTGGCGCGACGCACGACATCACAGTATTCGGCGATGCCGTCGTGCGGATCGATCTGCGTGGTGTAGGCGTTGTAGTCGAGGCCGAGGCTGTGCACAAATTGTCGTGCAAAATCCTGCCAGTCCAGTTGCGGATAGGCGATGGTGTGCGCGTTGAAATTGCCGACTGCGCCATTGATCTTGCCCTGGATTTCCACGGCGGCAAGTTGCGCACGTTGGCGGCCGAGGCGGGCGACGACGTTGGCCAGCTCCTTGCCCAGCGTGGTTGGCGACGCGGCCTGGCCGTGCGTGCGCGCCAGCATGGCCACGCCGGCGTTGGTATGCGCCAGTTCGCGCAGGCGAGCGGTCACGGTATCCAGTTGCGGCAGCAGGACGTGAGTGCGGGCGTCGCGCAGCATCAAGGCGTAGGACAGGTTGTTGATGTCCTCGCTGGTGCAGGCAAAGTGCACAAACTCGCGTGCCGGCGCGAGCGCGGGATCGGCGGCCATGCGCTCCTTGATGAAGTATTCGATCGCCTTGACGTCGTGGTTGGTGGTTGCCTCGATCGCCTTCACGCGCTCGCCGTCGGCAATGCTGAAATTCGTCACCAACGCGCGCAACGTGGTGACTTGTGCCGGCGCAAACGGCGCCAGTTCGACGATGCCCGGCGCATTGGCCAGTGCCAGCAGCCATTCAATCTCCACTTGCATGCGCCGGTGCATCAGGCCGAATTCGCTGAAGATCGGGCGCAGCGCCTCGACCTTGCCGGCGTAACGACCATCCAGGGGGGACAAGGCGGTGAGTGCAGTAAGCGACATGAAGGCAGACCAGCGGCAGGAAAGCGTGCATTCTACTGTGTGCGCGGGCGCGGCCAGCGCGTGACGGCGGCGACAGGGCTTTGCAATCGGGCCAATCCCTTTTATTGTTGACGAGTTTGCTTATCCGGTTTTCATTACTGCACGGGGTGGTTGCGCATGAACAGTTTTCGCATTGAGCACGACAGCATGGGCGAATTGCAGGTCCCGGCTGACGCGTTGTACGGCGCCCAGACCCAGCGCGCCATCGACAATTTCCCGATCTCCGGCCTGTACCTGCCGCGCCAGTTCATTCGCGCGCTGGGCCTGATCAAGGCGGCAGCGGCCGATGTCAACCTGGCGGCTGGCCACCTGAAGAAGAACCAGGCCGCAGCCATTCGCAAGGCTGCACTGGCCGTAGCCGAGGGTCAGTACGACGCGCAGTTCCCGATCGACATTTTCCAGACCGGCTCGGGCACCAGCACCAACATGAATGCGAACGAGGTGATCGCGCATCTGGCGGTAGCCGCAGGCGCCAAGGTGCATCCGAACGATCACGTCAATTACGGGCAAAGCTCGAACGACGTCATTCCCACCACGATCCACGTCAGTGCCGCGCTGACCACCACCGAGCACTTGCTGCCGGCATTGAAGCATTTGAAAAAGGCCATCGACAAGCGTGCGCGCGAGTTGCGCAACACACCCAAGACCGGCCGCACGCATCTGATGGACGCGATGCCGATCACGTTTGGCCAGGAGCTGTCGGGCTGGGCGGCGCAGGTGGGCACGGCGGTCGAACGCATCGAGGACGCGCTGAAGCGCATGCACCGCTTGCCGCAGGGTGGCACTGC
>DATCWU010000327.1:0-9204 GCA_036566165.1 Rhodanobacter sp. | reverse complement strand
TGCTTGGCGCACTGCGGCGGTTGCCGCGTTGTTCCGGAGTGGTGCCATGACCAAGAACTTCGCCCGTTGTGTGCCGGCCCTGGTGCTGGCACTCGCCTTGCCCATGGTTGCGCAGGCGACAGACATGAACCCTGCAGCCGCGAAGCAGGCCGCGACCGCAAGCGCGCATGCCGGCATGGCGCTGGTGGCAGCCGACTTGCCGACGGTGCAGGAGCATCTGCATCATGTCGTGAATTGCCTGGTCGGACCCGCCGGTGCCGGCTTTGATGCCCAGGCCGGAAACCCTTGCAAGGACCAGGGGCAGGGCGCCATCGTTGACGCCAAGGGGGATGCGCCGACCGAAGTCAGGCTGAAGTCGGCGCTGGATCACGCCACACACGGCTTGCAGGATTCCACGTTGGAGGGCGCGCACGCGGATGCCCAGCAGGCCATGACGACCTTGCAGGCAAAGTAGGGAAAGCGAACACGGAACGGGCGGTGTCGATCGCCCGTTTCCCACGATTTTCAGGCCGTCCATGTTGGTCCGGCGGGTTTCGGCTGTCGGGCGGGCAGTGCCCGCCCTGCGGAGCGTTGGCATCGGTCATGTACACGCGGGCTGGCTGTGGCGGGCGGGACGGGCATACCATCGGCGCTCTTCGCCGTCCTTCGCCGTTCTTCACCGAACCAAGGAGATCGCGTGTCGCCGATCATTGCCGTCAGGCAGCTCAGCAAGACGTACGCGTCCGGATTCCAGGCGCTCAAGCCACTCGACCTGGATATCCAGCAGGGCGAGATCTTCGCCCTGCTGGGACCGAATGGGGCCGGCAAGACCACCTTGATCAGCATCATCTGCGGCATCGTCAATCCCAGCGGCGGCAGCGTGCTGGCTGCCGGGCACGACGTGGTGCGTGAGTATCGCGCGGCGCGCGCGAAGATCGGCCTGGTGCCGCAGGAGCTGACCACCGATGCGTTCGAAACGGTGTGGAACACGGTCAGCTTCAGCCGCGGCCTGTTCGGCAAGCGCGCCAATCCGGCACACATCGAAAAGGTGCTGAAAGATCTGTCGCTGTGGGACAAGAAGAACAACAAGCTGATCACCCTGTCCGGCGGCATGAAGCGGCGCGTGATGATTGCCAAGGCGTTGTCGCATGAGCCGCGCATCCTGTTTCTGGACGAGCCGACCGCTGGCGTCGATGTGGAGCTACGCCGCGACATGTGGGCCATGGTGCGTGAGCTGCGCGCCACCGGCGTCACCATCATCCTGACCACGCACTACATCGACGAGGCCGAGGAGATGGCTGACCGCATCGGGGTGATCCACAAGGGTGAACTGATCCTGGTCGAGGACAAGGCCGAGCTGATGAACAAACTCGGCCGCCGGCAATTGACCCTGCAGTTGCAGAATCCGTTGCAGGACCTTCCCGCCGCGCTGGCGGGTTACGCGCTGGAGCTGTCGGCGGATGGCAACCAGCTGGTGTACACGTTTGATGCCCAGGGCGAGCGTACCGGCATCGACACCCTCCTGCGCCGACTTGGCGAGGCGGGGATCGACTTCAAGGACCTCAAGACCAGCCAGAGTTCACTGGAGGACATTTTCGTCGACCTGGTGCGGGAGCGCGCATGAACATTTACGCGATCCGGGCGATCTACCTGTTCGAAATGGCGCGTACCTGGCGCACGCTGCTGCAGAGCATCGTCTCGCCGGTGATCTCCACCTCGCTGTACTTCGTGGTGTTTGGCGCGGCGATCGGTTCGCACATGCGCGGCATCGACGGCGTCAGCTACGGCGCCTTCATCGTGCCCGGGCTGATCATGCTGTCGCTGTTGACGCAGAGCATTTCCAACGCCTCGTTCGGCATCTATTTTCCGAAATTCGTGGGCACGATCTACGAGATCCTTTCCGCGCCGGTATCCGCTTTCGAGATCGTGGCCGGCTACGTGGGCGCGGCGGCCAGCAAGTCGGTGGCGCTGGGCCTGATCATCCTGGTCACGGCGCGGTTGTTTGTCGCGTTCGAGATCGAGCATCCGCTGTGGATGCTGGCGTTCCTGGTGCTGACTGCGGTGACCTTCAGCCTGTTTGGTTTCATCATCGGTATCTGGGCGGACAACTTCGAGAAGTTGCAGCTGGTGCCGCTGTTGATCGTGACGCCGCTGACCTTTCTCGGCGGCAGTTTCTATTCGATCAACATGCTGCCGCCGTTCTGGCAGAAGGTCACCTTGTTCAACCCGGTGGTGTATCTGATCAGCGGCTTTCGCTGGAGCTTCTATGGCGTGTCCGACGTCAGTATCGAAGTGAGCGTGGGCATGACCCTGGTGTTCCTCGCCCTCTGCCTGGCCGCGGTGTGGTGGATCTTCCGCAGCGGCTATCGGCTGAAGGCCTGAGCTGGCCCGGCGGCAGCATGCGTCGGAGTAGAGTGAGCCGTCCGGACGCACGTGCTGCCGGGGTGAGGGGGGCACCGCTGGCGCCACGGAGATCGCGCGGCGCATCCATGCTGGGAGTGATGGCATGACCCTGTATCTGTGTGCACTGTTGCTTGGCATCGTGGCGATCGGTGGCGCGCTGCCGGGCGGGATGGCAGCGACATGAGCCGCCGTTTCGACGCGATCATCGTCGGCGCCGGCCAGGCCGGCCCACCGCTGGCTGGTCGGCTGACCAAAGCTGGCCGGTCGGTGGCGCTGATCGAGCGCAAGCTGTTCGGCGGCACCTGCGTCAACACCGGCTGCATGCCAACCAAGACCCTGGTGGCCAGCGCACGTGCCGCGCACATGGCGCGCCGCGCGGCGGATTTCGGCGTGGTGCTGGCGGGCGACGTGGGCATCGACATGGCCAAGGTGAAGTCGCGTGCCGATACCGTTATCGCCAATGCCCGTCGCGGCGTGCGCGCCTGGCTGGATGGCATGGCTGGTTGCACGGTGATCGAGGGTCATGCGCGCTTTGCGGATGCACAAACCCTGCGCGTCGGCGACGAACGACTTACCGCAGCGCAAATTTTCCTGAATGTCGGTGGCCGCGCGGCGGTGCCGGACTTCCCCGGCCTGCGCGCCATCCCGTACCTGACCAACACCTCCATACTCGGCCTGGCGCAAGTGCCGGCGCACCTGCTGATCATCGGCGGCAGTTATATCGGGCTGGAGTATGCGCAGATGTACCGGCGCTTCGGCGCCCGCGTGACCGTGGTGGAAAAAGGTCCGTACCTGATTGGGCGCGAGGACGCGGACGTGTCGGTGGCCGTGCGCGGGATTCTGGAAGGCGAAGGCATCGACATCCGTACCGGTGTCGACGCTGTCGCGTTCGCCCGCGAGGATGCGGCGATCGTGGTCACGCTCGATGGCGAGCGGATCACCTGCAGCCACGTGCTGGTGGCGGTGGGGCGCGTGCCCAACACCGGTGACCTTGATCTCGACCAGGCGGGCGTGGCGACGGACGCCCGCGGCTACATCACCGTCGACGACGCACTGCGCAGCAGCGTACCCGGCATCTGGGCGTTGGGCGACTGCAATGGCCGTGGCGCGTTCACGCACACCGCGTATAACGATTTCGAGATTGTCGCCGCCAACCTGCTCGATGGCGAGCGCCGCCGCCTCAGCGCGCGCGTCAGCGGTTACGCGTTGTACATCGATCCGCCGCTGGGGCGCGTCGGCATCACCGAGGCGGAAGCGCGCAAGCGGGGGCGCCCGTTCCTGGTCAGCAAGCGGCCGATGACGCGAGTGGGCCGCGCGGTGGAAAAGGACGAGACACAGGGATTCATGAAGGTGATCGTCGACGCCGAAACCAAGGCGATCCTCGGTGCGGCCATCCTCGGCAGTGACGGCGACGAGGCGATCCACGGCATGATCGACATGATGAGCGTGGGTGCCACTGCCACCCAGCTGCGCCACACCGTGCCAATCCACCCGACTGTGTCCGAACTGCTGCCCACGCTGCTGGCGGACGCGCGCGCACCGGATGGCTGACCGGCACGGTCAGTCGTGGTAGTCGAGCGCCGGGTACCAGTCGGTACCACGGCCTTCGGGCGTCATGTCGAGGATGGTCCATAGCGGCATCAGGTCAGGGGCGCCACGGGGATCCTGGCCGGGGTCGGTGGTCTCGAAACCCATCTCGCCGCTCCAGAAGTGACGGATGCTGCCGTCGCGCCGGGTGAATACATTGAGCGCCGCGTCATCACCGCCGTCGTTGTCGGTGCCGAAGTAGTCGCGGCTGTACTGGCCATCGATATCCGAATACAGCTTGAGATCACGCCAGCCGCGCTCGTTCTTGAACGCGACGAGGCGCTCGATCGGCGAGCGTGCCACCACTGCCAGCGCCACGCGCTGCCCGACGTCGCGTGCCTCGCCGTCCCACGCGCTCAGCAGCGAAGTGCACATCGGGCAGGGTCGCGCGCGCTGCGGGCCGAACATGAAGCTGTAGACGACCAGGGTTTGTTTGTCGCCGAACAGGCCGGCGAAGTCGACTGGCCCGTGCTCGCCCTGGAAATGATAGTTGCCGGTGACTTCACCGCCGGGTGGCAGCGCGCGGCGTTGCTCGGCAACTTTTTCAATGTGCCGGCGCAGTTTGATCTCCTCGGCGAGCAGGGCAGTGCGCGCGCGGCGGTAGGCGCTGCTTTCGTTTGGCAGGCGCATGCGGTTGCGCTGTGCCAGCCTGGTGGCGGGAACAAGGTTGGTGGCATGGGTCATGGTCGGGCTCCTGTGGAGGTGGGGGCGGCGTCAGTCGCGATCGGGTGCGCCGAGCGGAAACAGCCGGCGAAACGGCCGTGCCTCGTCGACCGCGCGGGCAAACGATGGCCGGGCGAGCAGGCGCTGGCGGTAGGCGATGACGTGCGCGAATGACGCGTCGATGCGGTGCGTCCAGTCGGCGTAGAACAGGAACGGCGCCGCGCCGCAATCGGCGAGGCTGAAGTGGTCGCCGGCGGCCCACTCGCGACTGGCCATCGTCCGTTCGAGCCAGCCGTACGCGGTGTCGAGCAGTGCCCGTGCATTGGCGACGCCGCGGGCATCGTGTTCCGCTTCCGCTTGCATGCTGTCGAACACGATCTTCTGCTGCGGCGTCGAAATGTAGTTGTCGAAGAAGCGGTCCATGCCGCGCACCTCAAGCGCAGCACGGGCGTCGGTGGGCAACAGTGGCACCGGCCCCGGATGGTGCAGGCCGAGGTGCTCGATAATGATGGTTGCCTCGACCACGGTGCGGCCGGCATCGACCAGCACCGGCATGCGCCGCAGCGGCCACAACGCCGCCCAGGTCTGCAGTATCTGCGGATGCTCCGGCGCCAGCAGGCGCCACGCAAACGGGGTGCCGTTTTCGTACAGCGCCACCAGCACCTTCTGGCAGTACGAGGAAAACGGGTGGGCGTAGAGGATGAGATCGTGCCCGGGCGTGGCGTGATGGCCGGATTGCATGGCGGTTTCCCGGTGTGGTGGTCCGGGTGCTGGGAGCCTGTCGGGCTGTGGTTGGCCGGTCTGCGAATCCGACTCAACCACCAAAGCCCGACAGGCTCCCGGTCCGGGTCTGGCATGGTCTTATTCAAGACGAACGGACGAGCGTGAAATCGACATCGCGGATGGACGCAGATGGCGGAAGATCCTGCCGGAGGACGGGCCCCATGATCGACCGTTCGTTGCATGGATGGTTGCGCGGTGCGGGATGCCCGCGGCGTTTGGCGGGATTGCTGCCGGCATGCTGCAGTGCAGCCATTACCCGAACTTGCGCGGGAGTTGCCATGGCCGAGTGGAAAGGCCGATAAAGGTGCCTGGATTCCCTGGTTGCGTACGTGATGTCCCAGCAGGCAACGTTGGCGGGTTTTGCCGCCCCCACACCCACCGATCGGCTGTTCTTTGCCTTGTTTCCCGACCGTGGGGTGGCCGAGCGTCTCGCCGCGCTTGCCGCCACGCAGTGTGAACTTCATGGCCTGCATGGCCGGCCGCAGCCGGCGGAGCGCATGCATGTCACCTTGTTCCATCTGGGCGATTCGGCGGGCTTGCGCGAAGACGTGGTCAGAGCGGCGCAGCAAGCGGCTGCACAGGTGCGGGCCGCACCGTTCGTGGTGGCGTTCGATCAGGTTGCCACATTTGCCGGCCATCGCCAGCGCAAACCGTTCGTGCTCAAGTCCAGTGGCGGTAACGCGGCGTTGCGTGCGTTCCACGCACAGTTGGGTCGGCAGCTCCACGCTGCGGGACTGGGGCGGTGCGTGGCGGCCGGTTTCGAACCGCATGTCACGCTGGCTTACGCTGCGCGTGACGTGGCGACTGAGCCGGTGACGCCGGTGTCCTGGCTGGCGGGTGAATTCGTGCTGGTCCACAGCCTGTTGGGGAAGACCCGGCATATCCCGCTCGCGCGCTGGACGCTAACCGTCTCATGACGCGTCGCCACCTGTGCGGGGCCAGCGTGTTGCCCGCTCACGAAGCAGTGGCGCAAGGACGACCATCGCGCTAGCCTGCGCGCTTCCGCACAGCGGGCGAGGGTTTTATGCGCAAGGCATGGAAGTGGCTTGGCCGCCTGGTGGCCGGTGTGGTGTTGATGCTGGTAGTGGTGGTCGCCGCGGCCTATGTGCTGAGCGCACGACGCATGGCCAAGGTGTACCGGATCGATCCACCGGTGCCAGTGGTTCCCACCGATGCCGCCGCAATCGAACGGGGCGGCCATATTGCGGCGATCCGCGGTTGCACGGATTGTCATGGGCACGACCTGGGCGGCGCCACTTTCATCGACGACCCGCTGTTTGCCCGCCTGTCCGGCACCAATCTGACTGCCGGTGGTGCAGGCGGCAAGCTCACGGATGTGGATCGGGTCCGTGCGATTCGCCATGGTGTGGGACCGGATGGGCGCTCGCTGTTGTTCATGCCGGCGCAGGAGTTTCACGGCCTCAGTGATCGGGACCTGGGCGACTTGCTGGCCTACCTGCACAGCGTGCCGGCCGTTACCCACGTGCCACCAGCGAACCGCGTTGGCCCGCTCGGGCGCGTGTTGTTCGTGCTGGGCAAGGTGCCATTGCTGCCAGCGGAAATCGTCGATCACGCCGCACCGCCACCCGTGGCATTGAGCGCGGCGGCTCCGGCCGTGGCGTATGGCGCTTATCTGGCCACGAGCTGCGCCGGCTGTCATGGCGCGGATTTCTCTGGCGGCCATATCGCCGGCACGCCGCCGAGCTGGCCCGATGCCGCCAATCTGACGCCTGACCGGAGTGGCCTGGCCGACTGGAGCGAGGCCGATCTCAGGAAGGCGTTGCGTGACGGGGTGGTGCCGGGCGGTCGGATGTTGCAGACCGACTACATGCCGGTGCGGGTGACCCGAAACTTCACCGATGAGGAAATCGGCGCGCTGTACGCCTACCTGCACAGCCTGCCGGCCAAACCGCGCGGGCACGGCTGAGGCAGTTGCCAGCGTCGTGAGCGAGCGTCGTTCCGACGCAGTCCGGCATCGTTTCTCGCGCCATGGCAGGGATGCTGCCTGCGCTGGCGTGGCGGGCAGGACCGTAACGGGCGGGTGGAAGCGCCAGGTGACTGTGCGATAAGAGAGCCATGCCTGTCGATTTCGGCAGTGCTGGTTCGTCATGTCGTAGAGAGCCGGTTCCGGCTCCATTCCCCGCCAGAGGACACCCCATGAATATCCAGCCCTATGTGTACTTCGACGGTCGCTGCGAAGAAGCCGTGGCGTTTTACCAGCAGGCACTGGGGGCCAAAGTGGTCATGCTCATGCATTACCGCGACGCGCCGAGTGACAGTGCCGGAGACTGCAATGGCCCGCCGCCACCAGCGGACAAGGTGATGCACGGCTGCCTGCAGATCGGTGAGAGTCAGGTCCTGGTTTCCGACGGCTTTGCCAAAGGGCAGCCTGAATTCAAGGGGATCTCGCTGTCGCTCACGGCGGCCAGCGACGCCGAAGCCAGGCGGCTGTTCGACGCACTGGCCGCGGGTGGCCAGGTACAGATGCCGCTTGGGCCCAGCTTCTTTGCCTCCAGCTTTGGCATGCTCACCGATCGGTTCGGCGTGGCGTGGATGATCATTGCGGGCGTCAAATCCATGGGTTGAGGTGTTTGCTTGCGCACGCCCGGTGCACGCAATCCCGGCGGCTGTTCCCGACTGCCGGTCCATGCGTTATCCCTCCTCCAGCGAGATATCGACCATGCGTTTCATGTTGCTGATGATTCCCCGCGGTTACGCGCAGGCTGCTCCGGGCACGCTACCCGAAGCGGCAGCCGTGGCCCGGATGATGGCCTACAACCGCGAGCTGCAGCAGGCGGGCGTGCTGCTTGGACTGGACGGGCTGCACCCGCCATCCATGGGCGCGCGCGTCAGTTTCGAGGGTGGACGGCCGACCGTGACGGATGGCCCGTTTGCCGAGGCCAGGGAAGCGCTCGGCGGCTACTGGATGCTCGATGTCGCTTCCCGGGATGAGGCCATTGAATGGGCACGGCGCTGCCCGGCCGGGCCCAACGAGGTCATCGAAGTGCGCCAGGTGCAGGAAATGGCCGATTTTCCTGAAGACGTGCAGGCGGTCGCGACGGGTCTGGAGGACATGCAGAACGCGTCTGCGGCGCCACCCGATCCGTCATCACGCTGACTTCACGCGTGCGCGTCTGGCGTTGGACAGTTGTTGGCAATGCGGTGCACAAGGTCATGCTTGCGCTGCCCGGGGGGTTGATGTTTGATCTCGGTCATGTCAGCCACCGACGACGCCCATCGCCGCATCGAGGCCGTCTGGCGCATCGAAGCGCCACGGTTGATCGCGGGCCTGGCGCGGATGTTGCGCGACTTCGGCCTGGCCGAGGAAGTGGCGCAGGATGCGCTGGTCGCGGCACTGGAAACCTGGCCCATCAACGGGGTGCCCGAGCGACCAGGCGCCTGGCTGATGACCACCGCCAAACGGCGCGCGATCGATCAGCTGCGCCGCGACACCTTGGCTGCGCGCAAGCACGCGCAGCTCGGCTATGAGATGACGCTGTTGCAACCTGCGGACGGTGATGACGTGGTGCGCGACGACGGAATTGGCGACGACCTGTTGCGGCTGGTGTTCACCGCATGTCACCCGGTACTGTCCGCCGATGCGCGCGTGGCACTGACGCTGCGCGTCCTCGGCGGTTTGAGCACGCCGGAGATTGCGCGTGCGTTCCTCGTGTCGGAAGCCACCATCGCCCAGCGCATCGTGCGCGCCAAGCGCACGCTGGCGGAAAAGCAGGTGCCGTTCGAGCTGCCGCGCGGAGCCGAACTTGCATCGCGACTGGCGTCGGTGCT
>DATCWU010000325.1:0-1108 GCA_036566165.1 Rhodanobacter sp. | reverse complement strand
AGAAAGAAATCCGGTGGCAATGCAACGCAGGCGGTTTCAACACGCAGCTGACCGCCATTGGGCATGGCCTGGATCGCGTTGAGGCACAAGTTGAGCAGGCACTGTTGCAACTCGGTGTGATTGCCCTCGAACGTCAGCCCTGGATCATGAATCGCCAGTTCCATCGTCACCGCGCGCGGTACGCTGCCTTGCATCAGCAAATCGAATGCACTGAACAGTTCGCCAAGTTTCACCTGTTCTGCGCGACGCGCACCGCGAGCGAAGGACAGCATGGACTGCACCATGTCCAGGCCGCGCTTGCCGCAATCGCGTACCAGCGTGCCCAGCCGTGCCAAACGCGGATCATCGCGGTAGTCCTGCAGGCTGTCGCCGGCCAGCAACAGGGGTTGCAGCAAGTTGCGCAGATCGTGACTCAGGCCGCCGGCCAGCATGGCCAGGGACTCGAAGCGTTGCGTGCGCAACAATTCCGCCTCGGCGCGGCGGCGCTCGCGACGAACCTCGCATTCGTGCAACGCACGCCGCACCGCGCTGGCCAGGCGTGCCGGATTCTGCTTCAGGATGTAGTCCGTGGCACCGTTGCGCAGCGCGGCGATGGCGGCTTCCTCGCCCAGTGTGGCGGAGACGAAAATAAACGGCAGATCTTCATCGCGCGCACGCAACAGCGCCAATGCGCGTTTGCCGGAAAACCCAGGCAAGCTGAGATCCGACAGCACGATGTTTGGCGCAAACTCATCCAGCGCCGCCACGAAATGCGCTTCGTCATCCACCAGGCGTACTTCGCACGCCACGCCGTCCCGCTCCAGCTCGGCAAGCACCAGCTCGGCATCCGGCACGCTATCTTCTACCTGCAATATGCGAACAACTGGCTGCAGTGGCTGCCCCGGACCTGGCACCGCCGTCCCCTGTTCACCTGTGTCTGCTGTCATGGTCACAGTGTCCCCCGCACACCCAGTGTGCTGTCGGCGCGGTGCCGGTCACTCCACCTCGGGTGCCTGGTTGAGCACCGCCCAGAACTGTCCCAACGTGCGGACCGCCTCGAAAAACTGGTCTACGTCCACCGGTTTGATGACGTAGGCATTGGCCCCAAGATCCCAACTGCGGGCCAGAT
>DATCWU010000294.1:0-9050 GCA_036566165.1 Rhodanobacter sp. | reverse complement strand
CCAAGGACGTTCGTTGCTCACTGTTCCATCCCCTGTCTTCAGATGAGTTCATGTGAATGATGGCCCGCTCGTGCGGATTCGTCCATCATGTGACGCGCTATTTCTCCATTTGAACATACGCCAGCGTATAGCGACAAGCTGCAGCTGAAGGAATGCTTACATGGGTCGCTGGAAAAGCGTCGTTGCCGTGCTGGTTGCAGGGCTCCTGCTGGCTGTATCGGGTTGCCGGCACACATCCGCTGAGCAGCGTGTGCGCGCGGCAATTGCCGGGGTGGCACACGCGGCGCAGGCGGGCGACGCGCGTGCGGTGGTGGCGCCAATCGAAGACGATTTCGATGGCAATGCCGGTGCGCTGGATCGATCCGGGTTGCGCAACATGGTGCGCTTGCTGGCACTGCAGCAGGCATCGATTGGCGTGCATCCAGGGCCGATCACGATTGCAACGCGGGGCTCCCGCATCACTGCCAGTTTTGTCGTGACACTGACCGCCGGCAGCCACGCGCTTCCCGATCGGGTGGGCATCTACCAGGTGGAAACCGCGTGGCGCGAGGACAGTGGCGCATGGCGCTGCTACCACGCGAGTTGGAAGCAAGTGATGTAGACCAGCGCGACCATCTTCGACAAAAAAGCGCCCCGCGAGGCGGGGCGCTTTTTCACCGTGGCGCTGGTTGCCTCAGGCCGCTTTTTTGCCGGCCAGCTGACGCAGTACATATTGCAGGATGCCGCCATGGCGGAAGAACGCACGCTCCTTCGGCGTCAGCAACATGACGTGCACCGTGAATTGCTTGCGGCTGCCGTCATCGGCGATGGCACTGACGGTGGCCTGCTTCGCGGACCCATCATCCAGACCGGTGATTTCAAACTTCTCCGTGCCCTTCAGCCCCAGCGTTTTGGCGTTTTCGCCAGCCTTGAACTGCAATGGCAGCACACCCATGCCCACGAGATTGGAACGATGGATACGCTCGAAGCTTTCGGCGATCACGGCTTTGATACCGAGCAGCAACGTACCCTTGGCCGCCCAGTCACGCGATGAACCGGTCCCGTATTCCTTGCCGGCAATGACCACCAGCGGGGTGTTCGTTTCCTTGTACTTCATCGCCGCGTCGTACATGGTCATCTGCTCACCGCTCGGAATGTACCGGGTGAACCCACCTTCGACGCCATCCAGCAACTGGTTCTTGATGCGGATGTTGGCAAACGTGCCACGCACCATGACGTCGTCGTTGCCGCGACGCGAGCCGTAGGAGTTGAACTCCAGCGGCTTGACGCCGCGCTCGATCAGGAACCGGCCGGCAGGCGAATCTTTCTTGATCGCGCCGGCAGGGGAGATGTGGTCGGTGGTGATCGAATCACCGAACAGACCAATGCAGCGGGCGCCGTGAATGTCCTCGACCTTTGGCACGTCCATGGTCATGCCGTCGAAATACGGCGGGTTCTTGATGTAGGTGGAAGCCTTGTCCCAGGCGTACAAGTCACCATCCGGCGAGTCGATCGAGTTCCAGCGCTCGTCGCCCTTGAATACGTCGGCATAATTTTTCTTGAACATGTCCGCGCTCACCGAACTCGCGATCAGGTCACCGATTTCCTTGTTCGACGGCCAGATGTCCTTCAGATAGACATCCTTGCCGTCGCTGCCCTGGCCCAGTGGCTGGGTGGTCAGGTCGATGTCCAGCGAACCGGCCAGCGCGTAAGCGACGACCAGCGGTGGCGAGGCGAGATAGTTCATCTTGACTTCGGCGTGGATGCGGCCTTCAAAGTTGCGGTTGCCGGAAAGCACCGCCGCCACGGTGAGGTCGCCAGCCGTCACTGCCGCACTGACTTCCTCCGGCAGCGGACCGGAATTGCCGATGCACGTGGTGCAACCGTAGCCAACCACGTAGAACCCGAGCTGCTGCAGGTACACCAGCAGGCCAGTACTTTCCAGGTAGTCCGTGACCACCTTGGAACCTGGCGCCAGCGAGGTTTTCACCCACGGCCGGGTCTTCAGCCCCTTGGCGGTGGCGTTCCTTGCCAGCAGGCCGGCTGCCAGCATCACGGCCGGATTGGACGTGTTGGTGCACGAGGTGATGGCGGCGATCACCACCGCGCCGTCTTCGACATCGAATTCCTGCCCATTGCGCACAACGTGCTGTCGGTGCGTCAGCTCGCTGATGTCGTGACCGATGGCGGTAGCACCACCTTCGTTGGCGAAGCGCGCCTCGGCACCGTTACGATGGGTGATGGTGGCACCGAAGTTGTCGTGGAAATTTTGCTTGACGCCGGACAGCAGGACGTGATCCTGGGGGCGCTTCGGGCCTGCCATGGATGGTTTGACGCTGGCCAGGTCAAGCTCCAGCGCGACGCTGTATTCGGCTTGCGGGGTGTTGTCGTCGTGCCACAGACCCTGCGCCTTGGCGTAAGCCTCCACCAGCGCGACATGCTCTTCGCTGCGGCCAGACAACCGCAGGTACTTCAGCGATTCGGCGTCGATCGGGCTGATCGCGCAGGTGGCGCCATACTCGGGAGACATGTTGCCGAGCGTGGCGCGATCGGCCAGTGCCAGGTGTTTCAGCCCCGGGCCGAAAAACTCGACGAACTTGCCGACGACGCCTTGCTTGCGCAACAACTCGGTGACCGTCAACACCAGGTCGGTGGCGGTGGCACCTTCCGGCAGGCGGCCCACCAGCTTCAGGCCAACCACTTGCGGGATCAGCATCGACGACGGCTGACCAAGCATGGCCGCTTCGGCTTCGATGCCACCCACGCCCCAGCCGAGTACGCCAAGACCGTTGACCATCGTGGTGTGCGAGTCGGTACCAAACAGCGTATCGGGGTAAGCCCACAGTTCGCCGTCGATTTTCGTGTCCATCACCACCCGTGCCAGGTGCTCCAGGTTGACCTGATGCACGATGCCGGTGCGCGGTGGCACGACCTTGAAATCGGTGAACGCTTTCTGGCCCCAGCGCAGGAAGCTGTAGCGCGCATGGTTGCGCTTGAACTCGATCGTGACGTTCTTTTCCAACGCGTCGTTGCTGCCAAACACGTCTACCTGCACGGAGTGATCGATCACCAATTCGACTGGTGACAGCGGGTTGATCAGGGTCGGGTCGCCGCCGAGTGCGCTCATGGCATCGCGCATGGCTGCCAGGTCAACAACGCACGGTACGCCGGTGAAGTCCTGCAGCAATACGCGCCCGGGCATGAAGGCGATCTCGGTGTCTGGCTCCTTTTTTGGATCCCACGCGGCAATTGCCTCGATTTCCTTCGCCGTCACATCAACGCCGTCCTCGCGGCGCACCAGGTTTTCCAGCAGGATCTTCATCGAGTAGGGCAGGCGCTTCAGGTCGAAGCGCTGACCCAGCTTGGCCAGACTGGCAATGGTGTAGTGCTTGCCGTTGACAGCAAGCGTGTCGCGGACGGAAAAGGTGTCTTTCATGGGGGTTGCTCCTGACAGAACTTGCAGCGGGCGACGGGCGGTGATGAAACGATCACCTTCTCGGCCGGCAAAGGCGTAATTATCGCCCAAACACTCGGCGGCCGCGACCCGCGGTGGGCCGCACGCAGCGCGACGGGCAGTGCACCGCGTCCGCGGAAATATGGACTGGCACAGGTAAACTGCACTCACGAGTGCGACCGTACGGCGGGCAGAATGAGCCTGATTGCCGCTTCCTACAAACATATTGGATGACATGCAGCGTTCGATGATTTCGACGAGCCTGGCCGCGGTGTCGCTGCGCGATCTGGCGTTGGTGCAAGCCGTGCATCGGCACGGCAGTTTCAACCGCGCCGCGCGGACGATGCACATCAGTCCGTCGGGGCTGTCGCATCAGGTGCAGAAAGTGGAGCAGGCGCTGGGTGCGCCGTTGTTCGAACGCGGTGGGCGCAGCATTGTGCCGACTGCAGGCGGCTGCCACCTGCTGCTGCAGATCGACGCGGTACTGTCAGCAGCCGAGCATCTGCAGCAAGTGGCGCGTGCCGGTGCAGTGGCGTTTGGTGGCGAGTTGCGGCTTGGCGTGCCCGCCTCACTCGGGCCGTATCTGCTGCCGCATTTGATCACACCGTTTCCGCAACATTTCCCTGGCGCCCGGTTGACCATTTCCGAAGGCAAACCGGGTGGCCTGTTGCGCCGCCTGCGCGAGGGTGAGCTGGACGCGGTGCTTGCTCCCACAGTGCCGGCGACCAGCGGCATCAGCGTGCGCGCGCTGTTTTTTGAACCCTGGGAAGTGATGTTGCGCGCCGACCATGCGTTGGCCGGGCACAAGCGTCTGGCGCTGGCGCAACTCGATCCAGGGGAGGCCACGCTGATGGCCGAAAGCCATACCGACGGCATTCCCGGCACCGGCACCGCGCACGGTCATGTGCAGGATGTCAGCCTGGAAAGCCTGGCGGCGCTGGTGAGCCTGCGGGGCGGCTATGCGTTGGTACCGGCGCTGGCACACGAGCGGCTGGCCTCCATGCCGCATATTGTGCTGGCCAGGCTGTCCGGCGAAATTCGCGGGCGCGAGATTTCCTTGTATTGGCGCGACGCGTCGCCGTGGCCGGCGGACTTGCAGGCGTTTGCCGAATTGTTGCGCAGGTTGGCGCGACAACGTCCCGGCCTGCGGGTGCGCCGCACCCGCGCGGAGTCGTCGCCGCAACGTTGAAGTGACGCACGCGCCACTGGGCATGCGCGGTTCTTGCGGTTTTGCCATCAGTCATGCGAAAAGCCGCCTCGCGGCGGCCTCTCGGTGGTCTGGCGGTGCGGGCGAAACTCAGCTGCGGTGCGCGCGCTTGCGATCCATCTCTGTCAGATAACGCTTGCGCAAGCGAATTTCCTTTGGCGTGACTTCCACCAGTTCGTCGTCCTCGATGAATTCCAGCGCCTGTTCCAGCGAGAACTTGATCGCCGGCGTCAGCTGGATCGCATCGTCCTTGCCCGATGCGCGCATATTGGTCAGCGGCTTGGGCTTGATCACGTTGACGGTAAGGTCATTGTCCTTGGAGTGGATGCCGACGAGCTGACCTTCGTACACCTCATCGCCTTCGGCGGTGAACAGCTTGCCGCGGTCCTGCAACGGCCCGAGCGAATACGCCGGTGCCGAACCGCCAGCGTTGGCGATCATCACTCCATTGGGACGTTTGGCAATCGCGCCTTCCGCTTTGGGGCCGTAATGATCGAACAGATGGAACAGCAGGCCCGTGCCTTGTGTCAGGGTGCGAAATTCAGTCTGGAAGCCGATCAGGCCGCGCGCCGGAATCTCGTAGTCCAGGCGCACGCGACCGCGACCGTCGGATACCATGTTCTTGAGCTGACCCTTGCGCATGCCGAGGCGCTCCATCACCCCGCCCTGGTGCGCTTCCTCCACATCGACGACCAGCTGCTCGATCGGCTCGTGGGGCTTGCCGTCGATTTCCTTGATGATGACTTCCGGACGCGACACGGCGAGCTCGTAGCCCTCGCGGCGCATGCTTTCGATCAGCACCGAAAGATGCAGTTCACCGCGACCGGAAACCTTGAATTTGTCCGGGTCGGAGCCTTCTTCCACTTTCAGCGCCACGTTGTGCAAGGTCTCGCGCTGCAGCCGCTCGCGCAACTGGCGACTGGTGATGAACTTGCCGCCGCTGCGATTCTTGTCGCCGGCAAATGGTGAATTGTTGACCTGGAAGGTCATGCTGATGGTCGGCTCGTCCACGGTCAGTGGCGGCAGGGCCTCGGGGGTGTCCAGGGCGCACACCGTGTCGGAGATGGTCAGGCCTTCAACGCCGGAAATCGCGATGATGTCGCCTGCCTCGCCTTCGGGCACTTCGTGGCGTTCCAGGCCCATGAAGCCGAGCACCTGCAGCACCTTGCCCGTGCGCTTCTTGCCGTTGCGGTCGACGATGCTGACCGGCATGTTGGTCTTCACGGTCCCGCGTTGGACGCGCCCGACACCGATCAAGCCGACATAGCTGTTGTAGTCCAGCTGGCTGATGCGCATCTGGAATGGGCCTTCCGGATGCACGTCCGGGGCCGGTACGTGCGCCATGATCGCTTCGTACAGCGGGGTCATGTCGCCCTCGCGCACCGTGCTGTCCAGGCTGGCGTAGCCGTGCAGGGCAGAGGTGTAGACCACCGGGAAATCCAGCTGCTCGTCGGTTGCGCCGATGCGATCGAACAGGTCGAAAGTCTGGTCCAGCACCCAGTCCGGACGCGCGCCGGGGCGATCCACCTTGTTGATCACCACGATCGGCTTGAAGCCCATGTCGAACGCTTTCTGGGTCACGAAACGTGTCTGCGGCATCGGACCGTCCAACGCGTCGACCAAGATCAGCACCGAGTCGACCATCGACAACACGCGCTCCACTTCGCCGCCGAAATCCGCGTGTCCGGGCGTGTCGACGATGTTGATGCGGTTGCCTTGCCATTGGATGGCCGTGTTCTTGGCCAGGATGGTGATGCCGCGCTCTTTTTCCTGATCGTTCGAATCCATCACGCGCTCGGCCAGTACCGTGCGTTCGGAGAACGTGCCCGATTGCTTGAGCAGGCAGTCCACCAGCGTGGTCTTGCCGTGATCGACGTGGGCGACGATGGCGATGTTGCGCAGTTTTTCAATAAGCATAGGGTCAACTCGGACGGCGCGACCGTGGTCACGCAGGTTTTTTGAAAGGCGAATTTACCGATTATACGGACTTGTGCGACAACTTGCCGGCTTGTGCGACACGTGCAGGCTCTGCTCACCCCTGCGTGGGCGGCTGAGCGGCGTCATTATGTCGTGAGCCGGGCGTGGCGTGCGCAGGCTCGCAGGGCGGCCTGTCCCGTGGCTGGCACCAATGCGCGCCTCCAGCCGGGTGCGTGTTCGCCGGAGAGTCATTGTCGACGGATATGGCTGGCGCGTGACACCGGGACACGACACGGAGCTGCCCGGCCGATCAAAATTCGCTGATGTACTCGATGCCGGCGTTGCGTGCGGCAGCACAGGCTTCGGCGATAATGCGCACCTCAGCGGCGGCTTCGTCGCTGGGGGTTTCCACTTCAATCACGTAAGCGTGACCCGCACCGTCGGCGACCGATTCACTGGAACTGGAATCATCTCGCGTAACGGGTTCCAGAGCGTCGAGTTCCTCGACGTGTTCGATGTTCTCGATGCCGTGTACTCGGGCAATCACATCGTCGGCATCGGCGCGGCTGCCAAGCAGGCGAAAGCGCAGCACGGACATGGTGGCACCCGGTTTCGTAAGGGGCCTGCATGCTCGCAAATGCCGCGCATGCGGGGAGTGATGCAGATGTAGCAGGTGCGTTCGGACGTCGCGCTACGATGGCTTCCTGTGCGCCGCGCGCCAAAGGAATGTTGCATGCCGAAAGTTTACGATCGCCAGTATTTCGACAAGTGGTATCGCGATCCACGGCACGCGGTGGCCTCACCCGTCGAACTGCGGCGCAAAGTGGCGATGGTGGTGGCGCAGACGGAGTACTACCTCGGCCGGCCGCTACGCAATGTGCTCGACGTGGGTTGTGGCGAGGCGCTCTGGCGTGCGCCGTTGCGCAGGTTGCGGCCCGGCGTGGCGTACCGCGGACTGGATGCCAGCGTGTACGCCGTACAGCGCTACGGGCGCACGCGCACCATCGGGCTGGCAAGCTTTGGCCAGTTGGAGCAGCTGCGTTTCGATACACGCTTTGACCTGATCGTGTGCACGGACGTGTTGCATTACCTCAAGCGGAAGGAAATTGTTGCCGGCCTGCAGGGCATCAGCGAGATGCTGGAGGGCGTTGCGTTTCTCGAAGTGTTTACCAGTCGCGATGACGTCGCCGGAGATCACCAGGGTTTCGTGGCGCGCACACCCGCCTGGTACCTGCGCGAATTTGCCCGCGCCGGACTGGTGCCATGCGGCTCCCACTGTTATCTCGGTTCACGTCTGGGGCAGCATGTCGCGGCACTGGAACGGGCGCAGCTACCGGCCTGATCCGCTCACGGCGCACGCGGTCCGGTCGTCCCCGCCACCGTTGCCTATTTGGCGACGGTCTTGAATTTGTAATGACACAAATCGCGAATGATGCAGTTCGGGCAATCGGGCTTGCGTGCCGTGCACACGTAGCGGCCATGCAGCACCAGCCAGTGGTGCGCATCCAGCTTGAACTCCGGCGGCACCACTTTTTCGAGTTTGTCCTCGACCGCGCGCACGTCCTTGCCCGGCGCCAGCCCGGTACGGTTGGCGACGCGAAAAATATGGGTGTCGACGGCGATGGTGGGTTGACCAAAGGCGACGTTGAGGATCACGTTGGCGCTCTTGCGCCCGACCCCAGGCAGCGCTTCCAGCGCCGCACGCGTATCTGGTACCTGGCCGCCGTGTTGCTCCACCAGCAGGCGCGACAGCGCGATCACGTTTTTCGCCTTGGTATTGAACAGGCCGATGCTGCTGATGTAGCGCTTCAGCCCGTCTATGCCAAGGTCAACCATGGCCTGTGCCGTGTTCGCCACCGGGTACAAGCGGCGCGTCGCCTTGTTCACGCCAACATCGGTGGCCTGCGCGGACAGCACCACGGCGACCAGCAGTTCATACGGTGTGCTGTACGCCAACTCGGTGACCGGATGCGGGTTGATGTCGCGCAGGCGGGTGAACAGTTCGACCACTTCCGCGCGTTTCATGATTTGGGTGCCGCTTTTCTGGCCTTGGCCCGGGCCAGCGCCGCCAGCACCGGGTTGCGCTGGCCGGCACCATCGACTGCGGCCTTGCGCGCGGACAGCTCCGCAGCGCGTTCGCCGCGCTGGCGTTCCAGGCGTGCTTCGCGCCGTTGGAAATGCTCGCGTGCAGCGTCGGCGTGGGCGGGATCGGCAGCCTGCTCCGGCGGCATCGGCAGCAGCACGATGCAGTCGACCGGGCAGGCGGCGACGCATAGCTCGCAGCCGGTGCAGTCGTCATCGACCACGGTGTGCATCAATTTCGCCGCACCGATGATGGCGTCCACTGGGCACGCCTGGATGCATTTGGTGCAACCGATGCAGTCCGCCTCGATGATGTGCGCGAGCATGCGTGGATGTTCGCTGCCATGGTCCGGGTTCAAGGGCAGCACCGGTACATCCAGCAGCGCCGCGAGTTTCGCGATACCGGCCGCG
>DATCWU010000280.1:0-1057 GCA_036566165.1 Rhodanobacter sp. | reverse complement strand
GGAAAGCGAATCCAGCACCACGCGCGTCGCCTTGAGGCGGTCAATTGCCGCGATCAGCAGCGTGGAAACTTCATCCACCGACAACGTGGACGACTGCGTGTCGATCACATGAACCTGGCCGCCGTCGATGAGCTTGCTCATCGTCGGGCCGCGCGAGTGGTTCGGGTGCTGTTCAAACGCGGCGATAATGCCAACCTCGCCACGTGCGGCGCCGGCGGCCAGGAACTGGCCGGCGAGAATGCTCTTGCCCGAGCCTGAGGGCCCGGCGACCAGCAGTGAGTAGCCCGCGGGCAAGCCGCCGTCCATCATTTCATCCAGCGTGCTGATGCCGGTGGAGAGGCGCTGTCCGATCTCGCGTGAAGGGCCACTTGCTGCTGCGGAAATGGTGGGCGGTGGCGCAAACACGCGCAGGCCGGTGTGATCGATACGGAATGTGTGCAGACCCGGCAACGACGGCTGCCCGCGCATTTTGCGGACCTCCATCTTGCGCACGATGCTGTTGCCTTGTTCCGCCTGGCGCAGCCAGATCAAGCCATCGGCCACGGTGAAGATGGGGCTGGGGTCGTCCTCGGAAAAATACTCGCCAAGCAGGAAGCTGGTGGCCTGCCAACTGGTCATCAACACGCCCAGTTGTTGCACGAACTGTTGCAGGCTGAGAAAGATGTTGTCCTTGCCGTGACCGGCCAGCAGTACCGAGCGGAATGAATCGACGAACACGAAAGCGGGTGCGTGGAGCTGCACCTCATCGCCAATCCGCTTGAGCACGCCATCCAGGTCACCGGACGCCGCTTCCTCGGCAAGGTTGATGAAATGGATGGTGGAATGGATCCTGGCGTCGTCGAAGAAATCAAACTGCTGCTGATAACGCAGCATTTTCAACGGCGGCTCGCCCAGCACGGTGAAGTAGATCGCGGGTTGCTGCACTGTGGCCAGCGCGAACATCATCTGGTGTGCAAGTGTGGTCTTGCCCGCACCGGGCGGTCCCGCGAGCAGGTTGAAGGAAAACTCCGGCAGGCCGCCGCCGAGCACCTCGTCCAGGCCAGGCACCCCGGTGTGC
>DATCWU010000277.1:0-8879 GCA_036566165.1 Rhodanobacter sp. | reverse complement strand
CTGCGTGCGGTCAACGGCGCCGACCTGGCCATGGACGTGGCCGGCCTGGTCACCGCAGTCCACCTGAAATCCGGCGCGGATGTGAAGCAGGGGCAGCTGCTGCTGCAACTGCGCGACGGCGATGACGTGGCCCAGTTGCAGCAGTTTGCGGCCGCTGCCCAGCTGGCAAAGATCACGTTCGAACGCGCGCGCCAGCAGCTGGCGGCGCAGGCGATCAGCAAGGCCGAGTACGACAGCGCAGCTGCCGATCTCAAGGCCCGGCAAGCCGCGGTGGCCCAGCAGACGGTGGTGGTGTCCAAGAAGCAGTTGCGCGCGCCGTTTGCCGGCCGGGTCGGCATCAGCACCACCAGCCCCGGCGACTATCTCAACGCCGGCGATGCCGTGGTGACCCTGCAGCAGCTCGACCCGCTGTTCGTCGATTTCCACGTGCCGCAAAGCGAACTGAGTCGCTTGCGGGTGGGCCAGGCGGTGAATCTGCAGCTGGATGCGTATCCCGGCCGCGCGTTCACCGGCAAGCTCAGCGCCATCAATCCCAAGGTCGAGACCAGTACCCGCAACGTGCAGGTCGAGGCCACGGTGGCCAACCACGACAAGGCGCTTACCCCGGGCATGTTCGCGAAAGTTGGCGTCGACGTCGGTAATGCGCAGCGCCGGCTGACGCTGCCGCAGGCGGCGATCGTCTACAACCCCTATGGCGACACCGTGTATGTGGTGCAACCGTCCGCGGGCAAGGATGACAAGGGCCAGCCGCTGCCGCCCACGGTGAAGCAGACCTTCGTCACCGTGGGCGACACCCGCGGCGACCAGGTCGCGATCCTCAAGGGGATCGACCCCGGCACCGTGGTCGTGACCAGTGGCCAGGTCAAGCTGAAGAACGACGCGCCCATCGCGATCGACAACCGCGTGCAGCCCGCCGACAGCGCCCATCCTGCTCCGCAGGAGCACTGAGCGAGCGCCATGAAATTCACGGACCTGTTCATCAACAAGCCGGTACTGGCGATCGTGGTCAGCCTGCTGATCCTGGTGCTCGGTGTGCGCGCCGTCAGCGACCTGACGGTGCGCCAGTACCCGGAGACCGAGAATGCCACGGTCACTGTCAGCACCGCCTATTACGGCGCCGACGCACAGACCATGGCCGGTTTCATCACCCAGCCGCTGGAGCAGGCGATCTCGCAGGCGCAGGGTATCGACTACCTGTCTTCCAGCAGCGTGCAGGGTGTGTCCACGATCACCGCGACCTTGCGTCTGAACTACGACGCCAACCGCGCGCTGACCGAGATCACCACCCAGGTCAACTCGGTGAAGAACCAGCTGCCGCCGCAGGCGCAGCAGCCGGTGCTGAACGTGCAGGTCGGCGAGACGGTCGACGCGATGTATATCGGCTTCTACAGCGACGTGCTGTCCACCAACAACATCACCGACTATCTGGCCCGGGTGGTCAAGCCCAACCTCGATTCGATCGATGGCGTGCAAACCGCCGAACTGCTCGGCGCGCGCCAGTTCGCGCTGCGGGCGTGGCTGGACCCCACGAAGATGGCGGCGCATGGCGTGACCGCCAGCGATGTGAATACCGCGCTGGCCGCCAACAACTACCTGGCTGCGGTCGGTTCCAGCAAGGGCCAGGCGGTGACCGTGGATCTGACCACCGACAGCAGCCTGCATTCGGTCGACGAGTTCAAGCAGCTGGCGATCAAGCAGGACCACGGGGCGATCGTGCGCCTGCAGGATGTGGCCACGGTATCGCTGGGCTCGGACAACTACGATTTCAACGTGGCCTTCAGCGGCAAGCGCTCCGTGTTCATCGGCATCAAGGTCGCGCCCGATGCGAACGTGCTGGACGTGGCCAAGCGGGTGCGCGACGCGTTCCCGGAGATCCAGCGGCAGCTGCCCAACGGGCTGACCGGGCAGATCGTCTACGACGGCACCGAGTTCGTGAACAGCTCGATCAACGAGGTGATCAAGACCCTGGCCGAGGCGCTGCTGATCGTCACCCTGGTGATCTTCCTGTTTCTTGGCAGCCTGCGTGCGGTGATCATCCCGGTGATCGCGATGCCGCTGTCGCTGGTCGGCACCTTCTTCGTGATGCTGGCGCTGGGGTACTCGATCAACCTGCTGACCCTGCTGGCGCTGGTGCTGGCGATCGGCCTGGTGGTGGACGACGCGATCATCGTGGTGGAAAACGTTGATCGGCACATGAAGGAGGAGGGCAAGACCCCGCTGCAGGCTGCCTTGCTCGCCGCACGCGAGCTGGGCGGCCCGATCCTGGCCATGACCGTGGTGCTGATCGCGGTGTATGTGCCGATCGGGTTCCAGAAGGGACTGACCGGCGCGTTGTTCACCGAGTTCGCGTTCACCCTGGCCGGCGCGGTGACGGTATCGGCCGTGGTCGCGTTGACCCTGTCGCCGATGATGTGCTCGAGGTTTTTCCGCAGCGAGCAGGAAGGCAACCGCTTCGTGCAGTTCATCGACCGCCAGTTCGACCGCGTGCACCGCGGTTATCAGCGCGTGCTGCACAACACGCTGGCGACCGCGTCAGTGGTCGTGGTGATGAGCGCGCTGCTGCTGCTGGCCACGATCGCACTGGGCGTGACCGCGAAATCGGAGCTGGCGCCGGAGGAAGACCAGGGCATCGTGGTGGGGCAGATCGTCGGCGCGCCGAACGCGACGGCACAGCAGATGAATGTCTACGCGACGCAGATGTTCGACCTGGCCAGACAGCTGCCGGAGTACGCGCAGATGTTCCAGCTCACCGGCGTGCCCACCATCAACCAGGGCATCGGCGGCGTGCTGTTCAAGCCGTGGGATCAGCGCCACCGCAGCGCGCACGACCTGCAACAGGTCCTGCAGGAGAAGTGGAACGGCATCGCCGGCGGTCGCGTGGCGGCATTCCAGTTCCCGCCGTTGCCGGGGGCATCGGGACTGCCGACCCAGGTGGTGATTACCACCACGGCGCCGTTCGAGAACCTCAACGAGGTGGCCAGCGAAGTACTGCAGAAGGCACAAGCCAGCGGCAAGTTCTACTTCATCGACTCCGACCTCAAGGTCGACAAACCGCAAAGCACGGTCAGCCTCGATCGCGACATGATCACCACGCTCGGGCTGACCCAGCAGGATGTGGGCGCCGCGCTCGGTTCGGCGCTCGGTGGCGGCTACGTCAATTACTTCTCGATCTCCGGGCGCTCGTACAAGGTGATTCCGCAGGTGTTGCAGGTCGATCGGCTTAACCCGAAGCAGGTGCTGGATTACTACATCCGCGTGCCGGACGGCTCGGTGATCCCGGCCGCGACCGTGGCGAAGATCACCAACCAGGTCGTTCCGCAATCACTGAACCGGTTCCAGCAGTTGAACTCGGCGACGATCTCCGGCGTGTCCGGCCTGTCGCAGGGCGATGCGCTGACCTACCTGCGCGACCTCGTCCAGCAAGTGGCGCCCACCGGTTACTCGGTCGACTACGCCGGCCAGTCGCGTCAGTTCATTCAGGAGTCCGGGGGCTTCGGCACGACCTTGCTGTTTGCCGTGATCATCGTGTTCCTGGCTCTCGCGGCACAGTTCAACAGCCTGCGCGATCCGATCGTGATCCTCATCTCGGTGCCGCTGGCGCTGTTCGGTGCGCTGATCTTCGTCAACCTGTTCACCAGCCTCAACATCTACACGGAAGTGGGTCTGGTGACCCTGATGGGCCTGATCAGCAAGCATGGCATTTTGATCGTGCAGTTTGCCAACCAGTCGCAACTTGCCGGCATGGCCAAACGTGAGGCGATCGAGCACGCCGCGGCAGTGCGCCTGCGGCCGATCCTGATGACCACCGCAGCGATGGTGCTGGGTGTACTGCCACTGGTGATCGCCTCTGGCGCTGGCGCGGCAGGTCGCTTCAACATGGGTCTGGTGATTTCCACCGGCCTCGCCATCGGCACCGTATTCACCCTGTTCGTGGTGCCGGCGTTCTACCTGCTGCTGGCCGCCGATCGCCACGGTGGCAGGTCGTCCCGCGCAGCCGCCGTGCCGGTCTGACCGAGGACGCCGCCGGTACGCGGTGGCACCGCCGGACCGCGCTTCCTGGATCACGCTGCCACGTGGCACGTGGCGCCCGGCCGCCCGGAACGGCGGCTTGGTTGCCGTTGTCCGGCGCGCTGGCAGCGCCCGTACTCCACGCGGCGACAGAAACTACGCGACAATAGGCGCCTGTCGAGTTTCACGGAGCGCTGATGAACCCTTCCACCCTGCGTATCGCCACGCGCAAGAGCGCACTTGCGCTGTGGCAGGCCGAGCATGTCGCCACGTTGTTGCGGGGGATGTACCCGGGGTTGACAGTGGAGCTGGTGCCGATGACGACGCGCGGCGACGAGGTGCAGGATCGGTCGCTGGCCTCAATTGGTGGCAAGGGACTGTTTCTGAAAGAGCTTGAAGTGGCCATGCTGGAGGGGCGCGCCGACCTGGCCGTGCATTCGTTGAAGGACGTGCCGGCACACCTGGAGCCGGGTTTCGTGCTGCCGGCAATTCTGCCGCGTGCCGACGCCGCCGATGCCTTGGTCAGCAACCACTACGCCACGCTGGCCGAGTTGCCAGCCGGCGCCCGCGTCGGCACTTCGTCACTGCGCCGTCAGGCACAGATGCGCGCGCTGCGGCCGGATGTGGAGCTGCTGGACTTGCGCGGCAACGTCGGCACCCGGCTGGCCAAGCTGGACGCCGGTGCCTACGACGCCATCGTGCTCGCCTGTGCCGGGCTGGCACGGCTCGGCCTGGCCGCACGCATCCGCTCGCGCCTGGCTGCCCCGCAATGGTTGCCCGCGCCGGGTCAGGCCGCCATTGCGATTGAGGCGCGCAGTGACGATCCGGCCACACTGGAGTTGCTGGCAGCGCTCGACGACGCGGATACGCGCATTACGGTAAGCGCCGAGCGCGCGATGAATCGTGCGCTTGGCGGCAGCTGCACGGTGCCGATCGGCGCGTGGTGTGTGCGCGGCGAGCACGACCTCCATCTGAGCGGTCTGGTGGGCGACGTGGACCACGGGCGCGTGCTGCGCGCCGAAGGCAGTGCCGCTAGCGGGCAGGCGGATGCGCTGGGCCGGCGCGTGGCCGAGCTGTTGTTGGCGCAAGGTGCCGGTCAATTGCTCGGGCTCTGAAACCACTCGCGCGGCGGCGGGCAAAGCACCGCCTCATGACGCAAGACGGCCCCGGCGCTACGGCGCCAGAGCCGTCCGTTGTCGCCGCAACCGGAGCCAGGTTTCCTGACCCGCTGGAACGCCACCAACCAAAGCCCGACAGGCTCCTAGAAGTTGTAAACCAGATTGGTCGTGGTCAGCGTGTCGGTCTTCTTGATGCCCGGCAATACATCGCTGTGGTGGCGCAGTTGCAAGCCCACCTTCAACGCCATCTTGCGGGTCATGCTGACCGAAATACCCGCATCGTTTTGCAGGTAGGTGTCCTTGGAGCCAGCTTCCATCAGCAGCGTGTCTTCGAACGTGGTGTTTTCCGTGAGCTTGTATTTGTAGTTGACCAGGCCACGCACCACCCCTTCGCTGACGGTGGGCTGCTGCTGGTGCACGATGGCACCGTCAACCAGCAACGTGACATCCGCCGGTCGATAACGCTTGTAGCCGGGGCCGATTTCAAACGACAGTTCGGTACGGTCATCCTTCAGTGCGATGTAGCCGTAGCCCAGCGAAACGATGCCTTGCCACACGTTGGCACCGAATTCATCATGCTCGTAACGCGCAGCGCCAACGATGTAGCTGCGCGGGTCAAGCTTGTAGCCGACCGACGCGCCACCGTCATAGCGGTTGGCTGTGGTGTTGAACAGGTTGATCGTGTTGCCGGCGCTGTCCACCACTTTTTGCTGGCTCTTGGAGCGCAGTGCGTCAACGAAGAACGTGTTCTTCCACTGGTCGTTGTCCTGATTCAGGCCAAGCTTGGCATTGATGTTCTCCGAGCGCGTGTTGCCGGTTGCCGAAGCAAAGCCGAGCTCACCGGAGCCAGTCCAGCCACCGTTGTTGGCGGGGTCCACGGTGGCGTCCTGCGCCTGTACCGCAAAGCTTGCGAAAGCAGCCAGCATGACGCTGGCAATCAGGGTTTTCTTCATGGGGGATATTCCGTGGGGTGAGTCCGTACGGCTGATCACCTTAGCGGGGCGCATTGAACTGCCAATGAACGCGCCGCGCCTGACACCGCCAGCGCGCTGCGCGCGCGTGGTCGGTCCGCGGTCAATCACTGACCCGTCCCGATTTAGGTTGACACCTTTTGGGGCGGTAGGGAGACAGGTCCCTATGCGCGGCTGGCGCAGGCGTACCTCCGGCACCTGGCGCACCACTGTCTCGTGCCGGGAGGCCCGTTCCTCCTGCCGCTGCCGATCCCGGTAGTACGCCTGTCGGCTCCACCCCAGATAACGGCAAGCCCTCGCCACGCTCAGTCCGGGGACGAGCCTTTGCGCGAGGACTTGCCCAAAGGTGTTTTTACGACGCGCACTCCATAGTCCTGCTTGAGCACGTCCAGCGTTGCCTCGAACAGGCGGGCCTTCTCGTTGGCGCGTTTAATCCCTGGATTCATGAGGTCGCCTTTTCTTCGGGGAAAAGGTGTCAACTCATTTCAGGGCGGGTCACACGAACAAAAAAAGCCCGCCGAAGCGGGCTTTTCAGATCCACTCAAGTCCTTGCGGACTCAGGCAACCTGTACTTCTTCAGCCTGCAGGCCTTTCTGGCCCTTGGTGACGACAAACGTGACGCGCTGACCTTCCTGCAAGGACTTGAAGCCCGTGCCCTGGATCGCGCGAAAATGCACGAACAGGTCATCACCGCTTTCCGGTGTGATGAAGCCATAACCTTTAGCGTCGTTGAACCACTTGACTGTACCGCTCTGACGATCCGACATGTAACATACCTTAGAAGCTTAATGGATGATTTGCGGCTCGGAGCGAAGGCACTTTACCGCAATAGAAAGCAGGAAACCGCGGGCATCCCGGGCTCTTGCAGGCGCAGCATACACTACAAATGCCACGTTTCCGCAAGTACCGTGCGCGATCGGATGCGCCGCGCCCTCACGCTGCTCCGGACGATGGTCGCCTGAGGCACCGTCCGCGACGTCCGGCACGCGTGCGACCGGGTTGCCGGGGTCGCGCCGGGCCGGGGTTGACGCATCCCCTACAATGACGCCATGAAGATTGCCTCGTGGAACGTCAACTCGCTGAAGGTCCGCTTGCCGCACCTCGCGCAATGGTTGACCACTGCACGGCCGGACCTCGTGGCGCTGCAGGAAACCAAGCTGGAAGACGCGAAGTTTCCTGCAGACGAACTGGCTGCCGCCGGCTATCGCGCGATCTTTTCCGGGCAAAAGACCTACAACGGCGTGGCCTTGCTGGCGCGTGACGGCCCGGCCCAGGCGTTGACGGACGTCGTCACCGACATCCCGGGGCTGGATGATCCGCAACGGCGTATCCTGGCCGCCAGCGTTGGCGTGCCTGGGTCCGATCCGGCGCAAATGCTGCGCGTGGTCAACCTGTATGTCGTCAACGGCAAGGCGGTCGGCGACGAAAAATACGCGTACAAACTGTATTGGCTGGACAAGATACGCGCGTTTCTCGCCGCCGAACTGGCGCGTTATCCGCGACTGGTAGTGCTGGGTGATTTCAACATCTGCCCAGAGGATCGCGACGTCTTCGACCCGGTGGCCTGGGGTGACGACATCCTGTGCTCGCCGCCCGAACGCGCTGCGTTGGCGGCCATCACCGACCTGGGCCTGCATGACAGTTTTCGCTTGCTGGAGCAGGCCAACACCCACTACAGCTGGTGGGATTACCGGCAAGGCGCATTTCGCCGCAACATGGGCTTGCGCATTGACTTGATTCTGATTGGCAACGCGCTCAAGTCCGCCGTCACGGCGGTGGGCATCGACCGCGAGCCGCGCCGCTGGGAGCGTCCGTCCGACCACGCGCCGGTGATGCTGGAACTGGATTTGAGAACCTGAGATGACTGCAAAAGCCGAATGGCCGAGCTCGCTGGATGACACCGAGCTGGACGAGCTGGACCGCTACCTGCGCGCGCACACCGGCGAAGATGCGCTGCTGCTGGATGGCGTGCACGGCTTGCTCAGCGCGCTGGCCGTGGGGCCACTGACGGTTTTGCCCGACGAGTGGTTGCCCGAAGTGCTGCACGAACCGTTTGCCGACGAGACGGAGGGTAACCGTGTGCTCGCGCTGCTGGCCAAGCTCAACGACTCGATCAGCGCCGAGCTCGATGTGGATGCGTATGAGCCGATCCTGGGCGAGATCGAACTCGAAACCGGTCCGACCCTGTCCGCCGCCGGTTGGTGCGAGGGCTTCAGCCGTGGCATCGACCTGCGGGCGAGCCTCTGGGAAGGCCGGCTGTCGGAAGATCCGCATTTGATGGAACTGCTCGGGCCGGTGATGGCGCTGGCCGTGGACGAGGGCATCCTGCGCGCCGAGGCCGAGTTCGAGAAACTCGGTGATGACGAGTACGACGACTGCCTGGCCCAGGTACCCGCCGTGCTGGCTGCCGTCAATCGCTACTGGGAAGCCAAGCCGGTCACGGCGGCCGAGGTCGAGGCGATGGTGCTGCAATTACCCGGCGACGCTGCTGCTGAAGCCTCGCCACCGCGTCAGCGTGCCGGCCACTGGGTGCATTGACGCGCACCAAACCACGCGCACGATGTGGTCGGCCAAGCCGGGACGACCAGCCTTGAGTTGCAACACGGGAACAGTGCGTTCATGCGCTGACACTTGGATAGTGGCCTGCCCGAGGTCATTCTGGTGTGCAGACATCACTGCCGGAGCAAGTCATGAGCGATCGCCACATCACCCGCCGCATTCGCGGCATGGACACCGCCGACGGTGCCGGCGTGAAATTGAAACGCATCATCGGCCAGCCGGG
>DATCWU010000269.1:0-4464 GCA_036566165.1 Rhodanobacter sp. | reverse complement strand
TGTCGATGACGGTAATCTGGGCGACGTTCTTGAACTCATCGACCAAGCTGTGGATGACCTGAGTGAACTTGGAGTTGCCTACGACGCATATGCGTGGCTGGTTCCGACTGGCAGTGACAAAGTTCATTGACTACCTCGGCCCCCTGACATGTCGCGCGTGATACCAACGCCCCGTTTCTGATAGTGCCTGAACCGGCTCTGACGTGCCACCGATGTACCCCCGATGTACCCCCGCTGCTTCCAGCCGGGCAAAAGTGGAATCCCCACGCGGCATGTGCACCTAGTCGCGCCCTCCTGTTTACGTTCCAGTCAGCGAAGAAAAAAGTTCCGGCGGGTGGGTCGCGACGCGGTGCGTGGCTTGATTGCTCTCGTTCCGGTTTACCCCCTGCTCACGCTGCCGGTCAGCGGCGTCGTTGAGGTGCAAGTTGTTGCGGTGCTTGCCTTGATGACATCGGCTGCCGAGTGGGCGCAATATGTGCCGCCCCGCCGCGAGACGGAACTTCAAATCAGGTTGTCAAAGGGAACATTCGTGAACCATCGTCGTGTGTTGCGGGCCGTTGTTACGCCAATCCAAATTCATCATCTGCGTCCGTTGACAGCAGCGTGTGCGATGGCGTTGTTCGCCATCGCGGGCGTCGCGTCAGCTTCGGCACAAGAACTTGCCGGTCAGGTGCAGACGGAGCCGGCGACCAGCCCGGCGACACCCGCCAAGGCAGATGCCAAGGCAGTGAAGAAGACCAGCAAGAAGGAGTCTTCGACGCCGACGGCAGACTTGAGCAAGGTGGTGGTGACCGGGATCAGCAGCAGTATCGAGAGCTCGATCAAGGTCAAGGAAAACGCCGACAACATCGTGGAGGCGATCTCTGCCGAGGACATCGGCAAACTGCCGGACGTCAGCATTGCCGACAGCCTGTCGCGTGTGTCTGGCCTGGCGACACAGCGCGCCAACGGTCAAGCCAACGCCATCTCGATCCGCGGCCTGGCGCCGGATTTCGCCGGCACCACGCTGGACGGGCGCGAACAGGCGACCATCGGCGAGAACCGGGGCGTGGAATACGACCAGTATCCGTCCGAGCTGATCAGCGGCGTGACCATCTACAAGACCCCGGATGCCGGCCTGGTCGGCCAGGGTCTGTCCGGCACTGTGGATCTGCACACGATCAATCCACTGGATTTGTCCAGGCGCACACTGGTGTTCAACGTGCGTGGCGAGCACAACACCAACGGCTCACTGAATCCGGGCACGGGTACCGGCACCGGTGGTCATCGCGCCAGCTTCTCGTATGTCGATCAGTTCTTCAACCACACGCTGGGCATCGCGGTGGGTTTCGCCCAACTCGACCAGCCGATCCAGGAGAAGCAATATCAGGCGTGGTGGTGGAGCGCCGACAACGGCACGGCCGGCATCGACCAGAATTGGGGCGGGCCACACACGCCAGGCATGCCGGATAACGTGATATCGCAAGAAGGCATGCAGCTGCGCGCGCAGTCACAGGATCAAAAGCGCAATGGCTTGATGACGGTACTCGAGTGGGCGCCGAACGACATCTACTATTCCAAGCTTGACCTGTACTACTCCACGTTCAACAAGCGCAAATTCACCAACGGCGCACAATGGTCGAGCAGTCCGTGGGACAACATTTCCTACGACAACGTCCAGACCTCGCCCGGCCAGCCACTGCCCATTGTCACTTCCGGCACGATCAACGGCATCGCGCCGATCCTGCAAAACGAATACACCAAGGAGCATGACAAGCTCTACTCCATCGGCTGGAACAACAAGTTGTACCTGGGCGACTGGACGGCCACGGCCGACCTGTCCTCATCCAGCGCGCGGGTGAAATTGCATGACGCCTACCTGTTCAGCGGACTGGCGGGTGGTGCCTTCACCGGCGTCGACTTCAACACGCCAGCGGGTTTCGGCTATCCCAACTTCCGGCCCGCGGTTGACTTGAGCAATCCGGCCAACATGGTATTCACCGACCCTGACGGCTACGGCTACAACGGCCGCCAGGAGTTCGACCGCCAGAGCGACACCATCCATGCATTCCGCTTCCAGGTGAGCCATCCGGTCGGTTGGATTTTCAGCAGCATGGACCTGGGGCTGGCGTATTCGGATCGCACCAAGACCAAGCACGCCGACGTTGACTTTGCCTATCTCAACGGCAACGGCTCCACGCAGGATACCTACCAGAATCACTTCAGCGCACCGGTCAATCCCGGCCTGCTCTACAACCCGACGTCGATTGGCTACGGCGGCATTCCCGGCATCCTCAACTACAACGTGCTGGGCGCCATGTACAGCCAGTTCTACCTGGTCCCGAAAAACGGACAGGGTGACTGGAGCCGCAATTACGCGGTGGAGGAAAAGGTGCCGCTCGCGTACGCCAAGTTCAACATCGACACGAGCATGGCAGGGCTCCCGTTGCGCGGTAATGTCGGTGTGCAGTTCGTGCGTACCGATCAATCATCGCGGGCCTTGCAGACCAACGGCAACACGCTGGTTGGCACAATTTCCGGCGGCGCCAAATACAACAACGTACTGCCCAGCCTGAACCTGGTGGCTGACCTCGGCAACCGGCAATACCTGCGTTTCGGCCTGGCCAAGACCCTGACGCGCGGCCGCATCGATGATGAGAAAGTTGCCACGTCTGCCGGTGTGTCGCAGGTGACCGACGGCCCGGCGGCCGGTCAGGTGCTGTGGTCGGGCAGTGGCGGCAACACGCAGCTGCGGCCGTATGTGGCGGTTGGTACCGATCTGTCGTGGGAGAAGTATTTCGGTCACGCCAGCTATGTGGCGGCTGCGGTGTTCCACAAGAACCTGCTCAACTATATCTACAACCAGACCGTACTCGACTACGACTTTTCCCACTACACCAACGACACACCCACGCTGGTACCGACCAGCACCATTGGTTCGTTCACCACGCCGGAAAACGGCACCGGCGGAAAAATGGACGGGCTGGAATTGTCCGGCGCACTGGAAGGCGGTTTGCTCGCGTCCGCGCTGGAAGGATTTGGCGCACAGGCCAACTTCTCGTTGACCAACAGCTCCATCCCGACGAGCTCCGTCTCGGCCATTCCCGGCGGCCCGAATACCCTGCCTGGCTTGTCGCGCAAGGTGGCGAACCTGGCGTTGTTCTACGAACGCTATGGCTTCTCGGTGCGCGTGGCCGAACGCTACCGTTCAGCGTTTACCGGCGAGGCGGTGGCCTTGTTCGACCAGCTTGGCTACACCAAGGTCCTGGCCAATCGGCAAACCGATCTGCAGTTGGGCTATGCGTTTTCCGCAGGGCGCTGGGATGGACTGTCGCTCTTGCTGCAGGTCAACAATCTGAGCAACTCGTCGGATTCGACGGTGCAGATTGCCACCTTGCCGAACAACGTGCCGCTCACCCGTCCGCTGGAATACGACACTTGGGGACGCACCATACTGTTTGGCATCAACTACAAGTTGTAGGCTGGTGCCATGCTGACGCAGCGCCTGGCCACGGCACGCGCTGCGGGTGCGGTGACGGCACGGCGCGCGTGCTGTGGCGGACGCGGCGCGGGCTGATGGTCCAGAGCGGGGGTTGCCGATGGTGGGTACAAGGTGGGTGGGTCTGGCTTGCATCATCGTGGTGATGCTGGCCGGAAGCGGTAGCGTAGGGGCCGTGGATGCAGCCCCAGCCACCCTCACCGGGCAAGCACTCGTGCCGACGCACTACACCGACTGGCCAGCCATCAAGTCCCACGCGAAGGTGGACGCCAAGCTGGAAGTGCGCGTGCATGACATCGTGGCGCACATGAGTCTGGCGCAGAAAATCGGCCAGATGACCCAGGCGGAAATCAAGTCGATCACGCCGGCCGAGGTCAGGCAGTTCTACATCGGCTCGGTGCTCAACGGCGGCGGTTCCTGGCCCCACGGCAACAAGCACGCCAGCGTGGCGGATTGGCTGGCGTTGGCGGACAGCTATTACGACGCTTCGATGGCCGTTGATGCCGCCGTCAAGATTCCCATTATCTGGGGCACCGACGCGGTGCACGGCGACAGCAACGTGTTTGGCGCCACGCTGTTTCCGCACAATATCGGCTTGGGTGCGACACACGATCCGGCCTTGATCCAGCAAATTGGCGCCGCGACCGCGCGTGCCGTGCGGGCCACCGGCGTGGACTGGGCGTTCGCGCCGACGCTGGCCGTGGCGCTAAATGCGCGCTGGGGACGCACCTACGAGAGTTTCTCCAACGCCGGGCCGCTGGTACGCGCTTATGCACGCGCCTATGTGACCGGACTGCAGGGTGATTTCGGCGACGCGAATGTCATGGCCACGGCCAAGCATTTCGTCGGTGACGGCGCGACGGCAAACGGCAAGGACCAGGGCGACGCCAAGGTCAGTCGCACGGACATGATCAACGTGCATGGCGCCGGTTACTTCGGCGCGCTGGAAGCGGGCGTGCTCAGCGTGATGGCGTCCTACAACAGTT
>DATCWU010000259.1:0-4932 GCA_036566165.1 Rhodanobacter sp. | reverse complement strand
CGGTTTTCGCGAATCCCTGGCACGCATGATGTCCGCGCTGGGCACCACCGGCGCCACAGTGCTGTTGACCTCCGAGCTGGAAGACCGCTACGACGAGTTGCGCTTCAGCCCGTACGGCACCGCGTTTTTGACGGACGCGATCATCGTGCAACGCTACATCGAGGTGGACAGCCGCCTGCAGCGGGTCATGGCGGTAGTCAAACTGCGCGCCAGCAATCACTCCAACGAGTTGCGCCTGTTTCACATCAACGCAGACGGCATCCAGATGGACCGCATGCTCGCCGATTACGAAGGGCTGCTCGGCGGTCGACCGACCCGGCGGCGTCCCGTCAGCACGCAACCCGATGGGCAAGATGACTGATTCCACCGGTGTTGCCAGAGGAGGGAATGCGCGCGACGACCCGGGCGAACTGAGCGCGGCCGAGGCGCGGGTGACGGCGTTGAGCATGCAAGCGGATGGCCTGCGCCGGCATGTGGCGGAACTGCGCGAAAGCCTGGCACAGGCAGAAAACAGTTCGACCGCCAACCAGCTGGCGCAACTGCGCGAGGCCAATGAAAAGCTCTTGCTGGCCGTACTGCAGGCCAACGCCAGCGCCGAAGTGGCGGCGGCCAATCTGCGGGAACTGGCGCGCGCCAACCAGCACGACGCACTCACTGGCACCCCGAACCGCGCCGTGCTGCTGGAGCGGCTGGAGCTCGCGTTGGCCACTGCGCATCGGCACGGCACGCAACTGGCAGTGATCTTTCTCGACCTCGACGGCTTCAAGCAGATCAACGACACCCTGGGACACGCTCGCGGCGATGAAGCGTTGCAACTGGTCGCGCGGCGCTTGGCCGCAGCGGTGCGTGCAAGCGACAGTGTCAGCCGTCATGGCGGCGACGAGTTTTTGGTGCTGCTCAGCGACATCGCGCAATCGGCCGAGGCCGAAGCCATCGCGGCAAAGATCCTCACTGCGATTGCCAGCCCGTGCCGCATCGGCGGCAAGGACCTGCGCTTGTCCGCAAGTGCGGGCATCGCGTTGTATCCACGGGACGGCGTCGATGCGCGCGGACTGATACGCAGCGCCGATGCGGCCATGTATCAAGCCAAGCGGGCCGGTCACGGTTTGCAGTGCTACGCGGCAGCGGCAACCATCGGCGATGGCGATCCGCACGCGCAGGACAGCCTCCCTGACCACCAGTTCGTGCCCGATCCGCAACTGCTGCGCGAAACCAACGGCAAACTGGTCGCTGCCGCGCTGACAGCACAGGCGAGCGAGCACGACGCGCACGAAGCCAACCGCCAGCAAATCAAGTTCATGGCCATGGTGGCGCACGAACTGCGCAACCCGCTCACGCCCATCCGCATCGCCGCGGATTTGCTGGTGCAGGGTGATTACGCAAACGCGGCGTCCGTGGCGCGGCTGCAGTCCATCATCGACGGCCAGGTCACCCACATGGCCCGATTGATCGACGACCTGCTCGACGGCTCACGCCTGAGCACCGGCAAGCTGCGTCTGGAACGCAGTGCAATTGACCTGCAGCATGTCATCAACGTGGCCATCGACACCTGCACACCGGCGATGCGCGCCAAGGCGCAAACGTTCACCAGCACGTTGCCGCCTGATCCACTGGCGTTTCACGGCGACGCAATCCGCCTCACCCAGGTGTTCAGCAACCTGCTCGACAACGCCTGCAAATACACCCCGATGGGCGGGCATATCGCGCTCAACGCCGCTATCTCCCGCTCCGCCATCGTGTTCAGCGTGAGCGACGACGGCATTGGCATCGCCGCGACCGAGCTGCACACCATCTTCGACCTGTTCGTGCAAGACAAGCACGGCCTGGCCATGGCCAACGGCGGACTGGGCATTGGCCTGGCCGTGGTACGCGACTTGGTGAGCGCGCACGGCGGGAGCGTGGTGGCCCACAGCGCCGGTCGTGACCAGGGCAGCACGTTTGTCGTCACGCTGCCGCGCGATGCCGGCACAGGCGGAGCCCCTTGCTGACAGACCAGCGCTGCACGCCTCCTCGTACCAGCGCCGAGCCGTTCACATCATCTGCCGTGCCACCCTGACGAGCTGTTCATACCGGCCTGGCGATGATGCCCCCTGCTGTTCGCCGGGCTCGCAGCGGCAAGGCTGACACCAGCCACCCGCGCAACAGCGGAATCGCGAGCCGGGCGTGCCGCGCGGGATTGCGCACAGGCGCCACCTCACAAACCGGCCAGTTCAGGCAATACGCAGGCAACGAACACACAAACGCCACCGTGGAGGTGGCGCAAGCGATTGAACAAATTGGTGGGCGGTACAAGGATCGAACTTGTGACCCCTACCATGTCAAGGTAGTGCTCTACCGCTGAGCTAACCGCCCGCTTCGCCGCGGCACGCCGCGCGAGCTGCGCAGTATAAGCGAGCGCCCGGCAGGCGACAACAGCCCAGGCAACCGTGGCGGCCTAATGCAATGACTGCTCGCGTAGCTGATGGATCTGGTCGCGCAGGTGCGCGGCGTCCTCGAACTCCAGGTTTCTCGCGTGCTGGTACATCTGCGCCTCCAGTTTCTTCAGCATGGCGGCGACTTGGTGCGCGCTGAGATTCGCGTAATCGGCACCCTCTTCGGCGACCGCCTGCCGGCGTGACGCCTTGCTGCCGCGGCGATTGCCGGCCTCGCTGCGCGCGCCTTCCATGATGTCGGCAATGCGCCGCACGATGGTGGTGGGGGTGATGCCCTGCTCCAGATTCCAGGCAATCTGCTTGTCGCGGCGGCGCGCGGTTTCGTCCATGGCCGCGCGCATCGAGCGGGTGATCTGATCGCCGTACAGGATCGCGCGACCGTGCACGTTGCGCGCGGCGCGGCCGATGGTCTGGATCAGCGAACCGGTGGAACGCAGGAATCCTTCCTTGTCGGCATCCAGAATCGCCACCAGCGATACCTCGGGCATGTCCAGCCCTTCGCGCAGCAGGTTGATGCCGACCAGCACGTCGAACTTGCCCAGACGCAGGTCGCGGATGATCTCGCTGCGTTCGACGGTCTCGATATCCGAGTGCAGATAGCGCACGCGCACGTCCTGCTCGTCGAAATACTCGGTCAGGTTTTCAGCCATCTTCTTGGTCAGCGTGGTCACCAGCACGCGCTCGCCCACGGCCACGTTCTTGTGGATTTCACTGAGCAGATCGTCGACCTGGGTGCGTACCGGACGCACTTCCACCTGCGGATCCACCAGCCCGGTCGGGCGCACCAGCAGCTCGACCACGGCGTCGCCGGACTTGTCCAGCTCATACGCGCGCGGCGTGGCGGAAATATAGATCGCCCGCGGCACGCGCTGCTCCCATTCCTCGAAGCGCAACGGGCGGTTGTCCATGGCCGATGGCAGGCGAAAGCCGAATTCCACCAGCGTCTCCTTGCGCGAGCGATCGCCCTTGTACATGGCGCCGAGCTGGGGCACGGTGACGTGCGATTCATCCACCACCAGCATGCCGTCGGCCGGCAGGTAGTCGAACAGGGTTGGCGGCGGCTCGCCGGGTTCGCGCCGGGTCAGGTGGCGCGAGTAATTCTCGATACCCTGGCAGTAACCGACCTCGGTCATCATCTCGATATCAAAGCGGGTGCGCTGATCCAGCCGCTGCGCCTCGACCAGCTTGTTTTCCTTGTACAGGATTTCCAGCCGTTCCTTCAGCTCCACCTTGATCGTCTCGATCGCGTTCAACACGCTTTGTCGCGTGCTGGCGTAATGCGTGCGCGGATACACGGTATAGCGCGGCACCTTGCGGATCGTCTCGCCGGTAAGCGGATCGAACAACGCCATGGCCTCGACTTCGCCATCGAACAGCTCGATGCGCAACGCTTCGGTTTCCGACTCGGCAGGAAAGACATCCACGACTTCGCCGCGCACGCGATACGTGCCGCGGCGCAACTCCATCTCGTTGCGCGTGTACTGCAGCTCGGTCAGTTGATGGATCAGTTTGCGCTGGTCGATGCGCTCACCCCGGGCCAGGATCAGGCGCAGGCTGAGGTAGTCCTCGGGATTGCCCAGGCCGTAGATCGCCGACACGGTGGCGACGATGATCGCGTCACGCCGCGACAGCAACGCCTTGGTGGCCGACAGGCGCATCTGCTCGATGTGTTCATTGATCGACGCGTCCTTCTCGATGAAGGTATCGGACGCCACCACGTAAGCTTCCGGCTGGTAGTAGTCGTAATAGCTGACGAAATATTCCACCGCATTGTGCGGAAAGAACGCCTTGAACTCGCCATACAACTGCCCGGCCAGCGTCTTGTTCGGTGCCATCACGATGGTCGGCCGCTGCACGCGCTCGATCACGTTGGCGATGGTGAAGGTCTTGCCCGAACCGGTGACGCCGAGCAGGGTCTGCGCCGCCAGGCCGGACTCGAAACCCTGCGCCAGACGCTCGATCGCCTGCGGCTGATCACCGGCAGGCTGATACGGGGCGACAAGCTGGAAACGGTCAGTCATCGGCTACACATGTGGGCGTGATCCGGCATTTTAAATCGACAGCGCCGACGCGGCATACCGCCTGAGGCGCACGGCACCCCACCGCTGCAGCCACTGCGCGGCGCCTGATGCGCAACCTAGCATCAGCGCTTCGGCCACGCAGGAACGGCGTCATGTGCACGGATCGCCAACACACCAGTCCACCCGAGCAACACGGCATCACCCTGATCGAGCAAATCATGGTGCTGGCGATCGTCGGGGTACTGATCGGCATCGCCACGCCGTCGTTCCACAAATTGCTGATGCGCCATGCCCTGCAGACCGCGCAAGTCGACTTCATCGCCGCGTTGCGACACGCGCGCTCGACCGCAGTCACCAGCGGCAAACGCACCCTGTTCTGCCCGAGCACCGACGGCGCGCACTGCGCATCCACCACGCACTGGGAGAGCGGATGGGTGCTCGGCGTCGACGCCAATCACGACAACCAGCCTGACGGTGCG
>DATCWU010000233.1:0-1099 GCA_036566165.1 Rhodanobacter sp. | reverse complement strand
GGTCGCAAGAACCGAGTCCGAGCGGGGCGACCGCCCTGCGCTTGAGTCACTCGTAAAAACTTACGAATCAAACACTTGGTGCACATTTTTTGACTGACGCATGGATTATCTGGCGTCGCAGCGTGTTAGCGTGGGGCAGTGGCGAGGTCGACTACGCGTTTGCTTGACAAGGCCGCGTCATGCGACCCCGGGCCGCTCAAGGTCGGGGGTTTTCTGTTCGCATCATCAACTTCGGGGATGAACCATGCAGATGAAGAAAACCATGCTGTGCCTGGCGCTGGCGGCAAGCTGGGCACTGGCGTCTACGGTCGCAACAGCGGCTGGCGTCGACGCGACCTGGAAGACGACGGCCACCCACGCCCACGTGCCGGCGGCGTCGGTAAACATGAGGGACTTGGTGGCGTTCAACATGCCACTGCAGGTGCAGGTGGCGCTGAAGCTCCAGAATCAGGCAAAACTCGAAGAGTTCATCGCCGCCGCGCACAATCCGAACAGTCCGTTGTTCCGCGCCAAGTTGCAACCTGGCGAAATGGCCGCGAACTTCCTGCCCAGCCAGGCGCAGGCACAGGCGGTGGTTGCCTACTTGCGCCAGGCCGGCTTCACCAATATCAGCGTGTCGGCCAACCGCGTGCTGGTTTCCGCCAACGGCACCGCCAGCAACGCGCAGGCGGCATTCGGGACGCGTCTGGTCCGGGTTGCCGATGCGCAGGGTCACGCGGCATACGCCAATATCGATGACGCCCGGGTGCCCGCCGCGCTGGCGGATACCGTGCTGTCGGTGAGTGGACTGCAAACGGTGACGCATCCCCACACCATGATCGTTGCCGCCGCGACGCAGGCGCGGGTGGAGCAAGGCAAGCCGGGAGGCGGTGGCGGCGCCACCCTGGTGGGCCACAACCCAACCACATTTCCGACGATCTACAACGTGGGCGGTACGCCTACGGCATCCACCATCACCGTGGGCATCATCAGCGACGGTGACATGACGCAGACGCTGAGGGATCTCCAGCAGTTCACCAGCACCAACAGCCTGCCGGCGGTGAATACGCAGGTGGTGGTGGTGGGCGCGCCGGGCACCGACACCAGCGGCACCGCCGAG
>DATCWU010000231.1:0-16849 GCA_036566165.1 Rhodanobacter sp. | reverse complement strand
AGCACCTCGACGTGGCCGGTCTTGAGCTTGTCATTGGCAGTGATACGCGCCCGCACCACGCCGGTGACGCGCAGGCAATATTCATTGCCGATCTCGCCGGCAACGGCGAACGCGTCACCATTCGTGCGCTCGATGACGATTTGTGCCAGCCCTTCGTGATCGCGCAGGTCGACAAAAGCCACGTGCGCCTGCAGCCGCAGCGTGTTCACCCAGCCACACAAGCTGACGGTCTGGCCGATCAGCGACTCGTCAATGAGGCCGCAGTAGTGCGTGCGCATGCGCTTGAAACTCCGGGCCGCCGATGCGGCATGAATGCGTGAAACAGACCGCGCATATTAACATCGCATCGACTGGACGGCCGCCAGCAACGGCGCCCGAGCGGTATCAGCCGCCGGCAGCGACGCTGGCCTTCGTTGTGCTGGCGCCAACTGCGGGCGCACTCGCCCCGTCACCAGCCGCGACCTTCGCATCATGGTGGTGATGGGTCGAGTTGCCGCCCGACGATGCGCCAGCGTCGCCTGCCAGGTTGTGCTGGTGATCTCCCGGTTTCTTGAAATCGGTCTCGTACCAGCCGGTACCGGCCAGACGAAACGCCGGAGCGCTGGGCATGCGGTGCAATTGCTCTGCATGACAGGTCGGACAGACGGTGGGATCGGCATCGGACATTTTCTGCAAATGGTCGAAGTGGTGCCCGCAACTGCGACACGCAAACTCATAAATAGGCATGCAAACTCCAGAACAGTCCGGTCCAACCGCACTTACAGCCTGCCATTATCGGTACGTTCCGGGGAATTTCAATGCAACTGCGTCCCCGCCCGCAGCCAGCCCGACACCCACAGGCTGGCGTTTGTGCCGCCGGTTGCACCGGATTACACCGCACTTTAACGGCCTGGGCATGCCGCTGGCAGTCGGCAACAGGTGGCGCATCGATTGCCACCAGGCCGCCGCAGGCTCGCTTATAGACGTCCATACGTTCGTTGACGGAATAACGCGATCGCTCTAGTCTGCGCGTGTTGCAGCGCCGCAACCCATTGAAAGGAACTCATGTGAACAACCGCATCCACCAGCTCATTCCGAATCTGCTGGCCGCAACCGTACTACTCGCGCTGGCCAGCGCTGCAACCGCCCAAGATGCGCCCCCACCGCCGGAAACCACCAATACCAGAAGCCTGGGCCCGGTCATCGTCACTGGCACCCGTGCTGACAACCGTACGGAAAGCACCTCGCTGACACCCATCGACGTGGTGTCCGCCAAGGTGCTGCAACAAACCGGCACCAACGATCTGCCCACGGCACTCGCGCGCATCATCCCTTCATTGAACTTCCCGCGCCCTGCCGCGGCCGACACCGCGGACACGCAGCGCCCGGCACAATTGCGCGGCTTGTCGCCCGACCAGGTGCTGGTGCTGGTCAATGGCAAGCGCTGGCATCCGGGCGCGATCCTGCTCAACAACGGCGTGATCGGTCGCGGTTCGCAGCCCGTGGACCTCAATACCATCCCGATTGCGGCGATCGACCACATTGAGGTTCTGCGCGATGGCGCGTCGGCCCAATACGGCTCCGACGCCATCGCCGGCGTCATCAACATCATCCTGAAGACCGGTGCGAAGGGTGGCGATATCGAACTCAGCGGCGGCCAGTATTCTGCCGGCGATGGCCGACAGTGGCTGGGCTCGGCCAACTTCGGCATACCGCTGAACGACGACCGGGGCTGGTTGCGCCTCACCGTGCAAAACGGCCACCAGGACTTCACCAATCGCGCCGGGCCGGACCAGCGTGCCGGCTTTCCCCAGCTGGGCGTGAACTTTCGCCAGGGCGACCCCTCGGTGCGTGACACCAACGTGCTGCTCAATGCGCAGTACGACATCACGACCGGTGTGCAGTTCTACGCATTTGGCCACTATGGTCGTCGCCAGAGCACGTCGCCGGCATTTTTTCGTTACGGCACGAATTCGCCGAAGCCGAACAACCCGCTAATTGGCGAGGTCTATCCGGACGGCTTTCTGCCGCTGGAGCATGCCGACTCCACCGATCAGTCCTTCGTCGCCGGCCTGCGCGGCAAGCTCGATGGCTGGCGCTGGGATCTGAGTGGCAACTTCGGCCGCAACCGGGTCTCCTACGAAACCCGGCACAGCCTCAACTATGCGTTCCTCAACGACTTCGGCAGCACGCCGACCGCGTTCCATGACGGCATTCTCAATGCCAAGCAGCAAAGCGTTGATCTGGACATCGCCAAGGAGGTTGCCGTCAGCTGGATGCCGAACCCGGTCACCGTGGCGTTCGGCGCGCAATACCTGCGCCAGACTTACAACATCTATGCCGGTTCGCTGCCGTCCTGGTATGTCGGCACCTCCGGTGTCTCGGGCGGCGCACAGGGTTTTGCCGGCTGGCAGCCAACGAACGCGATCGACGCGTCACGCCAGGACGTGGCCGAGTATGTAAGCCTGGAAACCAATCTCACTGACCGGCTTGGCGCCGCGGTCGCGGTACGCCACGAGCACTACAACGATTTCGGCAGCACCACCTCGGGCTCGCTGGCTGGCCGCTTCGACTTCACTGACAGCTTTGCCATCCGCGCCAGCGCGTCGACCGGTTTTCGCGCGCCGTCCCTGGGCCAGCAATACTTTTCGCAGACGTCATCGCTGTTCTTCGCCGATGGCAACTCGGCAGGTCTGCCTGCCGGCATCTACAACGCCGGCCTCGTACCTGTCGGTAGTCCGATCGCAAAACTGCTTGGCGCCGAGCCGCTGAAACCGGAGAAATCGCGCAACCTCACGCTGGGCACGGTATGGAATCCCAACGATGCGCTGACCCTCAGTTTCGACCTCTACCAGATCCGCATCCAGAACCGTGTGGCGCTGTCCGGCGCGATCTCGACTACCGCGCCAACCGTGCTGAGCTACCTGGCGGCCAACGGCATCGACAATATCAACTTCCGCAGCCTCAATTACTTCACCAACGCGGCGGACACGCGCACGCGGGGCGTGGATTTCGTGGGTACCTGGCGGGCCGACCTCGGCAACGCGGGCACGCTTGCCACCACGCTGAGCGCCAACTACAACCAGAACACCGTTGCCAACGTCAAGCCCAATCCAGCCGTCCTGAACGACTTGGGGGTCAATTTTGTCCGCCTGAATCGGCAGGACATCAACGGCTACCTGGCCAACTCCAGCCCGCGCAGCAAACTCATCCTCAGCGAGCAGTACAACGTCGGCAATTGGGGCGTGACCGGGACGTTGACCCGCTACGGTCGGTACACGAACTACGTCAGCAGCCTGGCCAGCTACAACCCGGCCACCGGCGTCGTCGATCAGACCTTCACGCCCAAGTGGCTGCTTGATCTGGCGGTGAACTATCAATTGCAAAACTGGAACTTCACCGTGGGTGCCGACAACGTGCTCGACGCCCATCCGGACAAGAACATTCCCAACAATTCCAACAACGGTACGCTGCCGTATTCCACGTTCTCGCCGTTCGGCTACAACGGCGCCTATGTGTACGGCAAGGTGCGCTACAGCTGGTAAACGCACTGACCGGGCCGCGCCTCTGTCCTGGCGCGGCCCGGCACTTTCCGCAGTCGACGTGTTGCCGCGCGGCTCAACGCTTGCGGAAGTTCAGCTGACCAGCGCTGGCATCGACGACGACCGTATCGCCCGGTACAAACGTACCGGTCAGGATTTCCCGTGCCAGCGGATTCTCCAGCTGCTGCTGAATGGCACGCTTCAACGGACGCGCACCGTACACCGGATCGAAGCCGGCATTGCCGAGTAGCGTCAACGCCGCGTCACTCACTTCCATCTTGAGCTGGCGTTCGGCCAGGCGCTGCTCCAGATAGTTCAACTGGATCTTCGCGATGGCGCGGATCTGCGCCTTGTCCAGCGGACGGAACACGACCAGCTCATCCAGCCGGTTGATGAACTCCGGCCGGAAGTGCGCCTGCACCACGCCGAGCACGGAAGCTTTCATCTGCGTGTACTGCTCCTCGGCATCGCGGCCTTCGCTGCTTTCGGCGGCGTCCTGGATCATCTGCGAGCCAAGGTTTGAGGTCATCACGATGACGGTGTTGCGAAAATCCACCGTGCGCCCCTGGCCATCGGTGAGGCGGCCATCGTCGAGCACCTGCAGCAGGATGTTGAACACGTCCGGATGCGCTTTTTCCACCTCGTCCAGCAGGATCACGCTGTACGGGCGGCGGCGCACGGCTTCGGTCAGGTAACCGCCCTCTTCGTAACCGACATAACCGGGCGGCGCACCGACCAGGCGACTCACGGAATGCTTTTCCATGAATTCGCTCATGTCGATGCGGACCATCGCGTCGGTGGTATCAAACAGGAACTCGGCCAGCGCCTTGCACAGCTCGGTCTTGCCCACGCCGGTAGGGCCGAGAAACAGGAACGACCCATTGGGTCGATGCGGATCGGACAGGCCGGCACGCGAGCGGCGAATCGCATCGGCTACAACATGCACCGCCTCGTCCTGACCCACCACACGCCGATGCAGGTCGGCTTCCATGTGCAGCAGTTTTTCCCGCTCGCCCTCAAGCATCTTGCTGACGGGAATCCCGGTCCAGCGCGCCACCACCTCGGCAATCTCCTCGGCGGTGACGCGCGTCTGCACCAGTTTGAAGTCCTGCGTCTCGATATCCTGGGCGGCGGCCAACTGCTTTTCCAGTGCCGGTAACTGGCCATACTGGATCTCGCTCATCTTGGCGTAATCCTGCTGGCGCTGCGCCGCCTCCAGTGCAACCCGTGCCTGCTCGATCTGCTCCTTGATTTTCGTCGTGCCCTGCAGCGCTGCCTTCTCGGATTTCCACACCTCGTTGAGGTCGGAAAATTCCCGATCGAGTTTCTTGATGTCGGCTTCCAGGTCAGCCAGCCGCTGCTTCGACTCACTGTCCTTTTCCTTCTTCAACATCTCGCGCTGGATCTTCAGCTGGATCAACCGCCGTTCCTGACGATCGAGTTCCTCCGGCTTGGAGTCAATCTCCATGCGGATGCGCGACGCGGCCTCATCCATCAGGTCGATCGCCTTGTCCGGCAACTGGCGATCGGCAATGTAGCGATGCGACAAAGTGGCGGCCGCGACGATCGCCGGGTCGGTGATTTCCACCCCGTGATGCACCGCGTAGCGCTCCTTCAGCCCGCGCAGGATCGCGATGGTGTCTTCCACGCTCGGTTCGCCCACGAACACTTTCTGGAAGCGGCGTTCCAGCGCCGCGTCCTTTTCAATGTATTTGCGGTATTCGTCCAGCGTGGTCGCACCGATGCAGTGCAGTTCGCCGCGCGCCAGCGCCGGCTTCAACATGTTGCCCGCATCCATCGCGCCATCGCCCTTGCCCGCGCCGACCACGGTGTGCAATTCGTCGATGAAGAGGATCACCTGGCCTTCCTGTTTGGCCAGGTCGTTCAGTACGGCTTTCAGCCGCTCCTCGAATTCGCCACGGAATTTTGCGCCGGCAATCAGCGCCCCCATGTCCAGCGCAAGCACGCGCCGACCACGCAAACCCTCGGGTACCTCGCCCTTGATGATGCGCTGCGCCAGGCCCTCGACAATCGCGGTCTTGCCTACACCCGGCTCGCCGATCAGCACCGGATTGTTCTTGGTGCGGCGCTGCAGGACCTGGATCGTGCGGCGAATTTCCTCGTCGCGCCCAATCACCGGATCCAGCTTGCCATGCTCGGCACGCGCGGTCATGTCGATGCAGTATTTCTCCAGCGCCTGGCGTTGTTCCTCGGCATTTTCACTTTGCACTTTTTCACCACCACGCAGTTTTTCTATCGCCGCTTCCAGGTTGGCTTTGCTGGCGCCGGCGGCGCGTAGCGCAGCGCCCAGCTCGCCCTTGTCATCCAGCGCCGCAAGCACGAACAACTCGCTGGCAATGAATTGGTCGCCACGTTGCTGGGCGAGCTTGTCGGTCAGGTTGAGCAGGCGCGTCAGGTCATTGCCGACATTGATATTGCCCTCCTGCCCGCTGACTTGCGGCAGCCGGTCGAGCAACCCCTTCACACGTTGCTGCAAGAGCGGTACGTTGACCTGGGCCTGGGTCAGCAACGGCGCGGTGGAGCCGCCGTGCTGATCGAGCAGCGCCGCCATCACGTGGGCGGGTTCCAGCATGTTGTGGTCGCGCCCAACCGCCAGTGACTGGGCGTCAGCCAATGCCTGCTGGAAGCGCGACGTCAATTTGTCCATGCGCATGAGAGGACCTCGGGTGTTTGACGCCAGGTGCGCCACTGCTTGCGAGATGTGGACACCATGCGGCGATTCAACCCGGAGCCACGCGTCGGCGCCGCACCTTTCACATTGGGTTTGTTAGGCTGGCATGGATGTCCACCTGCAGATCAGCCATCCATTCACCTCGCAGCGCGGCGTTGCCCGCGCCGCCGCTGCCCACTGCAAGCGCGCGGTGGGCCGTGTTTCTGGACGTCGACGGCACGTTGCTGGAGTTTGCCGCCGAACCCTCGGCCGTGGTGGTGAGTCCACGGCTTGGCGCGCTGCTGCACGCGTTGCATCGTGCACTTGGGGGAGCGTTGGCGTTGGTCAGCGGGCGCGCGCTGGGCGACCTGGATCAATTGTTCCACCAGGCGCCGTGGGCGGCAGTCGGCTTGCACGGAGTGGAACTGCGTCGCGCCGATGGTACCTGCAGACAGTTTGCCGTTGTCGCCGCGCAACAGGCGCACATGCGCGACGCGGCGCTGGCGCTGGCCGCACGCTTTGGCGGTGTGCAGGTGGAAGACAAAGGCGCCGCCATCGCGCTGCACTGCCGACGCGTACCGCAGCAGTTACCCGCGTTGCGCGCAGCGGCCCACGCGGCGGCGACGCAACTGCACGGCTACGAGGTGCAGGCCGGTAATCTGGTCGTGGAGTTCAAACCAACCGGCATGAACAAGGGCCGCGCGGTGACCGAGCTGTTGCAATGCGAACCATTCGCCCACCGTCAGCCGGTGTACCTGGGCGACGACCTGACCGACGAGCATGCGTTTGCCAGCGTCAACGATGCACACGGTCTCAGTGTGCGCGTCGGCACGCGCGAACCCACGCTGGCGCGCTTCACGTTGGCTGACCCCGCCGCGGTGGAAGCGTGGCTGCGACGTGTGCTGGTCGCCCTGACGCCGGGGGCCGCCACCGATGGCTGAGGCCGACCCGGTCACCAACCAGCATCACGCCAGCCTTGAACTTGGCGTCATCGGCAACGGCAGCATCGCCGCGTTGATCGACCAGCGCGCCCGCATCGTCTGGTGCTGCCTGCCGCGCTTCGACGCCGATGCCAGCTTCTGCGCGCTGCTGTCGCCACAAGTTGATGGCGGCGACTGGGCGATTGAACTGGAAGACTTCGACCACGCCGAACAAAACTATCTGCCGAACACGGCAGTGCTGGTCACGCGGCTGTTTGATCGCCACGGCGGCACGGTCGAGATCGTCGATTTTGCCCCGCGCCATCGCTCCCGCGGGCGCATGTATCACCCGGTGTTGCTGGCGCGCCGGGTCAGTCCGACCAGCGGTTCACCACGCATCCGCGTGCGCCTGCGACCGCTGTGCGATTACGGCGCACGCAAGCCGGAAACCACCTCCGGCAGCAATCACATCCGCTACCTGCTCGGCGACGTCGTGCAGCGATTGACCAGCGACGTCGCTGCGCCATTGATCGAACGCGAACTGCCGTTCGGGCTGGATCGCCCCGCCCACTTCGTGTTCGGCCCGGATGAAACCCTTAACGAAAGTCCGGCGGTCTTCATCCACATGGTGCTGGAACGCACGCTGGCGTATTGGCATGAGTGGACGCGTTACTTGTCAGTGCCCTACGAGTGGCAGGCCGCGGTGATCCGCGCGGCGATCACGCTCAAGCTGTGCCAGTACGAAGCCACGGGGGCGATCGTCGCCGCGCTGACCACCTCGATCCCCGAATCGTCCGGCACCGCGCGCAACTGGGATTATCGGTATTGCTGGTTGCGCGACGCGGCATTCACCGTGCGCGCGCTGAATAGGCTTGGCGCCACGCGCAGCATGGAGGAATACATCCGCTACGTGTTCAACCTGATTGCGGCCGAACAGGACGCGGAGGTCGGCCCGGTGTTCGGCATTACCTTCGAGCGCGAGTTGAACGAACGCCGGATCGGCAGCCTCGATGGTTATCGCGGCATGGGACCGGTGCGGGTGGGCAATGACGCGTGGCGGCAGCGGCAAAACGATGTCTACGGCTCGGTGGTGCTGGCTTCTGCGCAATTGTTCTTCGACCAGCGCCTGGAACACCGCGGCGACCAATTGATGTTCCAGCGCCTGGAGCGCATGGGCGTGCTGGCGCTGCGCACCGCCGAACAGCCTGATGCCGGGCTGTGGGAATTTCGCGGGCGCTCCGCCGTGCACACCTATTCCGCCGCGATGTGTTGGGCCGCATGCGACAGGCTGGCGCATATTGCCACCGAGCTGGGGCTGGACGAGCGTGCGCGTCACTGGCACGAACAAGCGGTACAGCTGCACGCGCGGATCGAGGCCCGCACGTGGAACGCCGGCCTCGGACATTTCGTCGACGCGTATGACGGCGAACATCTGGATGCCAGCTTGCTGCTGCTGGCGGACATCGGCTTTGTCGAACCCATGGATCCACGCTTCGTCGCCACGGTGGATGCCATCGGCGTGGCGCTGGGCCGCGGTGATTACCTGTTTCGCTATATCGCCCCGGACGACTTCGGCGCACCGGAAACCAGCTTCAACATCTGCACGTTCTGGTACATCGAGGCGTTGGCCGCCACTGGTCGCAGGCAGCGCGCACGCTCCATGTTCGAGCACATGCTCGCCCAGCGCAATGCGCTCGGCCTGCTGTCCGAAGACATCGCGCCAGCGAGTGGCGAGCACTGGGGCAATTACCCGCAAACGTATTCACTGGTTGGTCTGATCCAGGCCGCCATGCGCTTGTCGCGACGCTGGGAAGACGCGCTGTGATGGCGCCCGCAAAAAATCGGGGGCGGCTCGTCGTGGTTTCCAATCGCGTGGCCTTGCCGCGCCAGACATCGACCGGCGGCCTCGCTTCAGCGCTACGGTCCGCCTTGCGCGAACGCGGCGGCCTGTGGTTTGGCTGGAGCGGCAAGATTGCCGCCGAAACTGCCAGCGAGATACATCGCCTGCACGATGCGAAGGTCGACTACGCCACTATCGATTTGTCGCGTACCGATTGCGACGACTATTACACCGGTTTCGCCAACGGCGCGTTGTGGCCGATGCTGCACTACCGCCCCGATCTGGTCGATTACCAGCGCAGCCATCTGGACGGCTATCTGCGCGTCAACGGAATCTTCGCCGATCGACTGCAGCAATTGATCAACCCGAACGACACGCTCTGGGTGCATGACTACCACCTGATCCCGCTGGCCGCGATGTTGCGCCAGCGCGGCGTGAAAAACCGCATCGGCTTCTTCCTGCACACGCCGCTGCCTGCCGCTGGCCTGCTCATTGCCCTGCCGAACCATGCCGAGCTGCTGGAAACGCTGTCCAGTTACGATCTTGTTGGCGTGCACACCACCCGCGACTTGCGCGCGCTGGAGGATTACTTCCTGCACGAAGCCGGTGCCACGATGGGAGTGGGCGGGCACATGCGCATGCCCGGTGGTCGGCGGTTTCGCGCCGCCGCGTTTCCGATCAGCATCGACACTGACGGCATTGCGCAGGTTGCACGTGCCGCCGAGTCAAACAAGGAAATCGGCCGGCTGCGCAACAGTCTGGAGGGGCGCGCGCTGATCATCGGCGTCGACCGGCTGGACTACTCCAAGGGCCTGCCTAAGCGCTTTCAGGCGTATGCGCGCCTGCTCGAGCGCGCGCCGGAGCTGCACCGCAAAGTCACGTTCCTGCAAATCGCACCGCCGTCACGTGGCGCAATGCTGGAATACCGCCAGATTCGCCACGAGCTGGAGCGCAGCGCCGGGCACATCAACGGCAAATATGCGGCGCCGGATTGGGTGCCGATTCGCTACATCAACAAGTCGTTTCCGCACCGGCAGCTGACCGGCTATTACCGCAGCGCCCGGGTCGGCCTGGTCACACCGCTACGCGACGGCATGAACCTGGTAGCCAAGGAATACGTCGCCTGCCAGCAACCGGACGATCCCGGCGTACTGGTGCTCTCGCGCTTCGCCGGCGCCGCACAGGAACTCACCGACGCCCTGCTGGTGAATCCCGCCGACACCGAGGAGGTGGCCGACGCCCTGGAGCGGGCGTTGAAGATGCCCTTGCCCGAACGCCGTGCGCGCTGGCTGGCCATGATGACCGTGTTGCAGAAAAACGACATCACGTTCTGGCGCACCCATTTTCTGCAAGCCCTGCAGCGCGAAACAGCGCGTGCACCCTCACCCGGTCGGACCGGGTAAGTCATCGTCCACGGATCGGGGCGTCACCAACGTCCCCCGAAGTATGCCGTCAGGCCGTGCCCGTGCACGCTGCGACTACGGCCGACCAGCGCCATGTGCGCCGGTCACACAGACCGACGCCAGCGGCATGCCGCCCAGCCTGGCCTGCCCCGCCTCGAAACCGCCCCCCGACCGCCGCAGCCGGCAGCTACGCCGCACGAGGATCCAGCGTGCGCCAGGCGCCCATCGCAACGCCCACGCTGTGAGTTGTTCAGTAAAGCCTCGCCGACTCATATACTGCCGTTTCCAACTGTTCGACCCCGTTGTCGTCCATGCCATCTGACTCCAGTTCAACCCCCCGTATGGCGGCGCCCACCATCGCCGCCGCGCAAGCGCTCGTGCGTGCCGGTCGCCTCGCCGAGGCGGAGCAGGCGTTCCGGCAGGTGCTGGTGACGGAGCCGGAGCAAGTCCCGGCGCTGCGCTTTCTGGCTGGTGCGGCACTGCGGCGTGGTGCCGCGGGAGAAGCTATCGACCTGCTCAATCGCGCTGCACAGGTCGATCGCAACGACATCGGGACGTTGATGGAACTGGGTATCGCCTACCGCGTCGCGGACCGCATGGACGCCGCCCGTTACGTCCTGGAGCGAGCACTTGAGCTGGGCGGAGGCCGCGACAGCACCGTCCGCGTGCTTCTGGCCAATGTGCTGGAACTGGACCAACGACCGGAACTGGCCTTGCTGCACTATTTTCGGGCCATCCTGGAGGCGCAACGCGCTGGCCTCTGGTTTGACGACGGCACCACCCCACCGGGCCTGCGACCGCTGGTCAATCACGCGATGGCCTACGTGGGTGCAGGGCGACGCAGCCTGTTTGAGAGCACGCTGCAAGCGTGGCGCGAACACACAGTATCGAGCACGCCCAATCGTATTGACCGCGCGCTCGGCGGCTACCTGCGAGATCGCCGTGAAGCTCCCGTGGATCCCCGCCAGCGTCCGACGTTGCTGTACATCCCCGACCTTGGCACGTCGTCGCTGCCTGCGCTCCCGCAGCCTGCATGGCTCACGACGTTGCTGGAGAAGGTGGCAACGACCGGTGCCGAGGTCGATACCTGTCTGCGTTGGGCAGCACGCAACGCGCCGACCACATTGCCATCGCTGACACCTGCCGGCGCCGACAACCCGCAAGCCGACAACGCGGCAGCAACGACGCTGGGTGAACGTCATGCCCTCATCCAGGTTTGCGGCACGGTGCCTGATGCCGCCCGCCGGCATGCGCCGCAATTGCTCAGTGCCCTCGCCACAGCGCCACTCATGCGTATCCCACGCTATGCCCCGGACACCACCATCATCGCCTTGCCGCCGGGGGCGCACACCGCCACCGTGTACAGCCGCAGCAATGCGGGTTGCAGCGTCGTGATCGGCTTGCCGGGCAGTGCCGGGATCGAGATCACCATCGGCACCGACAAACACCGGTTGGAAGCTGGTGGCGCCATCATCGGCGATGGCAGTTACGGTATGGACTACGCCAACCCGGGTGCGACGGAAGCACGGCTATTGGTGTTTGACATATGGCACCCCGGGCTCAGCACCGCCGAGCAACAGGCACTGACTGCGCTGCTCGCCGCGATCGTGGATTTCGACACCCGCCTGCAGGAGCTCGCTTGAACACACCAGTTGACAACGCCGCGACCGCAGCTACGCCGCCGAACCGTGATCTCACCCGCTATGTGCAATGGTTCGACCATGCCTTGGAACCGGGCTTCTGCCAGCAGTTGATCGAGTCGTACGAACGGCTGGAGCGCTTCCAGCTACGCAACGACCGTGGCGCGATCAACGCGCTGCCATCGAGTGCATGGACCGAACTCAACGTCAGCAAGGTCGCCGATGCGGCATTTGAAGCCGTGTTCCGGCAGCAGGTACTGGATTATTTGGAACGCTACAACGAGCGCGCCGGGCTGACCTTGCCGATCCCACCGCGCGATCGTCTGGAGAACCTGCGTATCAAGCACTATCTGGCAGACCAGAACGACCAGTTCCAGCCACATTTCGATGCGCTCGATTACACCTGCAATCGCTACATGGTATTTATCTGGTACCTCAACGACGTGGCCGAAGGCGGCGAAACCGAATTCTGCGACCTTGGCTTGCGCGTCGCTGCGCGCGCCGGGCGCCTGTTGATGTTCCCGCCGTACTGGATGTATCAGCACGCGGGCTTGCCACCGCGTTCCAACGACAAGTACATCATCTCCACCTATATGCTGTTCTGACCGGGGCACAGCCGGCTTGTGGCACGCAGCCTGGCGCGGGTCAGCTCCGGTAGCAGCGCGGCGTCCGCACGCAGGCTCCGCGTAGCTACGCCAGCCAGATCAAACTGGCAAAACGGCCACTGCGTGCACCGTCGCGACGATACGAATAACAGCGCGGATCGGTGAACGTATCAAAGCCGCCGCCATGAATCCGTTCCAACCCGGCGGCACGCAAGCGCTGCCGCGCCAAACCGGCCAGGTCACACCGCCAGTGGCCCGGCCGAGTCGAAGCAAAACACGCGGCTGCGGCCGCGTCATGGGCCACAAACGCGGCGCGCACTTCTTCACCGACTTCATACGATGCCGCCCCAATGCACGGCCCGAGCCAGGCGAGCAGCCGCGCCCGCGGCGCATGCAACTCGGCCAACGTGGCCTCCAGCACGCCACCGACCAACCCGCGCCAACCGGCGTGTGCCGCACCAATCTCGCTGCCATCGTCTGCGCAAAACAGCACGGGCAGACAGTCCGCAGTGAGGATGGACAGCACCGTGCCGGGCAAATGCGACACCGCGGCATCTGCCTGCGGCTCATCCGCCGTCGCCAACGGTCCCAGCTGCGCGACCTGGATGCCGTGCACCTGGTGCAACCACCGCGGTGCTGCGGGCAGGCCCAACGACTGCTGCAACGCGCTGCGGTTGGCCAGCACTGCATCAATTGCATCACCGCTGCGCAGGCCAAGGTTGAACCGCGCAAACGGCGGCGCCGAAATGCCCGGGCCAGCGCAGGTGGTAACGGCGGCGTGTACCTGCGGTGGTGCCGGCCAGTCGGGAAATATCCAGGGATCGGTCATGGCATGTCGTGAAGGGGGGTTGGGGTGGTACGCACCATGTGCCGGCGCGAACTCAATAGAAGTCCGAACCGTTTTCCAGCAGATCGGCACGCAACACCTCAATCAGCGCTTGCTGGTCAGCCGGACGCTCGGCGCTGAACGCCATCACCTCACCGCTGGCCGGATGCACGAACGTGAGCTTCTCGGCATGCAGTGCCTGCCGCCGAAAACCGCGCAAGGCCGCCGTGAGTTCCGCTGACGCGCCCTTGGGCAATTTCAGGCCACCGCCATACAAGGGGTCGCCCACCAGGGGATGATGGATGTGCGTCAGATGCACGCGAATCTGGTGTGTACGTCCGGTTTCAAGCTGGCACTGGAGCAAACTGTGCGCGCGAAAACGCTCGCGCAGGCGATAGTGGGTCACCGCACGCTTGCCATCTTCCTCATCGCGCACGGCTTGGCGCAGGCGATCGCCCATGCTGCGGCCAATCGGCGCATCCACCGTACCGCCCGCCACCAGCGTACCCAGCACCACCGCTTCGTACTGGCGTTGCACCTCGTGCCGCGAGAGCAGATCCACCAGCGCGGTGTAGGTCGGCAGCCGCTTGGCCACCACCATCAATCCGCTGGTGTCCTTGTCCAACCGATGCACGATGCCAGCGCGCGGCAGTTCGGCGAGCGTGGCGTCGTGATACAGCAACGCGTTGAGCAGGGTACCGTCCGGGTTGCCGGCGCCCGGGTGCACCACCAGACCAGCGGGCTTGTTCACCACCAGCAAGTCATCGTCCTCATGCACGATATTGAGCGCGATGGCCTCCGGGGTGTTGCTGACCTCGTTTTCCAGCTCGACGTCCAGGCGCACCAGCTCGCCACCACGCAGCAACTGGCGTGGCGACACCTGCGCGCCATCCAGCGTCAGCACGCCCGACTTGATCCAGCTGCTGAGCCGCGAGCGGGAAAAATCCGGGAACATCCCGGCCACGGTCTGGTCAAAGCGGCGCCCGGCAATGTCCAGCGGGACGGCTGCCTCGCGCTGAATCGTGGTCACGACGACCTCCGCGGGCCGTCGCCGGTTTCAGCTATCATGCTTTTTCGTTCCACCTGTTTCACTCTCTTTCCCATGCCGAATGTCTATCCTATGCGCGTAATCAAGCTGCCGCTGTCGCCACGGTCTGCCGCGAAAATACTGATCATGCTCGTGCTGGTGGTGACACTTGGCGCATGTTCCATCCTCGGCTCCAAACGCGGCACCGACGACAACCTGCCGGTGGACGCGTTGTACACGAAGGCGCACACGTCACTGGAAAACGGTGACTACGCCGCGGCCACCAAGAGCTATGGTCGCCTGATAGCGCGCTTCCCGTCCGGTGCCTACAACGAACAGGCGCAGCTGGACATGGCCTACGCGCAGTACAAGGACAACAAGCCCGATGATGCCTTGTCGACGGTAAACCGCTTCATCAAGACCTATCCGGCCCAGCCACACGTTGATTATGCCTACTACCTGCGTGGGCTGATCAATTTTGATCGCACCACCGGCTTCCTCGAACGTTTCACCGGCAACAACCGGTCACTGGCACGGCGCGATCAAGGCTACAACCTGCAGGCGTTCGATGATTTCTCCGAGCTGACGCGACGCTTCCCGAACGGCGCCTACGCCGCCGATGCGCGCCAGCGCATGATTTACCTGCGCAACGTACTCGCGCAGTACGAGATCAACGTGGCCGAGTTCTACCTGCGCAACCATGCCTATATCGCGTCGGCCAACCGGTCGCAATACGTGATCGAGCATTATCAGCAGGCGCCGCAAACCGGTGACGCGCTGGCCATTCTTACCCGCAGCTACCTCGCCTTGAAAGAAGACTCACTGGCTGAGCAGAGCCGCAAGGTACTGGCGCTGAACTACCCCGCGCATCCCTACCTGACTGACGCGAAGTGGCCACACCCGCCATCACTGTTGCGCAAGATGGTGCCGTTCTCCGGGCACCATTGAGCCGTCATCCCGGCAAGGGCGCATGCGAGGCCGACGAGTGATCGTCGGCCTTGGCTTTTGGCAACCGTCGCGGCCTAGGCGGACACTGCCCGCCCTACCAAAGCGCCGGTATCCCACGCACTGTGGGGTCGAGCGGTTCACGCTCCGTTGCTGACACGGGTGGGGCTTCGACACCCTACTTCCAGGCGGAAGTAATCGGATAACGCCGCTCGCGCCCGAACGCACGCGCCGTCACCCGCGGACCAGGTGCAGCCTGGCGGCGTTTGAACTCGTTGAGCAGCACCAGCCGGGCCACGCGACGCACGGTGTCCGCCGCGAAGCCGGCGTCGATGATCTGCGCCTGCGACTGTTCGCCTTCGATGAAACGTTCGAGGATCGCGTCCAGTTCGGCATAGGGCGGTAGCGAGTCCTGATCGGTCTGGTTGTCCCGCAGCTCGGCCGAGGGTGGGCGCTCGATCACCGCTGGCGGAATGGTCCAGGCGCGGGAAACATGCCGCGCGCTGCCGACAGCAGAAGCCGGCTGCGTGTTTGCCGCAGAAGCATGTTTTCCGGGACCGCCGGCGGGCCTACCGTTTTCCATTCCCCGCGCCGCGTTACCCACGCCATTGCGCCACCGCGCCAAGCGGAACACCGCCGTCTTGTACACGTCTTTCAACGGCGCGTAGGCCCCGCACATGTCGCCATACAGCGTGGCGTAGCCCACTGCCAACTCGCTCTTGTTGCCAGTGGACAACAAAAAGCGCCGGTGCTTGTTGGACAACGCCATCAACACCACGCCGCGTGTGCGCGCCTGCAGATTTTCCTCGGTAAGGTCGGCCGGTTTGCCGGCAAATGCCGGTGCCAGCGCCACCAGCAAACTCTGGTAGGTCGGCTCGATGTCGATGACGTGGTAGTCCACGCCCAACTGCTCGGCCTGCTCGCGCGCGCCGTCCAATGACAACTGCGAGGTATAGCGGCTGGGCAGCATCACTGCGCTGACCCGCGCCGCACCCAGCGCATCGACTGCCACCGCCAGCGTCAGCGCCGAATCAATGCCGCCGGACAGCCCCAGCAACACGCCGCCAGCGGCGTTCTTATCGATGTAATCACGCGTGCCGCGCACCAGCGCCGCATACAGCGTGGCTTCGGCCGAGGTGTCCGCCGGTTGCGGCCAGTGGTCGGCATGTAATGTCTGGGTGAGCGGATCAAACTCGGCCCACAGCAACAGGTCGACAAACGCCGGCGCGCGCGCCGCCACGGAGCCATCCGCATTGACCAGCAAGGACGCACCGTCGTACACGACCTCATCCTGACCGCCCACCAGGTTGAGGTAGGCGATGGCGCACCCCGTTTCGCGGGCGCGCGCGGCCAATACCGCCTCGCGCTCGACCTGCTTGCGCGCATCCCAGGGTGAAGCATTGATCACCAACAGCAGCTGCGCGCCGGCGGCGGCGGCTTGCGCAGCCGGC
>DATCWU010000213.1:0-3993 GCA_036566165.1 Rhodanobacter sp. | reverse complement strand
CGCGGCGACAAGCTGTGCGCAATGGGATGGCCAAACACGGCAAATCGAGTGATTGCCAAAAGACTGTGTCCTGCTGAAAGTGAGTCACCGGCGAACCGCAAGGCAGTTTACAAGACGTCCCGCAGCGGGCATCCCTTCAGGTCAGGCGGCCCAGGACATTACTCGCCGGCGCCGTAGCTTCGGCGCACCCGAAAGATTGTCGCAGTCGATGAGACCTGCCCCCGGCACAGTGCACCCACTACCCCCGTCAGGACCCGACCCATGCAGCGGCCTTCCAACCCATCCCATGTGCGTTATCGCCAGCGCGTGCTCGGCGGCGTATTGCTGTGGCTGCTCGGTGGCAGCACCATGTTGCTCACCGGACTGGTGCCGGCGTACCTCGCCGCGCTCGGCTGGAGCCTGATGTACTGGCTGGTGCTGGCGCCGCTGACCATGCTGCTGGTGCTGGAACCGGGCCTGCCGCGGCAGCTGCTGGCGCGCTGGCTGTCACCCCGGCACGCCGGTCGTGCCATGCACTGGAACTGAGACCGCGGTGTGCCGCGCGACCCGCAACGAACCACAGCCGCGGTCGCCGACTCAGCTGGCAAGACCTTGCCGTTTGCGCTCCATCCGCCGCAAAAATTCCTGCATGACCTGCAGGTACAACTTGTCGCCGAGGTAGCCATCCTCGACCCCCGAATCAATCGACGGGTTGTCGTTCACCTCGATTACCACCGGCTTGTCCCCGACCTGTTTCAGATCGACGCCATACAGGCCATTGCCGATCAGCGCGGTCGCCTTCAAGGCCAGTTTCACCACCTCCGCCGGCGCCTGGCTGACGGCCACGCTCTCAAAGCCGCCCGTCTTGTCCGCGCCCTTCGCCCCGTGGTTGTAGATCTGCCAGTGGCCGCGTGACATGAAATATTTGCAGGCGTACAGCGGCTGGCGGTTGAGCACCCCAATCCGCCAATCGAACTTCGTATAGACGTACTCCTGTGCCAACAGCAAGGCACTGTGCTGGAACAAGCCGCTGGCCGCCTGCTCCAGCGCTTCCTCACTCTCCACCTTCACCACGCCGCGCGAGAACGAACCGTCCGGAATCTTCAGCACCAGCGGAAAGCCGAGCCGTTCCACCACCTCGCGCATGCCCCGGGCATCATCGCGATACAGGATTTCCGTGCGGGGCACCGCCAGCTTGTGCGACACCATCAGGTCATTGAGGAAAATCTTGTTGGTGCAGCGCAGGATCGAACTGGGGTCATCGATCACCACCATGTTTTCCTTCTCCGCGCGATGCGCAAAGCGGTAGGTGTGATTGTCTGACGCGGTGGTTTCACGGATGAACAAGCCGTCGTATTCGGCGAGGCGCTGATAATCATTCTTGCCGATCGGATCGACCTCGATACCCAGCTGGCGGCCGGCACTGATGAAGCCTTTCAGCGCCTTCTTGTCCGACGGCGGCAGCACCTCCACCGGGTCCACCAGCATCGCCAGGTCGTAGCGATACAGCTTGCGTGCGCGGGGCTTGCGCCACAGTTTCTTCGAAAAGCGATCCAGGCCGGCGGCAAACGCATCCTCCTGCGCGTCATCCAGCGTGTGCAGGCCGACCGGCTTGATCGATGCCACCTGCCACACGCGATCACGGGCAAACTCGATGCGCAGCAGCGGGCAGGGAAACGATTCGAACACCTGCCGCGCCAGGTCCTGCAGCGCCGGATATGCGGTCTCGCCGAAATACACAAGAATGCCGAAATCCGTCGTGTCACGGCCGCCAGCGGGCAGGAAGTGCGTGAGCTTCTGATTGAGGTCGTCGATGTCCACGCCATACAGCGAGCGACGGCGCAGATCGTTCACCGTGCGCACCGATGGCATCACCTTGTGCCCACGGGCCTCGGCCAGCAGCGAGACGTAGTAGCCGGCGCCAAGATATTTGTAGCTGCGGCACAGGTTCAACACATGCGTGCGTTCGTCATCATGCCGGACCGGCATGCGCAGATAATCCATCGCGCCCATGACATCGGCCGACGGATAGTACGAACCCCAATCCGACGCCTTCTCGACCACAATGACCAAACGGGTCATGACACCACTCAATTCCGGGGGGAGTGCCCTGCGCAATCGGGGTGCGCGGACTCAAGGCGCGCAGTTTGGCACACGTCTCACGCGGTACAAGGTCAGGCGCTGAAGCAGGCATAAACGCCACTCGCGCGAACCCGCGCAGCGCGCCGCCTGCCGCGCGGGCAACGCCAGCGACCGCCACAAAGCCATAGCATCCCGCGCACAGACTGCTAAAATCCGCGGGTGTCTACCATTCCCCCCCTCACCCGCATCCCGACTCGTGACATTGCGCGCCGGGAGCCGCAGCGCACCGCGCAAGTCCCGGCGCAGCACGACGGCGTGCACGTGCGCCGTGGCGAAAACACCGACCTCAACGAGCTGGTGTTGCTCGAGGAGCGCACATTCGACAGCGACCGCCTCAGTCGCGCGCAGTATCGCCGCCATCTGGACAGTGATTCCGCGCAGATCCTGGTCGCCAGCGCCAGCCACAATCATTTCCTCGGCGCCGCCGTGCTGTTTTTCCGCAAGCACAGCAAGCTGGCGCGGGTGTACTCCCTGGCCACGCAGCCGCAGGCGCGCGGGCACGGCGTGGGCACGGCGTTGCTGGATGCGGCCGAGCACGCCGCGCGCCGCCGCGGTTGTCGGGCCCTGCGGCTGGAAGTGCAAGTCGACAACGCGCGGGCGATTCGTCTGTACGAACACATCGGTTACGTGCGCATCGGCCGCTACACGCACTTTTACCAGGACGGCACCGACGCCTGGCGCTACGAGAAAGTGCTCGGCTAGCTGTGATCTCTCAGTAGGTTGTTCATCCGAGGCAAACCCGAAAGACTGGAGGTGCGAACCAACCACCCCTTCAGGAGCCCCGGATGAACATGCATAAAGGTGCCCGTTTGACGCCTTATAGTCGAGACCTTCTTGTCAGGCGCATCACCGCACAGGGGCTGCGCGTGGAGGAGGCGGCCCACGCCTCGGGCGTCAGCGTGCGCACGGCGTACAAATGGCTTCGACGGTTTCGTGAGGAGGGCGCGAGCGGGCTGATGAATCGCTCTTCGCGGCCACACACGTGCCCGCACGCCACCCCTGCCGCATCGATCAACCAAGTAATCGAGCTGCGCCGGGCTCGCCAGACCTATCGATCCATCGCTGACACGTCGGAACTGGCGCCGAGCACGGTGGGCCGGGTGCTGCAACGTGCGGGCCTCAATCGCCTCGCCGCGTTGGAACCGGCCGCACCCATCCTGCGCTATGAGCACGAGGCGCCAGGCGATCTGCTGCACCTGGACATCAAGAAGCTGGGCCGATTCAGGCGCCCGGGGCACCGGGTGACGGATGATCGCCAAGTCACCTCCGACGGCGCCGGCTGGGAGTACGTGCACGTCGCCATCGATGATCATTCACGTGTCGCTTTCAGCAGCATCGAGCCCAACGAACAAGCGAGCAGCACCTGCAAGGCGCTGCTCAGGGCGCTGCGCTACTACCGCCACTTGGGCGTGCGCTTCACCCGCGTTCTGACCGACAACGGGGCGTGCTACCGCTCACGTGCCTTTGCCCGCTTGCTGCGACGGCTGGGTCTCAGGCACAAGCGCACGCGACCCTACACACCGCGCACCAACGGCAAGGCCGAGCGCTTCATCCAGACGGCCTTGCGCGAATGGGCTTACGCCCGCAGCTACGACACCTCCGACCAACGCGCTGCCCACTTGAATCACTGGCTTCATCAGTACAACTGGCATCGCCGCCATGCCAGCCTCGGCTACCGTCCGCCAATCACACGCCTTCCTATGGCTCTGAACAACGTGCTGGGTTTACACAGCTAGGCGCTGACCTGCAGCTGGTTCTGCACTTCGTTGATGGAATCGCGGATGCGTTTGCTGAACACCGAATCGGCGTGATGCAGCAGCAGTAATCGCTCGGTGGCGCGGGTCATGGCGACATAGAGCAGGCGGGCCTCCG
>DATCWU010000194.1:0-2403 GCA_036566165.1 Rhodanobacter sp. | reverse complement strand
ACCGGGAGCACGACGCCACTGCAATAGCGGGCGTCGCGCAGCAAGTACAGCACGGCGTCGGCGATTTCCTGTGGTGAACCCTGACGCGCCAGCGTAGTGCGCTGCGTGACGATGGCCGGCGTTTCCGCCTTGACCGGATTGATCGACCACAGGATGTTGCCGGGGGCGATCGCATTCACGCGAATCTCCGGACCAAGCTCCACTGCCAGGCTGCGCGTCAGCATCACCAGCGCGGCCTTGCTCATGCAGTACAGCGTGTGCGCCGGCAGCGGGCGCTCGGCATAGATATCGGCAATATTGACGATTGCACCGCCCGCGCTGCGCAATGCCGGCGCCGCGGCCTGGCTGAGAAAAAATGGTGCGCGTGCATTCGCCCCGAACAACTCGTCCCATTGCGCCGCAGTGGCGGCGCCTACCGGGGTCGCGTAGTAAGTCGAGGCGTTGTTGACCAGGGCATCGAGTCGTCCGTAATGCATCAACAGCGTGTCGATCAATGCGGGCAACGCGGCAGCCTCGGTCAGCTCCGCGGGCAGCAGCAGCGTGCTGTGCGCGCGCCGCGCCTCCAGCTCCGCGGCCAGTGCGGTGGCGTCGTCAGCCGAGCGCCGATAGTGCAGTGCCACGTCGTAGCCGGCGGCATGCAGCGTGCGGGCAATGACGGCGCCGATGCGATGCGCTGCGCCAGTGATCAGCGCGACAGGTTGTGCGTGGGGTGTGTGCATGCGACGACTTCTCTCCGGCCGCGGGTAGCTTGGCGCAAAGTGCGCGACGCGTCACCTGCGCGAGCCAAGCCGCTGCACGTCACTGCTTGTCCGGCGACTGCGGCGGCTTGCGTGCGGTCTTGCCGGAAAGGCGTTTGCGTGCGGCAGTCACCACCTTGTGTGCCGCGTCGGACACGGCGGCATCAACCTTCCGCGTGACAGTGTGCCGCGCGCTCTTGGCACGAGTCGCCGGCTTGGCGGGCGACGAGGGCGTGCGATTGCCCGCGGGGCCGACGCTGGTCGCCGCGGCGTCCTCCATCGCCACTTCGCCCTCGAGCATTTCAATCGTCGTGCCGGCCACCTGCATGGTGTCGTAATACGCATACGCGCCGACACCCAGCGCGCCCACCACCGGTAGCCAGCGCGTCACGCCGTTGCCCACCATGCGCCGGCCCAGCCTGGTCCCGATCTGCCGCGCCACGCTTTGCGCAATGCCGTACGACATGCGGCGAAAGATCAACCGATCGCCCATGCGCACCACGAGGTCGCGAAATGCCTGCGCAGCGGTGTGGCGAAACAGGCACCACATCATCTGTTCGCGCCCCAGCGTGGCGTGGCGACCGTAGGCAGCGGCAATGTCGCTGACCAGCTGGCCCTGGATTTTCCAGATGGCGAGCAGCTCGGGCAGCAGTGTCAACCAGCCCAGCGGCCCTGGCGGCAACGCGAGCGAACCGGCGGTCAGCGCGGCGCGCTGGGCCGCGCGGATGGACAAGTGCTGCGCAGCCGCGGCCGGGTTCGCGCCGCCGTCGATGTGGCTGTCCGGCACGTGACTGACGAAATCCAGGATCGCCTGCGTTATCCGGCGATGCTCGAGCGGAGCGATGACGGCGGGTACCTGCTGGCTGGAGTGGGTCATGCGTGGCTCCGTGGGACGTTGCTGGTCGCGGCATGTGCCCTCGTAGTCTAGGGATGTTGCATGAAGCACGGATCAACGGGTTTGTTGGCAGGCACGACTTGGGGACGCAGCAGGGTGGGAAATTGGCCAGAAATGTTATAACATAACAAACACTGGAACCTGTTTATCCCTGCCGAGTGTCGATGAAACCTTTACTGTTCGCCGTGACCCTTGCTGTCGCCCTGGGTGCGGCCACTGGCCATGCCGCCGATGCCACCGACGCGACACCGGCGATGAGTGCCGCTACTCCCTTCGTCGCCGTGAATGGGACCGACCCGGCGGACGGCGGCAGTCGCAACAAGCAGCCGGCGAAGGTGCAGGACCTGGATGCGGTCTCGGTCTCCGCCACACTGGACCAGGCACGCAACGCGCTGTCGCCGGATACTGGCACCAGCCAGTACGTCATCGATCATCGGACGATCGTGCAGCTGCCGCTCGGCGCTTCCACGCCGATGAACCAGGTGTTGCTGCAAGCGCCGGGCGTGGTGCAGGATTCCCATGGTGGCCTGCATGTGCGCGGTGATCATGCCAACCTGCAGTACCGCATCAACGGCGTGATCATCCCCGAGTCGATCGGTGGCTTCGGCCAGAGTCTCGATGCGCGCATGGTCGACAACGTGAAACTGCTCGACGGCGCGCTGCCGGCGCAGTACGGCCTGCGCACGGCGGCGGTGGTCGACATCACCACGAAGAGCGGCCACGACCTCGGCACCGGCGGCAGCGTGGGCATCACCGGCGGCAGCAACGGCA
>DATCWU010000190.1:0-1731 GCA_036566165.1 Rhodanobacter sp. | reverse complement strand
CAGATCGGTGACACGCTGGCGCAGCTGAAGGAGATGCGGCACTACTCGAAGAACAACGTGGAGGCGCTGACCGCGTCGTGGCTGTTGTACGACGGTGAATTGTCGAAGCTGAAGCAGGCGGACCGGTTTGCGAATCTGCTTGATCAGCAGAATGCATTACACGATGCGCTGGAGGCGACCATCGCCGAATTCGAAGATGTGCTGGAGAAGATGCAGCCACCACCGGAGGAATAGCCAGAACACGGAACGACGCAGGTTACGCCGCGCTGACGTGCTCCGCCCCCTTGATCTTCATGGGTGTTGCCGGTGCCAGGTGACGGTGCCAGGACAAGCGGTACTACCTCGAACGCCAACCCGCGCCTTAGTCTGACAAGGCGTGGCCGCGGTCCTGATCTTTTGGCAAACAGCCGGCGCTGGGGGTGCGGGCGGCCGTTGTGATGTGGGCAACGGCCAGCAAGTCGTGCCGGGTTTCGCTGTCGCGCGCAGCAACGCGCGGCTCACAGGCGCACTTTCAGGTCGGCCACATACGTGCGCTGCGGGAACGGATGGAACAGTACGTATTTTTCGTTGGTGAGGTTGTCCACGCCCACTGACGCGGACCAGCGGTCGTTGATCTGGTAGTGCACGCGCGTGTCGAACACCCGGAACTTGTCGAATGACCCGTAGACGTTTGACGTGTTGTCGGTGTTGTCGAGCGTGGAATATTGCCTGCCGCTGTAGCGCCCGGCCAGGGTGAAGGCCCATGCCTGATTGGGTTGATAAGTGGCTACCACGGTGGCGCGCCAGCGCGGCACGTTTGGCGCATGTTTGCCGGTGGACGTCGTACCGGCAGTGCTGACGAAACTGTCGTTGGCGAGGATCGTTGAATCGACGAACGTCACGCTGCCCGAAAGGCGCAGACCGCGAAGCAGCACGTTGTCCCGCTCGGCCACCAACTCCACGCCGCGGTTGCGCAGCTCGCCGACATTCATGGTGAAGTTCACCGGCACCAGCACCCCGGGCAGGGTGGAGGTCTGCCGCACGAGTGCATCCCTGGTGTTTTCCTGGAAGAGCGTCAAGCGCAAGAAGCCCTGGTCCAGGGCGCGGTCAAGCGCCAGCTCGCCGCTGCGCACCTTTTCTGGTGCCAGGTCGGGATTGGGCGTCGTGAATGTCGGACCCGTCGCCACGAGCTGGTAAAGCTCGCCGACGGTCGGGAAACGCACGGCACGCGCCAGCGATCCGGTGATCCGCCAGTTGGAGCTCACGTCCCACTCCAGCGTAGCCTTGGGCGAGAGGGCATTGGCCTTCTCGGTGGGCTGCAGGACTGCCGTGTTCCCGCTGAAATTGAAACCATCGCTGGCCTCCCACCATTCGTAGCGTCCACCCGTGGTCAGCAGCCAATCCGGCGCCAGCCGCCAAGCGTCCTGCACCCACAACGCGCGTGTCGTGGTTTTGCCGTTACCGGCGGAGAACAGTGTGCCGACGGTGCGCGGGTCCCGCCAGTTGCCCAGGTTCCGGGTTGGATTTTCGAGTTCGTACCGGTCGCCATGGACACCTCCGGAAATCTCGTGCGTACCGTCGTAGCCCTGGGGTCGCCAGATTCCCTTCAAGTCGACCGTGCTCCAGTTCGTGCCGCCGTTGCTGGCCAGCCGACCGTTGGTCGAGAAATCGGTGCCGGCGGTGACCGTCGCTGGCGACCACTGGTCGTCCTTGAGAAAGGCGTAGTGCGTGATCACGGCTTCGCCGTCGAAG
>DATCWU010000188.1:0-4106 GCA_036566165.1 Rhodanobacter sp. | reverse complement strand
CGGCGCCTTATTGTTCGGCGCCCGATCGACGAAGCGCTCTGGCGCGACGCGCTGCGACGCTGTACCTCGGCGCGGCGACTGGGGGCTTCGGATCAGGCCACGTTGCGCGTGTTGGCAACGTTGTTCCTGCACCGCAAGTCGCTGGAGCCGACCCAGGGGTTGCAGCTCGAAGATGTCGATCGGGTGCTGCTGGCCGCCCATGCCTGCGTACCCATCCTGAAACTGGGCCTTGACTGGTACGACGGCTGGCACAGCGTCATCGTCTACCCGGCCGCATTCACTCCACGTCGCGAACACATGGATGCAGCTGGCGTCGTGCACCAGACCAACACCATCCTTGCCGGTGAGGCATGGGGGCGTGGGCCGGTGATCCTGTCGTGGGCGGACGTGCTGCATATCGAGCAGCAACCGGGGCACAACGTGATCATCCACGAAATGGCCCACAAGCTCGACATGCTCAACGGGGACGCCAACGGTTTTCCGCCGCTGCACCGGCGCATGGATCGCCGCGTGTGGTCGCGGGTCTTCTCGACCGCCTGGGATCGCCTGCGGGATGAACAACGCAACGGGGTCGAGTTGCCGATCGATCCGTATGCCCTGGAAAGCCCGGCCGAGTTCTTTGCGGTTGCCAGTGAGCAGTTCTTCGAGACCCCGGCAACCTTGCGCGAGCATTTGCCGGACGTCTATCGGCAACTCGAGCAATTTTACCGGCAGCATCCGTACTGAGTGCCAGACGGGATCAGGGATAATTCAAGCGGTTAGCCGACCATGCGGAGGTGTCTCCGACATGTTTTCCAACCTGCCGCCCTTCCCTCGAGGCCCTTCCCCGCGCCGACTCAGCCCAGCGCGGCCAATGCCCGGGCCAGGCGTTTGGCCGATACCGGCTCGGCGGTTTTCAGTTCCTGCGCAAACAGCGACACGCGCCATTCCTCGATCAACCAGCGCAGTTCGTCCAGCGCTGCAGTGGCGACGCCGGCCGCGCGCTGCTGCAGGTACGCGCGCCAGTACGGCATGACTTGCAGCATGCGCTGCTGATCTTTGGCCGGATCCTGACGCAGGCGTTCGGCGCGCAGGCGCAGCGCTTTCAGATAGCGCGGGAAATGCGCCAATCGCTCCTGCGGCAACTCGCGCAAGAAACCTGGCGCGAGCAAGGCATCCCACTGCTCGCGCATGTCTTCGTGACTGGCGCGAGCAAAACCGGGGCGCGGTGGGCGCAGCCATGACTTCAGCTCGGCCTGCGCGGCAATGATCGGCTCGGCCAGTTTCAGGCGTTCGACCCCGGCGGCGAACAACTCACGCTGACATTGCGCGCGCAACGCCTCAAACGCCTCGGCCGTGCGCACGTCCAATTCGCGGCCCGCCAGCAGGTCGGCGAAACCGCCTTCCAGCAGATCGCTGCGCAAGCCCTCGACATTCCCCAGCGGCGCGTACTGCAACGCCAGGGCGTTACTGATGGGCAGGCGCCGCCGCGCGGGTTTGATATCAGCCGCCAGCGCGTTGCGCAACAGGCGCACGACCCCGGCGACATGCGCCACGCGCGCCTCATCGGCCCGCTCGAACACACGCAAGGCGACGGCCTCGCCCAGGTCCACCAGGGCCGGAAACGCGGGCAAGCCATCCGCGCTGCGCACCTGCGCCGGAATTTCCGCAAAGTCCCAGCTGGCGACATGCTCACGCGTCAGCTCCACGTCGGTCTTGCGCGTAAACGCGGCGCGCGCTTGCCCTTGCCATTGACCACGCAACGCGGCCAGATCCCGCGACGCACCCAGCGTGCGCGACTGACCCGACGCCGCATCGTCGTCGTGCAGCAGGTAGCGCATGCGCAAGTGCGCGGGCAACTCCTGCGGGGCGAATTCGGCCGCACCAATCACCACCCCGGTAGTGCGCTGGAGAAACGCCGCCAACACTTTGGCCAGCGCCTCGTCGCGCGGTGCCTCTGCGGCAACAAAGGCCCTGGCGAAATCCGGTGCCGGCACGAAGTTGCGGCGCAACGACTTGGGCAGCCCACGTATCAGCTCGGCCACCTTGTCCACCAGCAAACCCGGCACCAGCCATTCGCAGCGCACGGGCGACAGCGCGTTCAACATTGCCAGCGGCAGGTGCAACGTCACGCCATCGGCCTCGTCGCCGGGCAGGAAACGGTACTCCAGGCGGTAACGCTGAGGCCGCTCCTGCGCACGCGGTGTGCGCCCATCCGCGGCCAGCACCGGGAGCTCCAGCACGGCCGGAAACGCTTTGGCATCGAGCGCGGTCTCACCGACCAGCACATCATCCAGTGACCAACGCAACGCCGCCTGTTCCGCCGGCGTGGCGTGGCGATACCAGGCATCCAGCGCCCGCACGCTGGCAATGTCCGGCGGCAGCTTGCCCTCGAAAAAGGCAACCAGATCGTCCTCGTGGCGGATCAAGCCTTCGCGCCGCTGCTTGGCCTCCAGCTCCTCGGCCTGCTCCAGCACACGCTGGTTGGCGCGCACAAAATCGGCAGCAGCTCCTGCGCCCGCGGCACTTGATCCTCCGTGGTCGGCGCGGCTGTCGAGTTCACCGCGCACCAGCGCTTCGCGCAGGAAGATCGCATGCGCCAAAGCCGGATCCTGCTGCTGGAACAACACCGGCCGCTTCTCGGCCAGCACCAGGCCAAACAAACTCACTTGCTCGAAGGCGACCACCGCCCCGCGCTTTTTCGACCAATGCGGATCGCGGCAGCTGGTGCGCAACAAATGCGCGGCCTGCTGCTCGATCCACAGCGGATCGACGCGCGCGTTGGTCATGCCCCACACGCGCCCACCGATATCCAGGATTTGCGCGGAGTAAATCCAGTTGGGCGGCGATTTGGCCAAGGCCGAGCCGGGGAACACCTGGAACTTGCGTTCGCGCGGGCCCTGGTAAACGCCCTTGTCGTCCTTGCGGCCAACTTGTGTCGGCAGGCCGGCGAGGAGGCTGCGATGCAGGGCTTCGAACAAGCGGGTGGCGGTTTGTTCGGTGGCGGCTTGCGTTTCACGTTTGCCGCCGTTCGCAGTGCTGGCGACGCTTGCGGTGGACGGCGAGGACTTGCGGGAATTTCGCGTTTTCTTGGTGGGCTTGGGTGGAGAGCGCCCCCTCACCCCGGCCCTCTCCCCCGGCTGCGCCAGAGGAGAGGGAGATGTCGGGGGGTTGAGGGTCCAACCGAGTTCGGTGAGTACCAGCAGCAACTGGCGGTGCAGTTCGCTCCACTCGCGCATGCGCATGAAGCTGAGGAAGTGGCGCGAGCACCAGTCGCGCAATTTCGACTGGGTCAGCGCCTCGTGCGCGGCGCGGAATTCGCGCCACAGGTTCAGCACGCCGACGAAATCGGAGGCTGGATCGGCAAACAGCTTGTGCGCGGCATCTGCTTGCGGGCGGGCGTCGGCCGGCCGCTCGCGCGGATCCTGCACACTGAGAAAGCTGACGACGCTCAACACCTCGCGCAGACAGTGCAGACGCTGCCCCTCGACCAGCATGCGGGCCAGCTGCACGTCGATCGGCAAGCGCGCCACGGTGTGCCCGAGGGGCGTAAGTTTGCGCGCGGCATCGATGGCCGAAATCTCGGCCAGGCGCCGATAGCCATCGGCCACCACGCGTGGATCCGGCGCGTCGAGAAACGGGAAGTCGTCAAACTCGCCCAGCTGCAACGCCAGCATGCGCAGGATCACGTTGGCCAGTGACGAGCGCAGCAATTCCGGATCAGTGAACTCCGCGCGGCCGGCAAAATCCGCCTCGTCATACAGGCGATAGCAGATGCCTGGCCCGACGCGACCGCAACGCCCCTTGCGCTGATCGGCCGCGGCCTGCGACACCGCCTCCACATGCAGCCGCTCCAGTTGGCTGCGCTGGCTGTAACGCTTGACGCGCGCGTTGCCGGTATCCACCACGTAACGAATGCGCGGCACGGTAAGCGAGGTTTCCGCGACATTGGTGGCCAGCACCACGCGACGTTTGACCCCGGGTTTGAACACCCGGTCCTGATCGTTGCCGGACAGCCGCGCATACAGCGGCAGGATTTCCGTCTCGCGATATTGCCGCCGCGACAGCACCAGGTGCGCATCGCGAATCTCGCGCTCGCCGGGCAGAAACACCAGCACGTCGCCGCG
>DATCWU010000180.1:0-17758 GCA_036566165.1 Rhodanobacter sp. | reverse complement strand
ACGCTGGCGACAATGGACGCTGGTGTCCTCCAGCAGCAAACCCAGCCAGCAAACGCCCGACCTGCTGGAGTTTCGCATCAGCGTACCGGCACACGGCGCCGCGAATCTCGATTATGCCGTACGCTACCAATGGACCGCGGCCGACCTGCCACGCTGACTCACCGGGATACGCATGCTCAACCTCATCGCTCACGGCTCCATCCGCGAGATCAATCTCGCGCGGGCACCAGTCAACGCCTTGAACCTCGCCTTGTTGCAGGCACTGCGCGCGGCGGTTGACGACAGCGTGCGTGACGGCGCGCGCGGCATCGTCCTGTCCGGCGCGCCAGGGCTGTTTTCCGCCGGCGTCGACATTCCCGCGTTGCTCGCATGCGACCGGCAAGGTGTGCGCGCCTACTGGAAGGAATTCTTCGCCGTGTGCGCAACATTGGCGCGGGCCCCGATACCGCTGGTAGCGGCCGTCACTGGCCACAGTCCGGCCGGCGGTGCAGTACTGGCCTTGTTTTGCGATTACCGAGTGATGGCCCAAGGGGCCTTCAAGATCGGACTGAACGAAGTGCAAGTTGGACTGAGCGTGCCGGAGTGCATTCAATTCGCGCTGCGGCGCGTGGTTGGCAACCATCGTGCCGAGCGCCTGCTGGTGGCTGGTGCCATGCTGGAATCCAGCGCCGCGCTGGACTGCGGCTACGTTGACGAGCTGGCCGACGTCGATCAGGTGATCGCGCGCTCGACAAGCTGGCTGGAGGAACTTCTGTCATATCCACAACACGCCATGCTCGCGACCCGTGAGCTGGCGCGCGCCGACCTGGCCAATGTCTACGCCAACCCCGAGGCACTGCCCCTGGACGGGTTTACCGACGCGTTTTTCCATCCGGAAACACAATCCGTGCTGCAGCAATGGATGGCCGCACGCAAGAAGCCAGCCTGAAGGATTCCGGGAATACGACGACGGGGCGATCAGGAACCCGTCGCCACAGGACGTGCCGGATCGCTGACCCAACCGCTCCACGATGGCGCGTACAGCCGCGAACCGTGCAGCCCGGCGTGTTCCATGGCCAGCAGGTTGTGGCACGCGGTGACCCCGGAGCCGCACATATGCACGACATGACCCGGCGCGGCGGCACCCAACACGGCAATGAATTCCTCGCGCAATTGCACCGCGCTCTTGAACCGTCCATCCGCACCAAGGTTGTCGGCAAACGGTCGATTCAACGCCCCGGGTACGTGCCCGCCGACGCGATCCAATGGTTCCACGTCGCCGCGAAAGCGCGGCGCGGCACGGGCATCCAGCAGCTGCTGACCTGCCGGATCCAGCAGCTTCGCGTGGTCGAGCACGACCTGGCTCGCGTCGTAATGCAAGGCGACTGACGTCGCCGTGCGGACCGGCGACGGGCCGCTGGCCGTTGGCAACCCCGCGGCCAGCCACGCCGCATAGCCACCATCCAGCACCGCCGACGGCACGCCGACCAGGCGCAACAACCACCACAAGCGTGCCGCCGCCAAGGCACCACCGTGCGCGTCATAGGCAACCACCTGCATGCCCGCGCGCCAGCCCCAAGTCGACAACAGACGATTGAACGCCGCTTCCAGCGGCAGCGGATGCCGACCCAGGCCTTCGGCTTGACGCGACAGATCGGACAAGTCGTGATTCAGGCTGGCATATACCGCGCCGGGAATGTGGCCAGCGCGATACTCGCGCTGGCCCTTGTCTGCATCAGCCAGATCAAACCGGCAATCGACTATCAGCACCTGCCCGGCCGGTAGCGCCGCCAGCGCAGAAGCATCAACCAATGTGGTGTGCAAACTCATGCGTGACCCATCCTGTGCAGCAAATTGACGACGATCGCAGCGGTGGCACCCCAGATGCGGTGTCCGCCATGGACGAACTCCACCATCGGTCGCTGCATGCCGCGAAACTCCATGGTGTAGCGACGCAGATTGTGCGTGTCCAGAAAGAACTCCACCGGCACCTCAAATACCTCGGCGACTTCCTCCGGCGCAGGATACAACTGCGCTCGCGCCGCAATGCGTGCGACCACCGGCGTGACGCAATACCCGCTGATCGTCTCCAGGCAATCCAGGTAGCCCAGCGGTGTCACCAGTGCGGGATCCAGACCAATCTCCTCCTGACTTTCACGCAGCGCCGTCGCCACCGCACTGCCGCCATCGGCCGGCTCGGTGCCACCGCCGGGGAACGCGACTTGTCCCGCATGCGCCAACAGCTGACCGTTGCGCACGGTAAATACCAGACGCGGCTGCACACCTTCACGAATGCCCAGCAACACTGCCGCCGACCGACGCGTGGCGCTGCCGATCAACTCGGTGACTTCCGCGTGGTTCCAGCCTGGTTTGGAGGGCGGTGCCGACAGTGGCCGCAAAGCCGTCGCCAGTGACTCCATCACGGCAGTTTGCGCGCCGGCAGGATTTCTTCCATGTAACGCAGACGTTCACTGTCCGGCAGCGTGCGCCACACGGCAATCTCCGCACCCGTGCGCTGGCAGCCAACGCAGAAGCCACGCGCATCCAGGCGACACACGCCAATACACGGAGTCAACGGTAGTGCAACGGTGGTGGGCAAAGGGATAACCATGATCAAGCATGCTACCACTGACACAAGCGTCCCTCTGGAACGCGGATCAACTGCCGCCGGGCTTGATATCCAGCAACTCGATCTCGAACACCAATGCCTCATTAGGGCCGATGCGTGGCAAGGCACCGGCCTCGCCGTAGGCAAGCTGCGGTGGAATCACCACCTTCCAGCGATCACCCACATGCATGCGTGGAATCACATCCTGCCAACCGCGAATCACCTTGTTCACGGTGAAACTTACTGGCGCGCCATGCGCCCACGTGCTGTCAAACTCCGTGCCATCCACGAGCATGCCGCGATAGTTCACGGTGACCCGACTGGTCACCGTCGGACTCACCGTGCCGGTGCCCTTTTGCAACACGACATACTGGATGCCGGACGGTAGCTGCACGACGCCCGGAAGCTGCCGGTTGCGGGCGAGGAAATCGTGGCTCTTGCTCGCGTTTGCCTTGGCAATACGCTGGAACTCATCCAGCGCCTCGGCGTGCATCTGCTGCCCAAGGCGTTGCAACTGCTGATTCATCTCGCGCATGGGCACACTGGGTTGGCGCCTGGTGTAGGCATCCTGGATGCCACGCTGCAGCGTGGACATATCCACTTTCGGCTTGCCACCGGCAAACTGGCTGCCAATCTGGTAACCAATCGCGTACGACAACTTCGAGGTATCCGGTGTCTGCGGAGTGCTCGGCGTCGCCGCCGGGTTTTGCGCGTGGGCACTGCCGCCAACCACCAACAATCCCAGCAGCAAGCCACGCAGTTTACTCATGCCCTTCTCCATCCGACACCGGCGGGTGACTGCCACATGCACACACTCCATCGGGTACGCTGCGGGGGACTGGTGACAATCCGGCGTGCCACCACACGCGGTGAGAAACCCGGCGGCAGCAAAGGTTCCCACTGCCACCGTCCCGACTTTGTTCGCACAAGGATCATTCATGGCCTATCGCAATCTGGAAATCAATCACCACGACGGCGTGCGCAGCATTACCGTCAATCGCCCGGACAAACTGAACGCGCTCAACCGCGACACCTTGAACGAGCTGACCATTGCGTTTGCGCAGGCTGCCGCCGACGACGATGCCCGCGTCGTGGTGCTCGGTGGTGCTGGCGAGAAGGCTTTCGTGGCCGGTGCCGATATCGGGGAAATGCACGGCTACACACCGCTGCAGGCGCAAAATTTCTCGCGCAGCGGCCAGCAGCTGATGACCACGATCGAGCGTTTGCGCAAGCCGGTGATCGCGCGCATCCAGGGCTTCGCCCTAGGCGGCGGACTGGAACTGGCCATGGCCTGCCACTTGCGCGTGGCCAGTGACAAGGCCCGCTTCGGCCAGCCGGAGATTTCGCTCGGGCTGATCCCGGGATTTGGTGGTACCCAGCGCCTGTTGCGTCTGGCCGGGCGTGGCGCCGCACTTGAGCTGTGTCTGACCGGCGCCATGATCGACGCCCGGCGCGCCTGGGAACTGGGCATCGTGACGCAAGTCGTCGCGGCCGAGGCACTGGACGCAACGGTGACCACGCTTGCCACGCGCCTGGCGAACTCGGCACCGGTGGCCGCGGCCGGCATTCTCGATGCAATCCTCAACGGTGGCGAGGCCGCGCTCGATCAAGGGCTCGCCTTCGAAACCCAGGGCTTTGCGCTGGCGTTTGCCAGCGCGGACATGCGTGAGGGCACGGCCGCGTTCCTGGAAAAGCGCAAGCCCAAGTTCACGGGCCGCTAGCCAATAAAGGGAGCGGCTTCAGCCGCGATGCTTGCGAATCAACGGTGGATTCGGGCCAGAAGCATCGCCGCTGACGCCGCCCCACGGGTGCCCGTCAATCGTGCCCGCCGCGGTAGTTTTTCTCGCCGGCCGTGATGCGCAGATCAAGCCGGTTCTCCGGCGGCGCCAGCGGGCACGTGGCAAATGCGGTAAACGCGCACGGCGGGTTGTAGGCGCGGTTGAAGTCCAGCACCACCTTGCCGGCCTGTGGCGGATCGATATACAGGAAGCGTCCGGCGCCGTAGGTTTCCCGGCCGCTGGTGCGATCGGCAAACACGACAAAATACTGTGCGTCACCGGGCACTTCGAGCACTGGCAGGATCTCGAAGGTCCTGCCATCGCGCGTGAAACGCACCGTGCCGGGCACTGGATATTTCTCGGTGGTGCCGATCACCGTACCCATCTCCAGCGTCTGCCCGGGAGCTGCCGCCAGCCACTGCGCCGATATGCGCCACGCTGGATCAATGGGGAAATAATCGATGCCGAGGAACCCGGTCCGGCTCGGTGCCTGCGGGTTCTTGATGCGCAGACCCTTGCGGCCCTCGCGATCGATGACGTAGAAGCTGGTCGCGCCCACGCTGACCAACGTGGGTTTGCCGGCTCCCGCCTGCACGTCGTCCACCAGCGTGGCTTCGCGCAGCGCCTTGCCATCGATCAGCACGCCACCGGCGGACTGCACTGCCAGCTGCACCGCGCCATCCGCAGCCAGGGTGAGCACGCCCAGGTGCGCCGGTCCGCCAGCCAGGACAACCGTGTTGTCTGCGGCACTGCCCACCGTGTTCGCACCAGGTTGCAGCCACGCCAGACCAACGAGGCTCAGCCAGCCATCAGGCTTGGTCAATTGCTCCACGCGCGTACTGCGCCACTGCTCCACGGATTGCACATACGCATCGGCAGTGGGTGAGACATCAGCGGCATGCACGGCGGTAATCCCCAGAATGGTGGCAAGAAAATACAGTCCAGCGTGGTTCATGCACTTCTCCCATACGACAGGCGACACGTACGTTCAGCGCCCGCGCAAAAACAACTTGTCCAGCTCGGCAAGGTTCAACTGCACCCAGGTCGGGCGCCCATGATTGCATTGATTGGAGCGTTCGGTAGCTTCCATCTCGCGCAGCAACGCGTTCATTTCCGGCAGGGTCAGCCGCCGCCCCGCGCGCACCGAACCATGGCAAGCCATGGTCGACAGCAATTCGTTTTCCATTTCCTGCAGGCGGCGCGAACTACCGTGTCGGGCCAGCTCGGCAAGCACATCGCGGCACAGCTGGCTGACGTCGGCGCCTTCCAGCAGCGCCGGCACGCGGCGCACGACAACCGCTTCGGGGCCACCACGCGACAGTTCCAGTCCCCACTGCGCCAACGCTTCGGCATGTTCCTCGGCCGCCGCGGCTTCCGTCGCACTGACCGCCACCGACAACGGCACCAACAGCATCTGCGAACGCAGATTGTTGTGCGCCCGGCCGGACTTCATGCGCTCGTAGGTGATGCGTTCGTGCGCGGCGTGCATGTCCACCAGCACCAGCCCCTGGGCGTTTTCCGCCAGCACGAAAATATTCTTGAGCTGGGCAATGGCAAAGCCGAGCGGCGGGATGTCGCTGTCTGTCGCCAATGACGCGAGTGCACCGGCCGCAGCCGCCGAATCACCCAGCAAAGACGCGTACTCCGCCAGGGGCGCATCCCGCACCCCCAGACTCAACCGACTCTGACTGAATTGCGCAAACGCTGGTGCCGCCGCATGCGTCTGGTCTGCCGTCGTCAGCGCCGGGGACGAGCGCAGCTCCGCAACCGATGGCGCCAGCGTTATCCCATGGTGCCCGGCACTGGTCTGCGCCAGCGCCTCGTGCAGTGTGCGGAACAGGAAGTCATGCACCAGCCGTTGTTCGCGAAAGCGCACCTCATGTTTGGCGGGGTGCACATTGACATCGACCTGCGCCGGGTCCAGCCGCAGATACAGCACAAACGCGGCGTTGCGACCGTTGAACAGCACGTCGGCGTACGCCTGGCGCACCGCATGCGCGACAATGCGGTCGCGCACCAGGCGTCCGTTGACATAGAAATACTGCGCGTCCGCCTGCGCGCGCGAGGCCGTGGGCAACCCCACCCAGCCCGATAGCTGCAAACCCGCAGCGGCATAGTCGACCCGCAGGCTCTGCCCGGGGAAATCCTCGCCCAGCACCCCCGCCACCCGCTGCAGCGCCGCCTGCGCATCGGTCGCGGCCTTCCATGTGCGCACCGGCTTGCCGTTGTGACTCAGCCGAAACTCGACATCGTCGCGCGCCAGTGCCAGCGATTTCAGCAAGTCATCGATGTGGGCAAACTCGGTACGCTCGGCGCGCATGAATTTCCGTCGCGCCGGTACGTTGTAGAACAGGTCGCGCACTTCCACGCTGGTACCGCCTGGATGCTGGGCGGGACGTGCGGCCTGCAGCCTGCCGCCATCGACCTCGATACGAAACGCCGCGTCCTGACCGTGCGCCCGGGAAGTCATGGCAAAGCGCGACACCGACGCCACCGACGCCAGTGCCTCACCGCGAAAGCCCATGCTGGCCACGTGCTCAAGATCCGCGAAACTGCCGATCTTGCTGGTTGCATGCGAGGCCACCGCCAGCGGCAATTCATCCAGCGCAATGCCGATACCATCGTCGCGCACGCGGATCAGGCGTGCCCCGCCAAGTTCGATATCCACTTCGACACGCGTGGCCCCGGCGTCGAGGCTGTTCTCGACCAGCTCCTTGACCACGGACGACGGGCGCTCGATCACCTCGCCGGCAGCGATCTGGTTGATCAGTTCAGGAGGCAACACGCGGATGACTGGCATTCACCAAGCTTAAGCGAATCCGTGACCAAAGTTCAGCGTGCAGCGTCTGCCCATGCCACGCCGGCTCGCGGGACGTGCCGTGATGCCGACTGCGGCGATCTATAATCAAGGACTTCCCGCCCACCACGTGGGCTTGCTGATGGATCCTCCATGCCACAAACGATGAAAGCCCTGGTCAAACGCAAAGCCGAGCCCGGTATCTGGATGGAACAGGTGCCGGTGCCGGAGATCGGCCCGAACGAAGTGCTGATCAAGGTCAGCAAGACCGCCATCTGCGGCACCGACCTGCACATTTACAAGTGGGATGCATGGAGCCAGCGCACGATCAAGCCCGGTCTCACGATTGGCCATGAATTCGTCGGACACATCGTCAAGCTCGGCCCCGGGGTCACCGGCTACAAGGTAGGTGACCGGGTGTCTGCCGAAGGCCATATCGTCTGTGGCCACTGTCGCAATTGCCGCGCCGGACGCCAGCATCTGTGCCCAAACACCACGGGCATCGGCGTGAACCGCAATGGCGCGTTCGCCGAATACATCAACATGCCAGCGTCCAACCTGTGGCCGATCCCGGATCAAATCCCGTCCGAACTGGCCGCGTTCTTTGACCCGTACGGCAACGCCGCGCATTGCGCGCTGGAATTCAACGTCATAGGCGAGGATGTGCTGATCACCGGTGCCGGCCCGATCGGGGTCATCGCCGCAGGTATCTGCAAGCACATTGGTGCACGCAATGTCGTCGTCACCGACGTCAACGACTACCGCCTGAAACTGGCCGCCGAAATGGGTGCCACGCGCGTGGTCAACGTGGCCCACCAATCCGTCAGCGACGTGGTGCGTGACCTGCACATGGAAGGTTTCGACGTCGGCCTGGAGATGAGCGGCAACCCACGCGCATTCAACGACATGCTCGGCTGCATGTACCACGGCGGCAAGATTGCCATGCTCGGCATCCAGCCCAACGGCGCCAGCGTCGACTGGGACAAGGTGATCTTCAAGGGTCTCACCGTGCAGGGCATCTATGGCCGGCGCATGTACGAAACCTGGTACAAGATGACGCAGATGGTGCTGAGTGGGTTCCCACTGCAGAAGGTGCTGACGCATCAGGTTGGCATCGACGACTTCCAGCAGGGCTTTGACCTGATGGACGCGGGCAATTGTGGCAAGGTCGTTTGCAACTGGAGTTGAGCGGCAAACCCACTGCCGGCGGTGGACACGCGGGTGACGCCTGATGGTTGTCCCGACGGATGACGGCGGTTTGTCGTGCTGTCGACGATCTGCGACGGCCATTGTCGTCTCCGGCGCCACCATGATGTGCTGCCGCCACTTGTACCCATCGTCGCGCACCCGCCCCGGTGCGCCATTTGCGGCTTGCGGTTGCTGCCATCTGGCTTTCTGGACGTGTCCGCTGCCCGCAGCGGGATCCAGGCCCGGCGCTGCGAGCTGCTGCGGTGCGCCGGTGCCTTTCACGGCGGGCGTGACCCGGCCGTCGCCGGCAGCCATCAAGCGATCGCTCAACCGCTGACTGCCCGCCCGGGCGCGCCATGGGGGGCCGACGGTTTTCTCGCCGGCGCCAAAGGCTCACAATGGACTTTTATCCCACGGAAGCAGTCCACATGAGTTATCCCGACCAGGCGCGCTACGCCGCCGAACTCGAATCCATTCGCCAGCAAGGGTTGTTCAAGAGCGAACGGGTCATCACTTCGCCGCAGTCCGCCGAAATCACGTTGCAGGACGGCCGCAAGGTGCTGAACTTCTGTGCCAACAACTATCTGGGCCTGGCCGACAATGCCGAGGTGATCCAGGCCGCGAAGGCCGCGCTGGACACACATGGCTTCGGCATGGCCAGCGTGCGCTTCATCTGCGGCACCCAGGATCTGCACAAGCAACTGGAAGCAAAAATCGCCGCGTTCTTCGGCACCGAAGACGCCATTCTTTACGCCGCCTGCTTTGACGCCAACGGCGGGCTGTTCGAACCGCTACTGGGCGAGCACGATGCGGTGATTTCCGACGCGCTCAACCATGCCTCCATCATCGACGGCGTGCGCATGAGCAAGGCGCAGCGTTACCGCTATGCCAATCGCGACATGGCCGACCTGGAAGCGCAACTCAAGGCAGCCGATGCTGCCGGCGCACGCACCAAACTGATCACTACCGATGGCGCATTCTCGATGGATGGCTATATCGCGCCGCTGGACGAGATCACCGCACTGGCGCAGAAATATCACGCCATGGTGCATATCGACGAGGCCCACTGCACCGGCTTTCTGGGGGCCACCGGTCGTGGTTCGGCCGAGGTGCATGGCGTCATGGACAAGATCGACATCTTCACCGGCACGCTGGGCAAGGCGCTCGGTGGCGCATTGGGCGGCTTTACTACCGGACACCGGGAAATCATCGAAATGCTGCGCCAGCGCTCGCGCCCGTACCTGTTCTCCAACTCGCTGCCGCCGCACGTGGTAGCGGCAGCGATCAAGGTCTTCGACATGCTCAGCAGTGCCGGCGACCTGCGCGACAAGCTGAAAGAAAACACCAAGTACTTTCGCGCGCGCATGACCGCCGCGGGATTCGAGATCAAACCTGGCGTGCACCCCATCGTGCCCGTGATGACACACGACGCGCAACTCGCCCAATCCATGGCGGCCGGCCTGCTCGACGAAGGCATCTACGTCAGCGGCTTCTTCTTTCCAGTGGTGCCCAAAGGCGAGGCACGCATCCGCACCCAGATGAGCGCCGCGCATACCCGCGCGCAACTCGATCACGCCATTGCGGCCTTCACGAAAGTAGCCCGTGCCCTGGGCGTGGCCGGTATCCACTGACACCACGCCCTATCCGCAAGCCCGGGTTGCGCTTGCCACGCCACATACGACAAGCGCCTTGGGGGAGCATCCTCGGCGCGCAATGCAGTCGCACCGCGCAATGCACCCGCACAATCGTGCAGCAATTTTCCGCTGCCGGTTGCCCAAACCGGGTCAGGTGGCATTGCGCGGTGCGAGCGAGTGCACCTCGCGCTCATCCAGGTGCCGCCATTGGCCTTTGGCCAACGTCCCAAGCGACAACGAACCAATCGCCACGCGCACCAGGCGCAGCACACGAATGTCATGCGCGGCCAGCAAGCGCCGAATATGGCGATTGCGTCCTTCGTCCAGCGTGATCTCCAACCACGCATTTTTCCCACCGCTGCGCAGCAACGTAGCGCGTTTGGCGCGCAGATACTCGCCATCATCGTCAATCCCGGTCAGCACATGTTCCAGCAGGGCGGCATCCGGAATGCAGTCAATCTGCACGTGGTAAATCTTGTCCAGGTGAGTCACCGGATCGGTGATGCCCGCCGCCCACAGCGTGTCGTTGCTCAGCAGCAACAAGCCCTCGCTGGCCTTGTCCAGGCGCCCCACCGGTCCCAGCCACGGCAGGCCAGCTGCCGCGAGTGCGCTGTACACCGTATCGCGCCCGCGTTCATCAGCCGCGCTGACAATCAGCCCGCGCGGTTTGTTGAACATCACATGCACAAACCTGGCGGGTTCGACCGCTGCACCGTCTACAGCAATCCGCTCCCCTGCCCGGGTCGGCTCATACGGATCGCGAACGATGCGTCCGTCAACGCTGACCCGTCCAGCACGCACCCACGACTCGGCCTGGCTGCGCGAACACACGCCCAGTTTGGACAGCACGCGCGCCAGCCCATGCCGCGCTGCCGGCAGTGACCCGGCACCCATGGAAGGTGGACGAAAATAAGATCGAGACATGCGCATAGCGTACAGGGCCGCGCGCCACAGCGGCGTCAGCAAACGGCCCTCCCCGCTCGACTACCGCCTTCCACGCGCATGCCGACATCACTGCCGCGTACTTGCGACAGACCGCCGTTGGCACTGACGCACCATGCCAAGCAGCGGCAGTGCTTCATCGTGTCGCTCAAGTACTCGCTCAGTGCCATCGGCACCACGCGGCGCGCGAACTCGCACCGCATGCCTCGCGGCCCGGAGCATGGATCGGCCGGGTCTGGATTCCTTCCGAACGGCCATTCTGCGACCGCTTGCGTGTCCATGAATCACTATGGGGTCTGCAATCGCCAGTTGCTGTCCGCGGTCATTCTTGGCTCGACCGTGACAGCGCGCCAGGCCGCTAAAACAACTTTTCCGCGGCGGCCGATTCCTTGCTGCCACGGAATACCAGCGCCTTCGGCCTTTTCGGGTCCTGCGGCAGTTGCGCTGTCGCGACCACAGCCAGCACCGCGCCGTGATGAGGCGACTTGTCGCAAACCGGATCGGCGTTCGTCGGGTCGCCGGTCAACATGTAAGCTTGGCAGCGGCAACCGCCGAGGTCGGTGAAGCGTTCCGCGCAACTGCGGCAAGGTTCCTTCATCCAACCCGAGCCGCGGTAGCGATTGAAGCCCTCGGAGTCATACCAGATTTCGCGCACGCCCATCTCGTTGACGTTCGGAAACGGCGGCCCGGGCAGCATGCGTGCCGTGTGACAGGGCAGCGCGACGCCGTCCGGGGCGATCGTCAGGAACACGTTGGCCCAGCCGTTCATGCACTTTTTCGGACGCGTCTCGTAATAGTCCGGCACGATGAAGAACAGCCGCATCGCGTCGCCAAGCTTTTCCCGCCAACGGTTGGTGGTCGCCTCGGCGCGCACGAGTTGCTCGCGCGTCGGCATCAGGCGCTGGATGTTGATGTGCGCCCACGAGTAATACTGCGCGTTGGCGAGTTCAAGATAGTCAGCGTCGATCTCCACCGCGAACTTGATGATTTCGTCGACGTGGTCGATGTTCATGCGATGGATCACGCAGTTCATCACCATCTCGAAGTCGTACTTCTTGATCAGCCTGGCCGCCTCACGCTTCAAGTCGAACGTGCGCGTCGAGGACAGGAAGTCGTTGACCTCGCGCGTCGAGTCCTGGAACGAGAGCTGGATGTGATCGAGTCCGGCTGCTTTCAACGCCGCAATGCGCGGCTCGTTGAGACCGATGCCGGAAGTGAGCAGGTTGGTGTAGTAGCCGAGTCGGTGCGCCTCGGCGACCAGTACTTCCAGGTCCTTGCGTTGCAGTGGCTCACCGCCGGAGAAGCCGCACTGCACCGAGCCGATCGCGCGCGCCTCGCGCAGGACGCGCAGCCAGTCGTCGGTCGAGAGTTCGCTCTTCTGTTTCGCAAAGTCGACCGGGTTGTAGCAGAACGGACAATGCAGCGGGCACTCATAGGTAAGTTCGGCCAGCAGCCAGAACGGCGGCCCAATCGTGGTTTCAGGCGCCACGGGTTCCACTTGTGCGTTCATGTGCGTTCCACCCAGCGTTGTTTGCAGGCAAGATCGAGGAAGGCCACCACATCCGCTTCCAGCCCGGTTTGCTCGAACAGCTTTTCGAGCTCGGCGACGATAGTTGCGACGGGTTTCACACCGTCACAGCGCGCGAGGATCTCGCTGGCGGTGGGGTTGAGCTTGACCATGCCTTCCGGGTAAAGCAGCACGTGTGCCTTCTGTACCGGTTCCCATTGCAGGCGAAAGCAGCGGCCTACGCGCGGGACGCTGTCCGGGGCAAACCCAGGGGTCTCGCTGGCGGGTAACGTGACTACATTCATGTCCTCAGCTCCACTCCATATTTCAGCGCCATCGCGTCGTTCATGGCCCACAGCACGTCAAGCTTGAATTGCAAGATGTCGAGTGCACGCTGCTGCTGCGCCGGCGTGACGAAATATGTCAGCGTGACTTCAAGTGCGTGATCGACGTCGCGGCGCGCCTGCGAGACGCGGTTGCGGAAATACTGCAGGCCTTTGCTTTCGATCCACGGGTAGTGCTGCGGCCAATTGGCAAGGCGCTCCTTGTGGATTTTCGGCGCAAACAGCTCGGTCAGCGCCGAGCACACCGCTTCCTGCCATGGCGCGCGCCGCGCGAAGTTCACGTAGGCATCGACCGCAAAGCGCACGCCCGGCGCGACGTGGCGCAAATCCTCCAATTCCTCCCGCGCCAGTCCGGTCGCCAGAGCGAGCTGTGTCCAGGCTTCAATACCACCTGGATCGTCGCCGTGACCGTCGTGATCGAGAATCCGTTGCACCCACTGCCGACGCACCTCACGATCGGGACAATTGGACAGGATCGCCGCGTCCTTCACCGGAATCGAGATCTGGTAGTAGTACCGATTCGCGACCCAGCCACGAATCTGCTCGGGGCTGGCCCGGCCCTCGTTGAGCAAGCGGTTGACCGGATGGTGAATGTGATAGGCAGCGCCCCTTTCGCGGAGCTTCGCCTCGAATTCTTCGCGGTTCCAGGCCTTCGTGTTCATAGCTGAAAATCCATGCCGTCATGCGCAATCTCGATTCCGGCGGCAAGTACCTGCGCGTGCTCCGGGCTGTCCTCATCGAGGATCGGATTGGTGTTGTTGATGTGAATGAGGATCCGGCGCGTCGCCGTCGGCAGCTCGGCAAGTAGCGCAAGCATGCCCTGCTCGCCTTCCAGCGCCCGATGACCCATGTCGCGCGCCCGCTTTTTCGACAGCCCGAGCTGGATCATCTCGTCGTCGCGCCAGCAGGTGCCGTCGACCATGACGCAATCCGCGCGTTGCATCGCCGCGGTCGTGAGCGCGTCCAGTTCACCGAGCCCCGGCGCGTAAAACAGACGCTTGCCACTGGTGTCGTCTTCGATCAGCACGCCCACATTGTCCCCTGGCACCGGATGGTCGCGGTGCGGTGAATACGGCGGAGCGTTGCTGGTGAGCGGCACCGCAGTGAAGCGCAGCCCGGAAACTCCATCCACCGCGAATGCGCCACCGTCAATCGGGACACGGTGCCAGCGGACCCCGCAGTAGTGCCCAAGCAGTCGAAACAGTGGATTGCCATGCTCGAGATCCTCGCGTACCGGCTCGGTACACCAGATGTCCAGTGGTTGGCGATGCTCGCGCAGCATGTACAGTCCGGTCGTGTGATCGACCTGCGCATCCATCAACAACACCGCACGAATCGCGGTGTCGCGAACCGCACGTGCAGGTTGCAGCGCAGGGAACGCCTGCAGCTGCGCAAGCACGTCCGGCGACGCGTTGCACAACAGCCAGTTGGTCTGATCGCCGCTCAGCACGATCGACGATTGGGTGCGCGGCCGGGCTTTGAGCGTCCCGTTGCGGAAGCCATGGCACAGGCGGCAGTTGCAGTTCCACTGCGGGAAGCCGCCGCCAGCAGCCGAACCGAGAACATGAACGCGCATGAGCTAAGACGCCGTGGTCGAAAGTTCGAACGAGCGTCCGGACGCTCGCACGCCCGGACACACGTCGTTTGCATCAACCAGCTTCAACGTCGCGCGATATACATCGTGATTTCGAAGCCGAAGCGGCAATCCATTGCTTTCGGAGTTTCCCATTTCATATGCCAAGTCCTCGGTTGCGAACCTGCGGGCATGGAAACCGCGGGCCCTGGTCGGTCACACAGCAACTTTCCATGCGCCTGTCAGGCTGCACTCGTGCAGTCCTCAATACATCGCTACATCACTGACTACCGACTAATGATTTTCATGATTTGGCCATCCGGTTCACGACCCACGAGGATGTACGATCAAATGATGTCCACCCAGCCCTCGATGATTGCAGCTGTTTCAACCTACGCACCGGACACGGGCTGGCTCGACGTCGGCAACGGCCACTCCATCTACTACGAGCAGCACGGCGCCGTCGACGGCCTTCCGGCGCTGCTGTTGCATGGTGGGCCGGGCTCCTCCAGTTCGCCGCGACAACGGGAATTTCTCGACGCCACGCGATACCACATCATTCAGTTCGATCAGCGCGGTTGTGGCCGCAGCACACCACTTGGCGAGACCACGCACAATCACACCGGCGCTTTGATCGAGGATATCGAGGCCCTGCGCCAACATCTGCACATCGAGCGCTGGCTCGTCATCGGTGGCTCGTGGGGTGCCGCGCTCGCACTGGCCTATGCGGCCCGCCATCGCGAGCGGATCGCTGGCGTGCTGCTGCGCGGGACCTTCCTTGCCGGCCGCGCCGATCTCGAATGGTTCTTCCACGGCGTCGGCGCGTTGGTGCCACAACTTCATGCGGATTTCATGGCGGTGATTCCACGCCGCTGGCGTGGGAGGGTGGTTACCTGGCTCGACCGCTGTTTTGCCGACGCGGGCGCCAACCAAGAGCAAGCGCTGCGCGTGGCGCTGGCGTGGCAGACGTACGAGCAAGGGGTCGACGAACCGCATCTCGCGCGGGTGCCGCCGGCCACACCGGATGTCGGACAGGCGCAACGGTTGATCGGCAAATATCGCGTGCAGGCACATTATCTCGCGCGCCAGTGTTTCCTCGGCGAGGCCGCGGTGCTCCGCGTGGCCGGCGAGTTGCACGGCATTCCCCTCGCGCTCGTGCACGGCACGCAGGACCGGGTTTGCCGGCCGTGCAATGCCTGGCGCGTGCAACGAACGTGCGCCGGCAGCCGCCTGGCTTGGGCCGCGCAGGCTGGACACGACCCATCGCATCCGGCGACGCTGCAGCTGATGCGCGGCGCGGCTGATGCCTTCGCGGCGAAGCGTGATTTCACGCGCTGGGCAACCACTGCGAAGGCGTCCACATGAGCCTGCGGCTCCAGCTCAACGTGCTGGTGGCTACCTTGATTGTGGTGTTTACGGCGGTGCTGTTGACGCTGCAAATCCTCGACACGCGCGCCAGCGTGCGCGACGAAACGGAGGCCGCGAACAAGGTCGCGACCAAGCTGCTCACCTATTTCGTGGATAACTATGCGGAGGCCAGCGAACCGGTGGCGCTGCAGTCGCTGGATCGTCTCGGTCGCGTGCGCTCGACCGAAATTACCTTGCGCGATGCGAACGGCCGCGTGGCATATCGATCGCCGCCCTCGCCGTACAAGGTCGGGCGTGACGCGCCTGCCTGGTATTCCGCATTGGTCGCGCCCGCACCGATGCAAAGCGAGCTGCGCCTAGCCGACAGCGTGCTCTACATCGAGGCGAACGCATCGCGCGCAGTGCTGGATGGGTGGGATGGAACCGTCCACCTGTTGCAGTTGGGTGCGATCGTGATGATTCTCGGCAACTTGCTGGTGTTCTGGCTGGTGAGACGCGCCACGCGGCCATTCCAAGCCATCGTGCGGGGCCTTGAGGACATGCAGGACGGCATCTACCGTACGCGCCTGCCCGAGTTCAAAAGCGCAGAGGCCGGCGCGATCGCACGTGCGTTCAACCGTACCGCGCAAGCAGTTGGAGACAGTGTCGACGCGCGCCGCGAAGCGACCGAAGCGAAGTTGCGCCTTGAGCAGAGCCGCGAGCTCGCCACCGTGGTACAGGATCGCATCGAGGATGAGCGCCGCCAGATAGCTCGGGAGTTGCACGACGAGACCGGACAGAGCATCACGGCGATCAAGAGTATCGCGCTGTCCCTGACCTTGCGCGGCACAGGGCGCGATGACGGCACCCGTGAAGCAGCGCAGTTGATCGCCGATACCGCAGGCAAGCTGTATGCGTCGATGCACGATCTCATTCCCCGCCTGAGTCCGCCGACGCTGGACAACCTGGAACTGGGGGAAGCGATGGAAGATCGCGTCATTGCGTGGCGGCGCCAGCAGCCGCAGATTGAATTCGCGTTGAAGCTTGGTACCCTGCCCCCGGGCCTGGGCGAAAGCTATGCGCTGGCCGCGTATCGAATCGTGCAGGAAGCGGTCACCAATGCGTTGCGCCACGCGCAAGCTCGGCGAATCGAGATCGAGCTCGGCAGCGATCCCCATGCCTTGCACATCGACGTGCGCGACGATGGCCGCGGCCTCACCCCCGACTGGCAGCGACCCGGCCATTACGGCGTACGTGGCATGCGTGATCGCGCACGCGCGCTCGGTGGCGAGGTCGTGGTCGAGAACATTGCCGCGGGCGGCGTGCGCACGCATGCACGCCTGCCGCTGGAATAGAACATGCCGACGGCGACGAAAATCCGCGTCATGCTGGTCGACGACCACGCCGTCGTGCGGGTCGGCTTCCGCATGTTGCTGGCAGCCACTGGCGACATCGAGGTCGTTGCCGAAGCGGACAGCGGTGAAGTCGCCTATCAGCGCTATCCGAAAGTCCACCCGGACGTGGTCATCATGGACCTGTCGATGCCCGGCATGGGTGGGATCGACGCGGTACGTCGCCTGCTCGCCAGGGACAAGACAGCGCGCGTGCTCGTGCTTTCGGCGCACGAGGACACGGCGCATCCCAAGCGCGCGCTCCAGGCCGGTGCGCTCGGTTATCTGTCCAAGCGTACTGCACCCGAAGCATTGATCGAGGCGGTATATGCAGTCGCGGCCGGGCGCAGCTATCTCGACGCGGAAATTGCACGCAAACTTGCGATGCAAGGCCTGGGGAGCGTACCGGGTCGCCTGGAGGCATTGTCGGAACGCGAGTTCTCGGTTTTCCTGCAACTCGCGCGCGGTCACTCAGTACGGAACATTGCTGAAAGCCTGAACTTGTCGCCCAACACCGTCGGCACGCATCTCTACAACATCAAGCAAAAGCTCGGGGCCGGCAACCAAGCTGAGTTGACCTTGATTGCAGTCCGGAGCGGATTGATCGAAACCTGAACTATGGGCAGAAAGCCTACCCGGCCCCGCCGGTGGGATGCAGGCTGTCGCCAGC
>DATCWU010000168.1:0-9280 GCA_036566165.1 Rhodanobacter sp. | reverse complement strand
GGCCGCCGCCCCAGCCGCCGCCCCAGCCACCACCGCCGCCAAAGCCCCCCCAACCGCCACCGCCAATGAAGCGCCCGGCTCCACCAGGCAGCAACATCAGCGCACCGCCGAGCAGCGCGCCAACGATGCCGGCACCGATCGAGACCAGCAGCCACAACAAGCCGCCAACCATCGCCGCCCCCAACGGTGCACGCACCCAGGCGCTGGTTCGCCCGAGCAAACTGCGCAGGAACAGCGCGGCAAACACCGCCAGCATCAACCCGTTCTGGAACGGGTGACTGGTCGGTGCATCACTGGCAGCGTCGCGCACCGGCGCCGGCAAGGCCTCGCCATTGATCAACCCGCTCAGTGCACCGAGCGCGTCGCTGATGCCGCCGAAGTAATCGTCGTGGCGAAACTTGGGTGCGAGATACTCGCGGGTAATGCGCGCGGTGGCGGCATCGGGGATGGCGCCTTCCAGGCCATAGCCCACCTCGTAACGCACGCGGCGATCGTCCTTGGCGACCAACAGCAGCAAGCCATCATCGATGCCCTTGCGGCCGATCTTGTTGGCTTCGGCGACCGCCAGGGAATAACCCTCGATGTCCTGCTCGCCGGTAGTCGGCACCATCAGCACGATGACCTGTGCGCCTTTGGCTTTTTCCAGCGCGACCAACTGCGCGTCGAGCTGGTCCACCTGCGCGGCGGTCAGCGTGCCCGTGAGATCGGTGACATGCCGCGTCAGTTTCGGCACGGCACCAGCCGCGGGCAACGCCAACGGCAACAGCAACGCCGCCACCAGCAGCCATACCCAGCGCAGGCTGCGCCGTTGCATGCTCAATGGGCCGAGGCGGCAGGTGCCGGTGCGTTGGTACCGAAGTCCACCGTGGGTGCGGTGGAAATGGTCTTTTCGTTGTCCACGCTGAAATTCGGCTTGACCTTGTAGCCGAAAATCTTCGCGGTCAGATTGTTCGGAAAGGTGCGGATCAAGCCGTTGTATTGCTCCACGGCCTGCACATACCGGTTGCGCGCGACCGTGACCCGATTCTCGGTGCCCTCGAGCTGCGCCTGCAGATTCTGGAACAGCCCGTCGGCTTTCAATTGCGGGTAATTCTCGCTGACCAGCATCAAGCGTGACAGCGCATTGCCCAGCTCGCCTTGCGCCGCCTGGAACTGCTGCAGTTTTTGCGGATTGTTCAAGTCATCGGCCGTGAGCTGGATGCTGCCCACTTTGGCGCGGGCATTGGTCACTTCGACGAAGACCTTTTCCTCGTGCTGCGCATAACCCTTGACGGTGTTGACCAGGTTCGGTACCAGGTCGGCACGGCGCTGGTATTGATTGAGCACCTCGGACCACGCCGCTTTCACTCCCTCGTCCTGTTTCTGCATGGCGTTGTAGCCACAGCCGGAAAGCATGCAGGCGAGCAGCAACAGGGTGAACATGCGCAAGGTTTTCATGGGGTCACTCCGGGGGCGGGGACAACATTGCAACATCCACATCGGTCTGGCGCAATCGTTCACCGGGCATGCCGGCATGGCACGTGGCGCGCCGTCAGCCCAGGCGCGGCAGCAGAATCAACGCCCAACTCAGCACCACCAATACCAGCAGCACGAAAACCGCAGCCGAACCCATGTCCTTGGCCCGGCCCGCAAGTTCGTTGAACTCGGGGCTGACCTTGTCCACCACCGCTTCAAGCGCCGAGTTGAGCAGTTCGGCCGACAATACCAGCAAGGCGGGAAACACCAACGCGAGCTGCTCCAGTGGCCCGTGGCCCAGCCACAGGCCGAGCGGTACCAGCACCAGCGCCAGACAGGCTTCCAGCCGGAACGATGCCTCATGTCGCCATGCCGCCTTGAGTCCCTGCAGCGACCATCGCAGGGCACCCCAGATTTGCCTGGGGCCGCGGAAACCTTCAGCTGACATGCACGTGCTCCATTCAGGCGTGGGGGTGCGGTTCCCGGCGGACGCCACTCCGGGCCGACACGCCAGGTTCGCTTGACGAGAATCCGGAAATCGGCACGCGAAAAGTACCTCATTCACACGGCTACCCAAGCGTCGCATGATGCCACAAGCCCCTGTGCCGGCGCGGGCCACAAATCATGGCAACCGGGGCCAACCCGCAGCCGAAATCGGGTGCCCGACCCGCTCCCGCCATGCGGCGGTGCAGCTACACACTGGGGGCGAATCAGTTAATCTGCGTCGGTTGTGGCCCATTCAGGGTCGCTGCATCGGGGCAGTGCCAACGCGCTGTCACGCTCATCGATCATGTGCAAGGGGAATCCATGGCCACGCAGCACCCAGCGATCTCGCAAAATCGTTCGTTCAGCACCGTCTTCCTCATCGAAATGTGGGAGCGCTTCGGCTATTACGGCATGCAAGCGCTCATCGTGTATTACATGGTGCAGCGCCTCGGCTTTGCCGATGAACGGGCGAACCTGGTGTGGAGCGCTGCCGCCGCATTGATCTATGTGGCACCCGCCATCGGCGGTTGGGTCGGCGACAAGGTACTGGGCACGCGGCGCACGATGCTGCTGGGCGCGATGGTGTTGGGCGTCGGCTACGCGCTGATGGCCGTGCCGACGGAAAGCACCTGGGCACTGTTTGGCGCGCTGGGCGTGATCGTGGTCGGCAACGGCTTGTTCAAGCCAAACGCAGGCAATCTGGTACGCAAGATCTACGAGGGCGATGACTCGCGCATCGACAGCGCGTTCACCATCTATTACATGGCGGTCAACATTGGCTCGACGATCTCGATGCTGTTGACGCCGTGGGTCAAGGATTACGTCAACCTGCATTACGGCAACAACCTTGGTTGGCACGTGGCGTTTGCCGCGTGCTGCATTGGTCTGGGCATCGGCCTGACCAACTACTACTTCATGCGCAAGGCCATGTCGCGCATCGGTTCGGAGCCGGACGACCGGCCGCTCAACATCGGCCACCTGCTCGGTGTGCTGGTGATCGGCGCGCTGTGCGTGGTGGGTTCGGCCATCGTGCTGCAGTACGAAACAGTGGCCCTCGTGTTTGTGTATACCGCCGGCGTGGTGCTGCTGGGCATTTTCATTTACCTGATCACCCACAGCATGAAAGTCGAGCGCGCAGGCTTGATTGCCGCGCTGGTGCTGGTGGTGCAGACGATCTTCTTCTTTGTGTTCTACCAGCAGATGTCCACGTCACTCGCGCTGTTTGCGCTGCGCAACGTGGAATGGAACCAGACCCTGTTCGGCATGCAGCTGTTCACCTGGTCGCCGGCGCAGTACCAGGCGCTGAACCCGATCTGGATCATGCTGCTGAGCCCGATCCTGGCGTGGATGTACACCCGCGCGGGGCGGAACGGGAAGGACCTGTCCATTGCCGCCAAGTTCGCGCTCGGCTTTGCGATGGTCGCGATCGGTTTCTTCATCTACGGTGCCGCCGGACACTTTGCGGTGGATGGCAAGACGTCATCATGGGTGATGATCTGGGGTTACGCCTTCAGCTCGCTGGGCGAGCTGCTGGTCAGCGGCCTGGGCCTGGCGATGATTGCGCGCTACGTACCGGCACGCATGGGTGGTTTCATGATGGGCGCCTACTACGTCGCCTCCGGTGTATCGCAATATCTCGGTGGCGTGGTGGCGAACTTCGCCAGCATTCCCAACAAGCTGGCTGATTTGTCCAGGGTGGCGCACATCAATGGCATCGAGCAGGTCAGTGCGCTGTTTCCGCAAGCGCTGCAGATGCAGATCGAAGACTTCCGCCAGTGGATCGGCGTGTTGCCAGTCCAGGATGCCAACCAGTTGCGCGGCATACTGACTGCGGTGAATGCGCCGGAGTACGGCAGCCTGCCGGCGACATCACAGCAGGTGCTCACCACGTTCAGCGACAGTGCGCGCATGGCCACCATGCAGATTTACACCAATCTGTTCTTCTGGCTCGGCGTGGCCGGGGTGGTGTGCACAGTGATTGCCGTTGCCGTATTGCCGCTGATGAAAAAACTTTCGGCCGCACACGCCAATGGGCAGGTGCCACTGCCGACGGTGCGCGCCGAGCAATAAGTAAGCCGGCCGCCACGCCCTGCCGCGCTTAGCAGCGGGGCGCGGTCGCGTCGAGTCCCAGCGCGTTTCGACTAAAGTAGGCGAATGCCGACCGCCGCATCACGCCAACAACTCGGGACTTACGCGCTGACGCACACCTTGGCCTGGTTGCGCCTGTGCGCGATCGCGGGCCAGAGCGTCGCCGTGCTGGTGTGCGCCGGCTGGATGCACTTGCCGATTCCGTTGCTGGAGCTGCTGCTGGGTATCGGGCTGCTTGCCGTATTCGCCGTATTTGCCGCATGGCGGCTGCACCAGCCGTGGCCCGTGCGCGAATGGGAAACCGTCGCGCACATTGGCGTGGATACGCTGGTGCTGGGCTATCTGCTGTACCTCACTGGCGGCGCCAACAACCCGTTCATTACCTTGCTGCTGGTCCCGATCGCGTTGAGTGCAGCGGCATTGTCCGCGCGTGCGATCCTGGCCGTATCAACCGCTGCCAGCATCGCCTACCTGGTGTTGCTGTTCTGGTACGTGCCACTGCGTATCCCGCTGCACGCCGAGCTTCTGTCCGGCGGCTTCTCGGTACACATGACCGGTGTGGCGGTGAATTTTGTCATCTGCGCCGTACTGCTCGGTTTCTTCGTCAATCGCCTCGCCCACGCGCTGCGCAGGCAACAACTGGAGGTGCAGCGGGTACGCGAACGGGCGTTGCGCGACGAAGGCATCCTGGCCATCGCCACCCAGGCGGCAGGCGCCGCGCACGAACTCAACACGCCACTGTCGACCATACGCACCCTGCTGCCCGAACTGCGGCGTGAGCGCAAGGACGATACCGCGCTGGTCGAGGATCTGACCCTGCTGGAAGGCCAGGTTGACCGCTGCCGCGCGATCCTGCGCGAGATGGTGGCATTCGGCAAGGCGCAGCTTTCACAGGAAGTGCAGCGCATCGATCTGGGACAGTTCGTACACGGTTGCGTGGAGCGCTTTCAGCTGCTGCGGCCGGAGGCCGAGCTGACCCTTGCACTGGATCCACAACTCGCGGCCATCGTGTTGCGCACCCCGCCCGGTCTGCGCCACGCCCTGCTCAACCTGCTCAACAACGCGGCCGACGCGTCAGCCACCCGGGGCTCGCACGCCGTGGCCCTGGACATCAGCGCAGCGGCCGGCTGGCTGCAACTGAGCGTGCGCGACTCCGGCCCCGGCTTTGGCAGTGACAATCGGCCAGGCACACTGGGCCAATCCGGCAAACAGACGGGACTGGGTATCGGGCTGGCGCTGGCCGATGCCACCGCCGAGCGCTTGAACGGCGAACTGATCGCGCGCAACAGTGTGCACGGCGCCGATGTCTGCCTGCGCCTGCCGCTGGCAATGATCATGGAAAAATGAGTACCACCGGCTATGGCCGGCGTACACAGCAGGCCACTTCCAGCCAGAATGCAGCTTCCAGATACAGGACACACCGCAATGACCGAATTGCCCGGGGGCGACAATATCCGCCCTTTGCTGCTGGTCGATGACGACACCACCTTCGTGCAGGTTCTGGCGCGCGCGCTGGGTTCACGCGGGTTCCACGTCATCACCGCCAATACGCTGACCGAAGCGCTTGCGCTCGCGCGGCAGCACAAACCGCGCTACTGCGTGCTGGATCTGAAGCTCGGCGAGGAAAACGGCCTGCGCCTGATCCCCGAGCTGCACACCCTGGTACCCGACGTACGCATTTTGTTGCTCACCGGCTACGCCTCCATCGCCACGGCCGTGGAAGCCATCAAGCGCGGTGCCCACGATTACCTGGCCAAACCGGTGGACGCCGACGCCGTGGTGCGCGCACTGCTCGATGGCGACGACGACGGCGACGAGCCACCGGAAGCGCCCGAGCAGCCGCTGGCCTTGCGCCGGCTGGAATGGGAGCACATCCAGCGCATCCTGACCGAATGCGATGGCAACATCTCCGAGACCGCACGGCGTCTGGGCATGCACCGGCGCACACTGCAACGCAAGTTGAACAAGCACCCGGTACGCGAACGACCCGACCTCGAGCCGTAAGCAACCAGCGCCCGGGGCGCTGTCGTGGACACCGGTCACCCGCCGGCGCCAGTCTCCGGGGTTCCAGCCCCCGTACTGGTCGCCCATGACACGGTGCGCTACTCTGGAGACACTGGTGACCATGCGGTGCGCAACCCGCATGGATGGGGCCCAGGTTTCATCCGGGAAAACGCCGTGCGTCAGCTGTTGACCATCTGTCTGTGTTTGTTTGCCACTGCCTTGCTGGCGCACGACGGCATGTCGATGCACATGCACAAGGCATCGGCACTCGGCGCCAGCGCGGCGTTCGACAGTCACGGCACGCTGTGGGTGGTGGATGCGCTGGACAACCACATCCGTGTGCGCCAGTCGACTGACAACGGTGTCACGCTGGGCGCACCCGTCATCGTCAATCCACAAGCCGAACCCATCTACACCAGCGGCGAGAATCGCCCGAAGATCGCGTTCGGTCCGCATGACGAAATCTATGTGAGCTGGTCGCAGCCACGGGAAAAGCCTTGGACCGGCTTCGTACGCTTCGCCCGCTCGCTCGACCATGGCGCGCACTTCAGCCCGCCGCTCACCGTGCACCGTGATCACGCCGAAATCACGCACAGCTTCGACGCCCTGGCAGTGGATGGCAGCGGTCGCATCGTGACGGCCTGGATCGACAAGCGCGATGAGCAAGCCGCGACCGCGCAGGGCAAGCCATATCTCGGCGCGGCGGTGTACTACAACTGGTCCACCGACGGTGGTGCCACCTTTGTGCCGGAACGCAAGCTGGTCGACCAGAGTTGTGAATGCTGCCGCATCGTGCTGACGCGGACAGCGGACGGCGCTGTTGCCGCGTTCTTCCGCGAAATTTACGGTGACAACTTCCGCGACCACGCCTACGCGGTGCTACGTACGGATGGCCAGGCCAGCAAGGTCGAACGCGCCACTTTCAACCAGTGGCAGATTGCTGCCTGCCCGCGTCACGGCCCCGGCCTGGCCATTGGCAACGACGGCACGCGTCACGCCGTGTGGTTCGAGGCAAGTGACGAACCCACGATCTGGTACGGCCAGCTTGCTCCCGGCCACGCGCCACGACACCAACTGGCCATTGCCACCGCTGGCGCGAGCCACGCCGATGTCGCGGTACACGGGCATACCGTGTGGGTAGTCTGGAATCAGGTGGGCACGGCGGGCTACGCGTTGATGTTGCGGCGCTCCAGCGACGGCGGCCGACACTTTGGTGTGCCGACTGAAATCGCCCGCAGCAACCCGGCGGCAGGGTCACCACAATTGCTGGTCAAGGGTGCCCAGGCGTTTGTGGCCTGGAACACCGCTGCTGGTTTTCGCCTGGTTCCCACCGCGAGCAAATGATGAAATACGTCCTGCTCCTCGTTGCCGGTTTGCTGCTGCCGTACACGGCCAGCGCCAGGTCCCCGCTGGCGGACGGGCCACGCGCGGCTGCCACGCAAGCCACCGCGCTGCGCGCCGCACCAGCCCAACCCGCATCGCTGCAAGTGTTGCGCGCGCAAGACATTGCGCCACTGGTGCAGCCTCCGGCGCACGGTGCACGCCTGATCGCGCTGTGGTCACTCGATTGCACATACTGCGAACCCAACCTCGAGGCGCTCGCCGCACTGCAGCGTGCCCACCCGCAGGATTTCGAACTGGTCACCGTGGCCACCGACAGCATCGAGCAGCGCGCGGCGATCATGACCCGGCTGCGCCAGGCTGGCGTTGCCACGTACCCGGCGCGTGCCTACGCCGAGGCGACGCCGGATCGCCTCAACTTTTTGCTCGATCCGAAATGGGGTGGTGAAACCCCACGGGTGTTGCTGATCCGCGCCGACGGCACCCGCGTCGGCGTCAGCGGTGAACTCACGCCGGCGCAGCTGAAAAAGCTCCGGTAGACCCGCCCAACGCAGCGTGACACTGACAATCCCGGGTTGATTTTGCTGTTGTTGGGCGGGCACTGCCCGCCCTACGCAGCGGCGACTTCAAGTGGGCGGGAAAGCCCGCGGGTGTTGCCAAAACCGACGACACCCGGGTTCGCGTCAGCGGTCCTGGCAGACTGAGCCGCAAAGCTCGTCAGGGTTGCTCGGAGCTATCCGCTGGTGCTGGCGCCGGCAACTCCACCGTACCGTCGTCCTCATCACCATAAATCGCCACGTGGGCGATGCCATCGGCCCCCATCCAGCCGCGGAACATGCCATCGGTGTTGAATGGCATCGCGACATGGCCCGTGGCGTCCAGTGCAATGGCACCACCGTTGCCGCCCAAGGCCGGGATTTCCTGGTTGATCACCACCGCTGCCGCGCGCTTCAGCGGTATGCGCATTTGCGTCACCCGCATGCAGATGGCATGCGCGGCCACCGTGCGGATGTAGTACTCGCCCCAACCGGTACCGGACACGGCGCAGCCACTGTTGGCGTAGGTACCGGCACCGATGATCGGACTGTCGCCAATCCGGTCCCAGCGTTTGTCCGTCATCCCGCCCGTGGATGTGCCGGCGGCGAGGTTACCGCTGGCATCCAGCGCCACCGCCCCCACCGTGCCGAAATGTTTGGCCGTTTCGACGTCTGCATGCGGTTGGTTCGCTGCGTCCTCCTGCAACGCCTTTTGCAATTGTTGCCAGCGTTCCTCCGTGCGGAAATACGATGGATCAACCAGCGGCATGCCAATGCTCTGGGCAAACGCTTCCGCACCTGCACCGGCCAGCATCACATGTGGTGACTGCTCCATGACCGCACGGGCAAGCAGGATCGGATTCCTGATGTGCTGCACGCCCGCGACCGCACCGGCACGCAAGGTGTTGCCGTCCATGATCGCGGCATCAAGTTCGTTCCGGCCATCGTGGGTGAACACGGCACCCTTGCCGGCATTGAAATCCGGATCGTCTTCCAGCACGGTAATTGCCGCCGTGACCGCGTCCAGCGCGGACTTGCCAGCCTTGAGTTGCGCGTAACCGGTTTGCAATGCCAGCGCCAGTGCCGCACGCACGGCCTTTTCCTTCGCCGGTGTCATGTCCTGCTTGACCACTCCGGCGCCACCATGAATCACCAACACCGGCGTGACGGCGGCTTGACTCATGGCGGCTATTCCAAAGGCGACGATGGCAATCAACAGCTGGCGCGGCTTCACGTGATGCTCCGATCAGCGATGGTTCGCAGTATACCCAGCGGCATCCATTACCTGAGCATGGCCCCAACCACCCGCTCCTGAACACCGCATTCGCCCCATCGGGTCGAGCTGCCCATTGCACTCCGGAACCCGTCCA